>NZ_JAFCUK010000002.1:0-437957 GCF_049896485.1 Sphingomonas sp. DC4900
ACGCCCGCCCTACGCCGCAACCAGCACGAACAGTGCGCCCGTCATACCCGTTACGCTGCTCGACGAAGGGGGTCCCTTTTGCACGCCGATAGGGGGTCCTTTTTGGACGCCGATTGACACTGAAGAACCCTGCGCGCCGTTGCCTTATGCCGGTCACGAGCTTCCAGGAGTGGAGCGTCGATCCTGACCCGGTGACTGGCAAGAAGAGACCGCATTGGTTCTCGCTGCCGTCGCGACCCATCTTTGCGTTCGCGGGCGTGTGGCGGCCGACTGAGACGGGACCAGCCTATGCGTTTCTGACGACGGGCTACGACGGCGATCCAGCGACGCATCTGGTCGGAGCGGTCCATCCAAAGGCGATGCCGGTGATCTTACACGACGAGGACCACGATCGCTGGTTGCAAGCTCCAGTCGAGGGGGCACTGACGCTTGCCTCGCCCTATCCCTCCCAGCTGCTCGCCGTGAACGCCTGATCGCGTCGCGGCGGTATCAAATAAAGCCTACAAAACGAAGCAGCGACCAAAGGCTGGAGAGGGCACCCGCCAGCACCAAAGCGCCGGGGAGTGCAACCTCGATGTCAAACAGGGGCGGACGGCGAAACCTCATCCGATCGGCTTGGCGCCCGGCGTCCCGCATTTCGCGAACTTTCCGTTGGCGACCTTACAGCGCGTCACTTTCACGGGTGCCTTCGCGGGGCACTTGATGAACTTGCCGGTCTTCGGGTCTTTGCACGGCGCGGCGGCAACAGGACTGGCTGCGAGAAGGCTAACGGCGGCGGCGGCGAGAAGTAGCTGACGTATCAAACATCCTCCTGCCCATGATGGGCTGTCGGAGGCTATGTCGCTGCCGGCGTCGGTTCAACCCCCAACGCGCGGGAGTCACCGGCCCCTCACCGCGAGCCTATCAAAACAGCGTTTCGCCGAAGGCAGGAGCGCCACGACGGGCGTTCGGATGCCGGAGTGCCGGGCGGCGGCGGCGGGCCTGTACGGGCCTAAGGCGGGGAAGTGCCCGAAAATCACAAAAGCGGGAGCCGCCTTCGCTTGGTCGAACCCGTTGAATTAGCGTAGGCCGCCCCCCCCCGCTGTTTATCCCCTAGGTGATAGAGCCTTGAGCATTGTCCCCCCTCCCTCCTTTCCCTGAAGGTTATATCCTTAGGAAAGGAAGGAGGTGAAATTTAAAGGTCAATTACTTAGGCATGGGATCAGCCGAAAAGACGGTATCCACCGTCAGTGCCCTTCCTCCAATAAGCCTTCGAACGTTCGCACAGTGCATGTCGGTGCGGCACACCTCCCGCGTATTGAAATCAGCGTTTCCTGTAACTTTCCTCACGCGCTTCCTTTATCTTTTTCTTAGACTGATTCCACAATGGAGCGTGAAGCTTAAGCATGGCCTTCTTCAAGGCCACTAATATTTCAATGTTCTCGGCAGATCGCGGCATTTTTATGACGTGAGCTTGCAAGTCATTACGATGCTCTTTTAGCATCGCACGCCCCTTCCCTTTATCTCCAGAAGCGTTCTTCACATAAGCTCTCGCAAGTCCGCCACTTAGACCGTCTCCGCGCATATTCGCCGCCTTGCCGATATACATGTATTGCTCGCCGTCCTTAGCTGCGAACAGCCCGATCTCGTGACGAAGCTTTGGCGAAGGCGTCGAAAATCCGTCAGGTACGACTTCCCATCGCTTCTCCCATTCCGCCAAAGACAGGCCGCCGATTAGTGTCGGTTCTGAATTCTGACTGTCGTTACCTGTCATGTGGTCATCCCTCGTGGCTCGGTCGTCAGGCGGCAGCTTCAGGAAATCAAAAAAATATTCTAGGCAAAATTTGCCCCCCCCTCGCCCGCCGGCCGCAAGGCCAGCAGGGAGGGCGGGATCAAAAGTTAGGCGTGTGCCGACGATTGCTTGGCCGCCCCCGCCTCGACCGCGGCGAGCAGCGTCGAGTTGGAAAGATGGCTGTTGCGTTGTGTGCTTTGAATAGAGCTGTGACCTAGGACTTTGCCCACAGCAAATATGTCAACACCACTATTAATCATAAAACTAGCTGCACTGTGTCTAAGATCATGAATCCTAAGGTCTGACAATCCTGCTGCTTCTCGTGCAGCCTGCCAACCGTGCTTTACTGTTGTGAGATGTTTCGAGGAGTTGCGGGAATTTGGAAACAGGAATTCGCCTTTCCGCGGAAGCGCTCCGATGACCTCCAGCGCCGCACCTGCCAAAGGGACATACCTGGATCGTCCTGTCTTCGACGTCGGCAGACATAAAGATCGCCGATCAAGATCGACGTTCTCCCACCGGGCAGACAGCAGCTCGGACACACGCATGCCCGTAAGCAGCAGCAACCGCACGATCGCGGCCAGCTGCTTATTCCGCGACGACGACGCCGCTTCGATCAGCCGCGCCGCTTCGTCCGCGGTGACATACCGCTCGCGAGCGTTGTTAAGCGGCTTCCTTGGTACGTCGCGACAGGGATTGCGGTCGCAGCCAGGAATACCCCACCGCCGTCCAAGTTCGAACGACCGGCTCATGATCGCCCGGATTTTCTCGATGGTCCCGGCGGAAAGGCCTTCGGACCGCTTGGCCGCCAGCCACTGGGCGACCGCCCGGCCGTCGATATCGGTCAGTCGCGTCTTGCCCCAGCGCGTGACGATATGGTTGCGCATGTAGGCTTCGGTCGTGCTGTAGCTGCGTTGGTGCAGCTCGGCTTCCGCCATGTGCTGCGCGGCAAGCTCGGCATAAAGCGGCACGGCCCGACGCTCCGCCTTCGCCGCCGCGGGGTCGCCACCCATGACAACCTCCGACCTGAGACGCTCGGCCTTACGCTTAATCTGCGCGAACGAGGCATCACCGAACGCGGCAAGCTTGATCTGTCTCTGCCTGCCGTTTGATCGTAACGCAAATAGAATGTCTTGCCGCCGGTCGAACGGCATTCAAGTACCAAACCCGTTACCGTCGTATCATAATAGTCGGTCTTGCGTTTGCCCTCTGCGCACCCGGCGGTGAGGCAGAAGGCGTGGCTCAGCTCTGCCTTAGGCATAGCTATCTCCCTTCAAAGGCTATGTGTTCGTCATGAGGGGGCGGCCCCCCCCCCCCGCGGGGCGCCGCGGATTGGTCAAGGTCTGTGCAGGGTTAGGCTCAGGCGAGGGCGCGCCTCATCAGCAGCGACAGCATCGGATCGACGTCGATGCGGTCGGGGACGAACAGGACGATGCCGAACCCATCATCGGAAAGGATCATGACCGCCTCGTTCCATCCGCCGGGGTGCTGCTCGACGTATTCAAACGACGGTGAGAAATCAGCCTCGCCCAGACGGCTGCCATCGACGAGGTTGCTGGCGATCGCGATGCCCGCCTCGGCCTCCACCGCAGCAAGATTGTCGCCGGGGCACACGACGATGATGTGTGCCAACTCGGCGAAATCGTAATCGGTGTCTTCAGCGAGCTGATCGCGCCGCTGCGTCAGCAATAGGCGAAGGGCGGGGTCGAGCACGTTGCCCAGCGCCCGCTCCATGTCTGCGGAACTACGTATTGAAATCATGTCGGGTCTCCAGAGACGACAAAGGCGCCCGCGGATCGTCTCCGGGGCGCCTCTGGCGGGTTGATGATGGTTGTGCCGGCCTGTGCCGGCGGTGAGTCAGCGGAAGGTGGCGACCACCTTCACGTCGGGCCGCCCTGCTAAACGGAGCGGTATTTCGCAGTACGCTTGGATGTTCTCTTGGGCCCGGCGCCGGGCCTCGTTGAGCAGGCCGGGCTGCTGCGCCTGCGCCACCATCGCGCGGCGGGCGCTTTTATAGTTGAGCCTGCGCAACGCCTCGACCGTGCCTTCTCCATAGGTCAGGACGCCACCGTTGACCGTGCTGGCGTTTTCCGGCTGGAACACGATGTCGCCCACCGTGATCGCCGGCAACCGAACGGAGACGATCTTCGCCGTGTCGCTGTAGCTGACGTCGACGAGGCTGAGGCTGGATAGGTCGAGGTAGTAGTTGACCACCGCCGGCACGTTCAGCTCCTGGGTGCCGCTGAGCAGCCAGAAGCGCGTGCGCTCAGCCGAGACGCGGGCGTTGCCCTTGTAGCTGAACACGAGGAGTCTGTTTTGATCGCGCAGGCTCTCGACGGTGGTGGCGAGCACCTTCGTCGTCTCGACGGTGAAGAAGCCGGTGTGCTTCGCCTCCGTGTCGACCGGGCGGCGGTCGGTGAGCGCGTACACTCCGCCCGCCACGGCGAGGTGCGACACGATCAGGACGGGCGCGGACGCCCTCACACCCCAACCGGCACGCAGTCGAGGAAGGTCGTCGTGAACCTCTCGGTCTTGGGATCGACGGTGCAGGTCATTACGACCTCCTTCCCTTTTTCCAGCTTGGCCACGAAATCGTCCTGTTTCTTGCCGACGTTCAGTTCGCCGAGCGTCGGTGGCGTATCGCCGGGACTGACCAAGACGGACGTTGAGCCGTCGGCGTTACGGCCCGCGGAAAAGAATGCTCCGCCAACCGTGACGCGCTTTCCGCCCCACTCCCGACGCGCCTGGATGCCGTTGCCGCTGTAGGCGGCGTTGATGGTGGCAAGCAGTTCCTTCGGCGATGGGGCAGGGGCGGCGGCATTCCCTTGTTCGCCTTCGCTTGAGTTCGATCCGCAGGCCGCCAGAAATGCGGCGAGGACCAAGCCCAACAGTGCGTACATTTTCATATCTGTTCTCCGAAAGGGTGTGGGGGTCAGCCTTTGAACCGGGCCTCTACGAAGGCGCGGCAGGCCGTGCGGGCGGTGACGATGTTGCGGCCGGTCGAGACGCGGACGGTTTGCTCGTTGATCGGCTCGATCTCCCGACCCCGACGTTTGGCCTCGTCGTAGGCGCGGGCGGTGCCGAGTTGACGGCAAGCGGTGATGAGTGCCGACGTCTCGGGGACGAACTGGTAGCGGCTGTAACGGGCCTCAACGGTGAAACCGCCGGGCACGTCTTTGACCGTGAAGTTTGCGTTCTTGTCCTCGACCTCGGTCAGCGGCCGGGAAACGTCCGCAGGGTGGGTGCAGGCGGAAAGCGCCAGCGTTGCGCTCAGGACGAGCGCAAGCGTCTTCGTAATCATGGTGTTCTCCCGTTGATGATGGCTGGATGTGCTGCGGACGCGCATCGTCGCGCCGAGCGAGCATGTCGCGTCGACGTGCTGTGTGTCTTCCGCATGTGCGTCGTCGCCCCTCGTTATGGAGCGACCTTCGGCTCAGACCCTCGCGCCGCTCCTATGTACCTCTCGGAGCGACGGCCGAAGCCGGATGTTGGAAACCTGCCAAACAGTCAGGCGCATGCGCCTTTATCGGCCGAAACCGACTGGACATGCGCGCATGCCACCCGGCCCCGAATTTCTTCGCGACCGAGTCTATTTGGTGAGGTTTCCACGCCCCGCCCCCTGGCTTTCACGGGAGGCGCGGCGATCATGGAAGGCTGGCGGGCGGATCGCAAGAGCCGTTTGCGGGCGCGAGGGTCGGGTGCTTAGCGAACCTTCATATATGATACCCCATCTCCCGCGCGCTGCATTTGACAGCAGTGGCGGCCATGCCCAATGTCCGCCATCGACCGGCAAGCTTGACGGATCATACGTACCCGCAGCAACACACGCGGCATAGCTTCACCCGAGCATAAGGCGCTGGGGCGACAAGGATTAGGAAGCCCGAGAGTGCCAGATCAAGGAGCCCTTCTCGCACTCGAGTTTGCCAAGTATCGAGTTTTCGATCAACGACAGCGGATCGACCTGAAGCCACTGACGCTCCTTTTTGGTCACAACAGCGCCGGAAAAAGCGCTGCGCTTCGCTTGCTTCCGATTCTCGCGGCGTCAGCCCAGCGGAAACGACCTGCGATTGGATCGGCCGTACTCGACTATACATCTCCCGCGCTCCGGGACGCCTTATTCCAAGATCTCATTTACAACGGGCAGGTAGCGAGCGCGCTTCAATTCGGGCTTGAGTGGGCCGATATGCGGTATGAGCTTAACTTGCGCGACTTGGGTGCCGGCGGAGAACTGATTGGTGGCTTTGAAGCAATCGTTGGGGGCAATAAGTTTACGGGCGGTCCATCGGAGAACGATGCGCATCAGTTCTTTGAAGTTGAGTCTTCGCTAGGACGTTCGCATTGGAGTTTCGCCGGTCTGAGACCGACCGGTGCTGACGCGGAAGATGACTTGACTGCGGTTACCGCCTTGGGAGCACGTCTCGATCAGTTTGCGTCTTCCGTGCACTGGCTTGGGGCCGTCCGAGCGGCAGTTCCGCGGCTCTTTGAGTTGCGCCCAGGATCGGATGGCAAGATTAAGTCAGACGGTACCGGAGTCGCGGAAGCGATCCGTATCAGTGCGGCCGCTGACGACGGGGCCGCAGAAGCGGTCTCAAGTTGGCTTGAAAAGACCTGCCAATGCAAATTGAGCTATGCGGCCAGCGAAGAAACGCTCGCGTTCAATCGCCGATTCTTCCCATTTAACGTGATAAACGGAAGTGGGCGTCACATCGCTGTGCGCGACGTCGGCGAGGGCGTGGCTCAAGCCCTCCCGGTGGTGATGCTTTGCCATCAGGCAAGATTGGAGCAGCTTGGCGCCAACCCGATCCTAGCCTTCGAGCAGCCGGAACTTCATCTTCATCCGGCAGCATCTGTGCATCTCGCGGATGAGATTATTTCCTGTATTGCGGCCGGATCGGCTGCCAGTCATATCATCGAGACACATGCGGAGAGCATGCTGCTTTCCGTCCAGATTGCTATCGTTCAGCAGCGCATCCGCCCCGAGGATGTGGTGGTCTATTGGGTCTCCGCTGACGAGACGGGCACATCGTTGCGGCCGATCACCTTCGATGCAGAAGGGTTTGCGGCAGGCGGGTGGCCGCAAGGCGTCTTCCGCGAGACGCTAGAACAAGCTCGCCGCCTCTCCGAGCTTCGCATAGGGCCTGAGCAATCCTGATGCGGATACTTGTCAGTGACGCATTGTTCGCCGAGGCGGCGCAATGGCCCGACTTGGAGGGGCTGCTAGACCGCGCCCGCTTGAACCGTTGCTACCTTGACGCTCGCAATCCCAACTCAGCGACGACTAATCCGTGGCTGGACCAAGTCGACCAGCGCCGCCGCCAGGAATGGCTGAACGCATCGAGTTGGGCGACGAGGGATGGGGCGATATACCGACTTCGCACCTTCATCGCTGACGTGGAGTCAAACCCCGACGCGAAGCCCCTACCCAAAATCACCTTGCGGGAAGGAATTGAGCTAGCTGATCGTCCGGTTACGCTTTGGGTGGAGAATGGGAGGAACGATCGAAAGTTCTTCCTCGCACTGATGCCGGCTGAGCAGCGCGCCATGTTCCAAGAACTGGAACGGCGTCATATCTTCAAAGTCGACAGTCGTGGCGGCCTGGGCGAACTGCGCGTATCGTTGGCTGAACTTCACGAGCGCGGCTCGTTGGACTCTCGATCGAACCGCGCACTTTTCGACAGCGATGCTGAGGTCCCCGGCCACCGCAGTCGTGATGCACTGTCGATGATTGCATTTTGCGAGTCTGCGGGGCTTGCGTATCATTGCCTCGTCCGACGAGCGATCGAGAACTACATTCCGCGAAAAGCTCTGTGGAACTGGACAACCCTTCACGGGCCAAAAAGGCGAGTCGAGCGGAGCTCGAAAGTGGATGCTTACGATCGCATGAATTCCGATCAGCGGCGCCACTTCCGGATGAAGGATGGGTGGGATGCCAACCCCAGCCACCAAGTCGCTGCGCTCTTCCAGGACGTCTCGGATGTGGACCGGCAAACCTTGCGCGGCGGTATCGATGGCGACATCGCCTCGGTCTATGATAGCTTCATGGGCGCAATTTATGACTGGGCAAGCAAGGAGGGCATCGACCCGGAGGTCCAGGCCACGATTAACGAAATAGCAGACTGGATTCGGGTTCCCTATGCGTGACACTTTCTCGGCGGATCCTACCGTTGTTTTCTTAACATCGGTACTTGAAGACATAGCACAGGGCCGAATTCGTATCCCGCGGTTCCAGCGCCCGCTTGTCTGGCGGTGGCCTCAACGCAAAGAGTTTTTTGAAAGCATCTTCGCCGGCCTGCCAATAGGGGCGCTCATGATTTGGGCAACATCCAACAAACAGATCGGCTGCTATGAGAGCCTCGGGCCACATCCGCTCCCGACATCGCCGGTTACGGGTGATGGACGTTATTTGATGGACGGCGTGCAGCGGATTTCGACTTTGTACGGAGCGCTGCGTGCGAAGCAGAGCTGGACCGACTTCGATGAGGAGCGCGACGTGGAGTTGCGCGACTTCGTCGTCTATGCGGACCTTGACGCGGACGATGAGACCGAGCGTTTCAAGCGCTCGGTCGACATTGAACCGGATCAAATCCTGAATGATCCGAGCCGCTATCTGCCGCTGAATATTATTCTGCAAAGTCGCGAACTTTTGCGGTTCCAGCGCGAACTCGCCGACGGTGATGATCGCCGCGTCGACCGCGCCGACGAGGTGGCCTCGGCATTTCGACAATACAAGCTGCCGATTATCACGTTGAATAGCGCCAGCCTTGAAGTCGTGACTAAGAGCTTTGAACGCATCAACAGCCGCGGCGCTGATATGAGCGAATTGCACATGCTGAACGCTTTGACTTATTCGTCGAGCTTCGATCTACTGCGGCGAGATCAGGAACTACGCAAGGAGGTGCTGGCGCCGTATGGCTGGCACAAAATCGACTCTGACATCGTGCTGCGCTGTCTCAAGCTCAACCTTGGCGCCGATATCTACAAAACCAATCCCGACGAGGTAAGCCGGAGCCTGAGCAATGATCCCGGCATTCTTGACCGCACGTTTGATGGCCTCGGACAAACTGCAAGATTTTTCCGCGAAGCATTCGCAATTACGAGCCCGGCGCTTGTACCGTATCGAGTTCAAGTCGTGGCGATCGCAGCTGCGCTTCTCGGCAAACGGCAAGAAGATTTTGCCAATAAATTAAAAGATTGGGTGTGGCTTTCTACTTATTCTGAGTTGTTCGGTGGCACCGGTCGACAATCCGAGAACGCAATCGCTGATCTCCGCGAATTCGTGAAGACCGGTTCGTTCGAATGGTCGCTGCGCGAACCACCTGCGGTCCGTAACATTGCCGAGGTGAAAAGCGACTTGCGCGCCGCACGTGTGAAGGCGCTGATGCTGGCGTTAGCTGTACGAGCGAACACGATCGAAGCTAGCGGAGGCGACACCTTGCTCGGTGATTTCGGCAGCGAGGCGTTCCAGTTTCTCTCGCTGCCTCTGGTCGAGCGTGGGGACCAAGGCGCTCGATTCCTACTAGAACCAGGGTCGGCGACCGAGTTCAAGCAGCGTCTCATGACGCGCGATCTCGATGAAGATAGTCGCCGCCGCCACCTCATCTCTGATGAAGCCTGGCAGCTAATTGATCCCGTCAATATGCGCCTGTTCACTAGACACCGCGCAAACGATCTCTTTGCGTTCGAGCATAGCCAGATTGTCAATCCGGTCGCGCGTCGGCTGGGGATTTCGGCACCGCGGGTTTTGCGCGCAAACGAGACGGACATCGCCGCCCAGCGCGAGGGCGACGTCGGCGACATCTAGTGGCGCTAGGGGGCTCGGTTCAGCAAAAAACAGTTGACTTGGAAGAGGCTTCGATTTGCCCCTCGATCATCGACAAGAGCGCGGAAGGCGGAGAATGAGACTTCGTGCGGCGCGCGACCGAGCGGTTGCGCCGCCCGGTGAGTTCGTTTCTGTCGTGCCCGCCCAAGACGCTTAGATTAGTCGGTCATGCGCCCCCAAGCTACAAGGGCAACGCACGGCAACTCCTGCGCCAAAAAGGTAACTCTCAAACCATCAATGCGAGGGTCGGTGCGTCAGCACCGCCGACGCCACTGCCTAGGCAACGCGCCCCAGCCAGAACCCACGGGCTTGTTCGAGCCAACGCCCCTCCCGCAGGAGCGCCGCCGCTTCGCTCGTGAAAGTGCTATAAAGAAGATGGTGCCGCTTACAGGACTCGAACCTGTGACCCCCGCATTACGAATGCGATGCTCTACCAGCTGAGCTAAAGCGGCCCGGGGTGGACCGGCCCGCTGAGGGGCCGTTCGGGGGTGCGCCTAACAGGTCGGATCGCGGCTGACAAGCGGCCTTTGTGTCGGAACATGCCAATTGTTCGCCTCGCGGCTTTACGCTCCGTTTACCACGGACGGTGCAGAAGCAGCCTAGGACCAGGACCGTCATGTCCTGATGCGAGAAGGGTTTGGGCATGGATACGGCGCGCGGCTTCGATGACGGGCGAGTCGGGGATGGCGAGGGCCTGCGCGCCGATGGCGGCGGCCATGACGTGCTCGACGCGGCGCTGGCGAGCCCGCCGGACGATGGTGGCGACATCGACGGGGGCGGCGTGGACGATGCCGCTTTCTCGCTCGGCGGCGACGAGCGGCGCATGCACGTACGCGCCTATAACCACTGGGTGTCGCTGCTGAAGGGTCGCCCCTGCCCCGGCATCGACGACCTCGATCCCGCCAATATCGCTGACTTCGGCCCGCACAGCGTGCTGATCGATTTCACCCGCGGCATCGACGACCCAACCATCGCCTATCTGGGGCGCACGCTGCGCGAGGAATGCGGGCTGGACGCGCATGTCGTGCGCGTCGCGGACGTGCCGGGCCGGTCGCTGCTGTCGCGCCTGACCGACCATTATCTGCAAATCATCGCGAATCGCGCGCCGATCGGGTTCGAGGCGGAGTTCGTCGGCATCCGCGGGCGCACGACCCTGTATCGCGGCATCCTGATGCCCTTCACCTCCGACGACAGCACGATCGACTTCATCTACGGCGTCATCAACTGGAAGGAGCTGGCCGACGCCGATACGCAGGCGACGCTCGCCGCCGAGCTGGACGCCGCGGTGCGCAGCGCCCCGCGCGCGCTCGCCGCGACGCCGGTGTGGGCGGACGGGCCGAGCGGCGGGTTCGAGACCGCAGAGGAACCGATCGCCGAGTCCGCGACCGACGCATCGCTGCGCGACCGGCTGGCGATGGCGCGCGAAAGCGCGGCAGCGGTGCGCGCCGCCGATGCGCGCGGGCGCGCCGCGCTGTATCGCGCGCTGGGCCGCGCCCATGACTTTGCGCTGGCGTGCGAGCGGGATGCCGAGGGCTATGCTGCGCTCTTGTCGCAGGCCGGGCTGACGGTGCAGCCGCGCGCGCCGCTGACCGCGATCGTCAAGCTCGTGTTCGGATCGGATTACGACAAGACGCGCCTTGCCGAATATGCCGCCGTGCTGGCCTACGCCCACCGCACCGAGGTGCCCGCAGGCGGCCTCACCACCGTGCTGGAAACCGCGCAGGGCGGCATCAAGGCGGTGGTCGCTGCCGAGCGCGCCACGCGTCGCCCCGACGAGCGCGTCGACCTGTTCGATCGCGCCGCCGCCGAACTGCGCGCGCTGCCCGTGCTTGGCCGCGTCGCCTTGCCCGCGGTGGCGGACGAATTCGTCGTGCTGCTGGCGCGCGCCGGCGAGGATGGCCTGGTCGACGTCATCAAATGCGTCGACGACAAGGCGCTGCTGGAAAGCGTGCTGCGCAAGGCGGCGGCCTGAGCACGGGCGCCGTTCGGCGACGACCGGAAGGCGCCCGACCAGCGCAACACTTTATTGCGCTAACACGTAATTTTCGCACTGCAGCAAAGCTTGAAGCCCGGAAGAGACGGGCGTAGGCGGCTGCCATGGCCGACCAGAACCAGAGCATGGCCGAGGCGCTTGCCGCCCGGCTGACCAAGGGCGCGCTACCGGGGGAGCTGACCGGCTTCGGCGATGCCGAGCGGGCCGCCGCCGCGGCGTTCGTCGCGGAGACCGCCGCGCGCCGTGAGCCCGGCAAGCCCGCGATCCGGCTGGAGCCGATCGCGTCGGACGACGTGCGCCGCCGCATGCGCCTCGCCATCGTCAACGACGACATGCCCTTCCTGGTCGATTCGATCGCCGCCGCGATCGGCGCGCAGGATCTCGACATCGACCGCCTGATCCACCCCGTCGTCCGGGTGACACGCGATGCATCGGGGGCGCTGACCGACATCGGCGGCGCCGGCACGCCCGAATCGATGATCTATATCGAACTGGAACGCGCCGATGCGCGCGACCGGCGCGGCCTGGTCGAGGATCTGACCGCCGTGCTCGCCGACGTGCGCGCTGCCGTCACCGACTGGCCGGCGCTGCAACGCGCGATGGCGCGCGACGAAGCCGCGCTGCCGCAGGGCGAGGGCGCCGCGCTGCTGCAATGGTTCCTCGACGGCCAGTTCACGTTGCTCGGCCACCAGATCTGGCGGCGCGACGGCAGCGCGGGCGAAGCGCTCGGCATCGTCCGCCATCCGCACGAAACGCCGGTGCTCGCCGAGGCGAACCGCGCGCTCGCGATCCGCTGGTTCGAAGAGGGCAATGACGCGCCGCTGCTGCTGAAATCCAGCCTGATCTCGACCGTCCACCGCGCCGTGCCGCTCGACCTGGTGCTGGTGCCGGTGATGGAGGCGGGCGAGGTCGTCGGCCTGTCGATCCACGCCGGCCTGTGGACCAGCGCCGCGCTCAGCGCCAAGCCGCGCGACATCCCCGTGCTGCGGGCGCGCCTGTCGGCGCTGGAGGCGAAGTTCGGCTTCGATCCCAAGGGCCATACCGGCAAGGCGCTGACGCATGCGCTGACCGCCCTTCCCCACGACCTCGTCGTCGCCTTCGCCCCCGATGCGCTGGAAGAGGTGGTGCTGACCGCGATGAGCCTCGCCGACCGGCCCCGCCCCGCGCTGGTGCTGGTGAAGTCGGCGCTCGGGCGGCATCTGTTCGCCTTCGCCTGGCTGCCGCGCGACGACCTCACCACCGCGCGCCGCGTCGCGATCGGCCAGATGCTGGCCGACGCGTCGAACGGCAATGTCCTCAACTGGTCGATCAGCCTCGACGACGGCGTCGTCGCGCTGCTGCGCTACACGATCGACCTGCGCGGGTCGGGCCGTATGCCCGAGACCGAACCGCTCGCCGAGCGCTTGCGCAAGATGGTGCGTGGCTGGATGTCGGATGTCGAGGCGGCACTGGCCGAACAGGTGCCCGCACAGCGCGCCGCGCGGCTGGCGTTGCGCTGGGCCAACACCTTCCCCGCCAATTACCGCAACGTCAGCAGCCCGGCCGAAGCGGCGCAGGAC
Source organism: Sphingomonas sp. DC4900 (assembly GCF_049896485.1). NCBI lineage: Bacteria > Pseudomonadati > Pseudomonadota > Alphaproteobacteria > Sphingomonadales > Sphingomonadaceae > Sphingomonas > Sphingomonas sp. DC4900. The sequence continues at coordinate 13,143 of NZ_JAFCUK010000002.1, forward strand.
ATCCTGCGGGTTGCGGGGCTGGAAAGCGCCGACGACCGCTCCGTGCGCATCTTCCCGGTCGTCGCGGGCGAGGATCGCCAGCTCAAGATCTACAAGCTGCACGGCGCGCTCGCGCTGTCGGACGCGGTGCCGGTGTTGGAGAATTTCGGCTTCCGCGTGATCGGCGAACTGCCGACGCGGTTGCAGGACGAAGCGGACACCTTCGTCCACGACTTCGTCGTCGAAACCGATGCGAATGACGACGCGAACGATGCTGCGGTGCTGGAAGGCGCGATCGCCGCCGTGCTGGAAGGCGCGGCGGAAAACGATGCCTTCAACCGCCTGATCATCGACGTCGGCCTGTCGCCGCAGTCGGTCGTGCTGCTGCGCGCCTGGTTCCGCTATCTGCGCCAGGCGGGCCTGCCCTATGGCCTGACCACCGTCGTCGACGCGCTGCGCCGTGCGCCCAAGCTGACCAAGGCGCTGATCGCGCGCTTCGCGGCCGCGCATGATCCCAAGGGCAGCGGCGACCTGGCCGCCAGCGACGAAGCGATCGCGCGCGGCCTCGACGCGGTATCGGCGATCGACGACGACCGTATCCTGCGCGCCTATCGCGACCTGATCGGCGCCTGCCTGCGCACCAACGCCTTCGCCCCCGCGGCGAACGAGGCGCTGGCGTTCAAGTTCGACAGCCACCTGATCCCCGGCCTGCCCGCCCCCGTGCCGTGGCGCGAGATCTGGGTCTATTCGCCCCGCGTCGAGGGCATCCACCTGCGCGCCGGCCCGGTCGCACGCGGGGGCTTACGCTGGTCGGATCGGCGTGACGACTTCCGCACCGAAATCCTCGGGCTGATGAAGGCGCAGCGCGTCAAGAATGCCGTGATCGTGCCGACCGGCGCCAAGGGCGGCTTCTACCCCAAGCAGCTCCCCTCCCCCGCGGTCGATCGCGACGCGTGGCTGGCGGAAGGCACCGAAAGCTACCGGATCTTCATCCGCTCGCTGCTGTCGATCACCGACAATATCGTCGACGGCCGCGTCGTGCATCCGGCGGACGTTGCGGTGCTGGACGGCGAGGACCCCTATTTCGTCGTTGCCGCCGACAAGGGCACCGCGACGTTCAGCGACGTCGCCAATGCGCTGGCGCTGGAGCGCGACTTCTGGCTGGGCGACGCCTTCGCGTCGGGCGGCAGCGTTGGCTACGACCACAAGGCGATGGGCATCACCGCCAAGGGCGCGTGGGTGTCGGTGCAGCGCCACTTCGCCGAGCGCGGCGTCGACGTGCAGACCCAGCCGATCACCGTCGTCGGCTGCGGCGACATGTCGGGCGACGTCTTCGGCAACGGCATGCTGCTCAGCAAGGCGCTGAAGATCGTCGCGGCGTTCGATCACCGCCACATCTTCATCGACCCCAATCCCGATCCCGCCGCGAGCTGGGACGAGCGCGCGCGCATGTTCGCTCTGCCCCGCTCCAGCTGGGCGGATTACGACGCCGGCCTCATCAGCGAAGGCGGCGGCGTGTGGGCGCGCAGCGAGAAGGTCATTCCGCTGTCGCCGCAGGCACAGGCCGCGCTCGGCATCACCGCGACTCAGCTCGACCCCGCGTCGCTCATCTCCGCGATCCTGAAGGCGCCTGCGGACCTGCTGTGGTTCGGCGGCATCGGCACGTACGTGAAGGCGGCGCGCGAGAATAACGCCGCGGTCGGCGATCCCGCCAACGACCGTCTGCGCGTCGATGCCGAGCAATTGCGCGTCACCGCGATCGGCGAGGGCGCAAACCTGGGCGTCACCCAGGCGGCGCGCATTGCCTTCTCGGAACGCGGCGGCCGGATCAACACTGACTTCATCGACAATTCGGCGGGCGTCGATTGTTCGGACAATGAGGTGAACATCAAGATCGCGCTCAATCGCGAGATGAACGAAGGCCGCCTCGGCTACGAGGAGCGCAACGCGCTGCTCGCCAGCATGACCGACGACGTCGCGCATCTGGTGCTGGAGGACAACCGCCTCCAGACGCTCGCGCTGTCGATCGCCGAGGCCGACGGCGCGAGCGCCATCCCCAGCTACGTCCGCGTCATCGAAATCTTCGAAGGCGCCGGGCGGCTCGACCGCGCGGTCGAGGGGCTGGCCGGCAACGACGACCTGCTGCGCCGCGGGCAGGAGGGCCATGGCCTCACCCGCCCCGAACTCGCCGTGCTGCTCGCCACCGCCAAGCTGTCGTTGCAGGACGGGATCGAGCAGGCACCGCTGGCGCTCGCCCCCGAACTGGCGCCCGACCTGCACGCCGCCTTCCCGCCAGCGATGCAGCGCGACTTTGCGCAGGCGATCGACGAGCATCGCCTGCGTGGCGAGATCGTCGCGACCAAGCTCGCCAACCGCATCGTCAATCGCCTGGGCGTGCTGCGCCCGTTCGAGCTGGCCGAAGAGGAAGGCGCCGCGGTCGCCGACATCGCCGCGATGTTCGTGGTGGCGGAGCGCGTCTTCGGCCTCGACAGCCTGTGGGCGGAGATCGAGCGCGCCGACATCACCGAAGGCGCGCGCATCGCTTTGTTCAACGAGGTGGCGGTGGCGACGCGTTCGCACATCGCCGACCTGCTGCGCGCCAATGCCCCGGGTACGCTGCCCGGTGCGGTAATCGAGCGGCTGGGCCAGGGCATCGCCGCGCTGGAACGTCAGACACAGTCGCTGCTGCTTGAGGAAGCGAGCGCGCAGAGCGCGCGCATCGCGGCCGAGCTGGAAGCCGCAGGGGCACCCGCCGAGCTGGCACGCCGCGTCGTCCGCCTGTTCGACATGGACGGCGTCGTCGGCCTCGCCGCGCTGGGCCAGCGGCTCGGGATCGACGAGATTGAGCTGACGCGGGCCTATACCCACCTCGGCCAGGACCTGGGCCTCGACTGGGCGCAGGCGGCGGCGGCGCGCATCGTCTCTGGCGATCCGTGGGAGCGCCTGCTGCTCGCCGGCCTGGCGCGCGATTTCCAGCAGCAGCGGCTGGAGTTCCTCGGCCGCACCGGCGACGGCGATCCGCGTAGCGCGGTGCAGGCGTGGCTGGCCGCGAACGGCGCGCGCGTTGCGCAGTTCAAGGCACTGGTCGACCGCGCCCGCCATGCCGCGCAGCCCAATGCGGCCATGCTCGCGCAGATCGCCGGCCAGGCACGCGTGCTGCTGGGGCGGTAAAAAAATCCTCCCCCGCCAGGGGGAGGGGGACCGCGCCGCATCGCGGCGTGGTGGAGGGGGAGGTAAGCGGTACGCGCTGTTACGTCGGACGCCGCTTACCTCCCCCTCCGTCACCGCTGCGCGGCGCCACCTCCCCCTTGCGGGGGAGGACCAGGCATCAGTCTAGCCGTCCGACAGGCGCCTCCAGCACGCGCCATATTCCACAACGCCAGCCCCACCCACTCCGTCACCCCGGACTTGGTCCGGGGTCCACCGGGCCGCAAGGGAGCGGCAAGAGCCTCCAGCCATCCCCCCAGCCGCAGAGTGGACCCCGGACCAAGTCCGGGGTGACGGGGTACTGAGTGGCAGGTCGCCCCCTACCCCCGCGCCGCCACCTTCGCGCGCCAGCCCCGCGCGCGCCACCACATGATCACGCCGGTCACCGCAAGTCCCACCGGCAGCAACCCGCCGAGGAAAATCACCATTTGCCAGACGATCCCCATATCGTCGCCATCGTGAATCCGCCGCATCCAGCGTGCCGCGCCACCCGGCTTGCGCGCCGCCGCAGCCACCGCCACGCCGCCGTCGTCCGCCACCTTGATCCGGCGCCCGTCTGCCAGGCTGACCGTCCAGTCCGCCGACCGCTCGGTCGGCCAACCGACGCTGCGCAGCGGCCCCTTCGCGACCCCCGCGGCGCGCGCGACGACGGTGTCCACCGACTGCGCCGGCTCGGCCACCGGCGGCGCGAAGGCGGGGCGCCCGCCCCCCTCCCGTCCGCCGAACACGCCGGGAAAGCTGATCCACACGCCCGTCAGCGACAGGACGAACAGCGGCAGCGCGATCCAAAAGCCCATCTGGTAATGCAGGTTGCTGTCGGTATTGCGATGCCGGCGCCAGCGAAACCCCTTCGTCCAGCGCCCGACGCTCGGCCACCACAGCCACAGCCCGGTCATGCTCGACAACAGCATCGCGACACCGATCCAGCCTACGATCGTCCGCCCGATCCCCGGCACCTGCAAACTACCGTGCAGCACATGCAGGAAGCGCATCACGCCACCGCTGCGCGGCGCCACCGCCAGCACGCGCGCAGTGGGCGGGTCGAGATAGACCGTCGTGCGCGCTGGCGGTCCGCGTCGCGGCGCCTGCGCACCTACGGCGCTGACCGTGACGGGGCCGTCCCCCTCCGGCAGGCTGAGGTCGCTGACCCGCTCGCCCGGCGCCAGCACGCGCTGCGCCGCCGCCACATAGGTTTCGGGGGCCAGCAACGCGGTGCCGCTGGTGGAATAGCGTTCGGCATGGATCAGCCGGTCGAGCGGCTCGCGCCAGACGAGCGCCGCACCCGACAGCGACAGGGGAATGATGAGGATGGCGAGCGTCAGCCCGATCCATTTATGGACCTGAAACCAGGTCTTTCGCCATTTGACCGCGTTCATCGCTGCATATCCCCGACTATGCCCCGGCGGTCGCATGGCGGCGGGCGTCAGGTCAACGTCCGCGCGAACAGCCAGCTTCGTAACGCACTGGCAAGGTTGGGCGGATCGTCCGCGGCGATACGCAGCACGTCGATCTCGGCGACCAGCGCGGACAGCGGCAGGCCGCAGTCCTGCGCCGCCTCTTCCAGCGCGCGCCAGAACACGGGCTCCAGGCTGATCGACGTCTGGTGACCGGCGATCGTGATCGACCGCTTCACCGGGCCGATGAAGCCGCAGGCGGGTGCTGCAATGTCAGGCATCGGCCCAGCGCCGCAGCAGATTGTGATAGATGCCGGTCAGTTTGACGACCGCGGGATCGCCCTGGCCGTTGCTGGCCGCGACCGACTGGATCGCCTCGTCCAGTTCAAACAGCGTGCGCCGCTCGCCATCGTCGCGCACCATTGATTGCAGCCACAGAAAGCTCGCGGTGCGCACGCCCCGCGTCACCGGCGTCACGCGATGCAGGCTGGAGGCGGGATAGAGGACCAGATGCCCGGCGGGCAGCTTCACGGTCTGCGGGCCGAAGCGATCCTCGATCACCAGCTCGCCGCCATCGTAACTGTCGGGATCGTCGAGGAACAATGTCGCCGACAGGTCGGACCGGATGCGGAAATCGGTGCCGCGTTGCAGGCGGATGGCATTGTCGACGTGCAGCCCGAAATCCTCGCCGCCCTCATAGCGGTTGAACAGCGGCGGAAACACCTTGAGCGGCAGCGCGGCAGCGAAGAACAACGGCGACCGCCCCAGCGCATCGAGCACGAACGCCGCGCCAGCGCGCGCCGCCTCCGATCCTTCGGCCAGCTGCCGGTTGCGCTTGGCGAGCACCGCCTGCGGGCCCGAGGTGACGTTGCCGTCCACCCATTCGCCTGCGTCGATCAGCCCCCGCAGCCGCGCCACGCCCGCCGCATCCAGAATATCGGGGATGGCAATCAGCATGACTGGTGGTTCCTCAGGTCTCTTCCCCGCCGGGGGCTGATGTGGCGGGGAAGAGTAGCAAAGATCAGAAGCTGCGGAACAGGCTGAGCACCGTCTGGCGCCGATCGCCGGGCATCGCCCAGCCGCCGGTCACGACGCCGCTGGTCGCGTTGATATTGTTGCGGACGTTGGTCAGATACTTTTCGTCCGTCAGGTTCTGGATGTTGAGCTGCGCGGTCCAGCCGTTGCCGAAGCTGTAGGCCAGATAGGCACGGTGGATCAGATAGTCGGGCGCGCGCAGCTGCACGCCGTTGGTCAGCACCGGGACATAGGTGGTGAACGACCCCTGATAGGTCAGGCCATAGCCCAACTCGAGCCCGAACGGCAGCTTGTACGTGGTGAACAGGCTGCCCGAATGCGTCGGCGTCTGCACCAGCGGGCTGCCACGCTGCGGGTCGGGGTTGGCGACCGAATTGTTGCAACCGGTGCTGCCCGGATTGGCGAGGCAGTAATTCGACACCGACTGCAACACCGTGCTGTCGAGATAGGTGTAATTGGCGAAGATCGTCCACGCCTTGGTGATATTGCCCGATGCGCCCAGCGCGATGCCGTCGACGCGGCTCTTGCCGCCCAGCACCTGCACCGTCGGCAGCGCGGGGTCGTTCGAGGGCACGCGATAATTGGTGCGCTCGTTACGGAACACCGCCGCGGTCAGCTCCAGCCGGCGATTGAACAGCCCCGCCTTCACGCCCGCCTCGTAATTGCGCGCGGTTTCGGGCGCGACGCCGCAGGTGTTGGTGACAATATTGTTCGATACGCTGACGCAGCCCGCGCGCACGCTCGGCGACGAGGGCGTCTTGGCGTTGCCGTAGCCGGCATAGACGCTGACGTCGCGCACCGGGTGGAACACCGCGCCGACGCGGTACGAGAACAGCCGTTCGTTGTTGATCTGCGGCGTCTGCAACGCGGCAACCGGCTGCGTCACGCCCGGCGCCAGCGTCCGGAGCGGCAGCGCGCGGAAATCGCTGCGCTGCATTTCCCAGCGCACGCCGCCGTTCAGTTCGAAGAAGCGGTTCAGCTCCAGCGTGTCGAAGGCATAGACCGCGACATTGGTCTGGGTCGACCGCGACTGCGCCGTGGTGACGTAGTTGATCGGCCCGCGATAGACGCTGTCGGGATTGCTGATCGACAACGTCGGCAGCGGCGACACCGCCGATCCGTCCGCGTTGCGCAGCAGCGATCCGCTGGTGATCCGGTAATCCTCGACGATCGCGGACATGCCGATGTTGGCGACGTTGCGCAGGCCACCCTTTTCCCCATGCTCCAGCCGCAGGTCGGTCTGGTTGGCGAGTAGCTGGTTCTCCTGGTCGCGCACCAGCCCGCGCGGGCCGGACGGGATCCACTGACCGGGCTGCAACCCTGTCGGACACGCGAGCCCCTGCGGATTGGTCGCGCTGGTCGCAACCGGCTGGCGGCCCGTACCGACGAGGCAGAAGGTGCCCTGCGGCGCGCTCGTCACGCTATACTGGCCGACGCGCTGCCAGCGGGTCAGGTTGCGGATCGAGACATGCGCATCCGCCTGATGGCGGAAGGTCGCGGTAAAGCGATCCACCGTAATCTGCTGGCGATCGAGGTTGCTGTACCCGTAATAGTCGCTGCGATCCGCGCCGGTGATCAGGCCGCCGACCAGCGCGTTGTTGAAATAGGGCACGCCGTACAGCGGCGTGTTGTCGTCGCGCTGGTGGACATAGGCGAGCGTCAGGCTGGTCGGCCCACCGATCCCGATCGTCACCGCGGGTGCGACGCCCCAGCGTTCGTACTTCTCGACGTCACGGCCCGGCACGTCGTTATGATGGTACACCGCGTTCAGGCGCACCGCGACATCGTCGCCGATGCGATGGTTCGCATCCACCGTGCCCCGCCAGTAATTGTCGGTGCCGACCGATCCCTGCACGATCGTCAGGTCTTCGGCGCGCGGTTCCTTGGTGACGAGGTTGATCGTGCCGCCGACGCTGCCCGATCCGTTGAAGACCGAATTGGCGCCGTTATAGACTTCGATCTGCTGCAGATTGAACGGATCGGTGCGGCTGTATTGCGCGGTATCGCGGATACCGTCGATCGTGATGTCGGTATTGGCCGAATAGCCGCGCAGGTTGATGCTGTCGCCATAGCCGCCGCCGCCCTCGCCCGCACCGAAGGTGATGCCGGGGATCGTCTGCAACGCATCGCGCAGCGTCTGGAGGTTCTGCTTGCGCAGCACCTGGTCGGAGATGACGGTGATCGTCTGCGGCGTGTCGATCAGCGCCGACGTCGCCTTGGGGCTTTCGACCACCGCAGGCGCCACCTGTCCCTTGCCGTTGACGATGATGTCGTCGCGCTCGCCCTCGCGCCGGGCATCCTGCGCCTGCGGGTCGGCGGCGACGTCCGTCTTCGTGGTCGCCGCAACCGGATCAGCGGCAAAGGCCGGCGCGGACGCAAGGAAGCCGATGCACGACAGCGCCAGAAACGGTGGTTTGGTCATTAAGAACGGTCCCCTTTATGGGGCGTTCGTTAATGCGAGTTATTATCACCGTCAACGCTAATGCGAGCTACTCGCATATATTTACACGGTATACGCCGCGGTGGCACACCCTCATTGCGTGATCCGCGCCGTCGCCACCGCGTTCTGGAACAATGCCGACAAGGCGGCCGCAATGTCCCCGTCAGTGGTCACCTTCGTGTACAGACCGGTCGAGGCGCAGGCCTGCAGCGCGGGTTCGACCTTGTACAGATTGGGTGCGACGTTGACCTGCGACCAATTGTCGTTGTCGAGCGATTCGCGCAGATATTCGGTGTACAGCACCGCGATGCGGATGCCGCGTGCCTTGATCGCGTCGCATTTGGCGGTGTCGATCGCGATTTCGGGCTTGCCGCCGGAACGCGCTTCGTCGCGCATGCCGTCGGTGATCATGAACATCACCGCCTTGGGCGCCTCGCCGTTCAGCCCCGATCCCGGATCGGTCATCATCGCGTTGATGTTGTCCATGGCATCGCTGGTGCCGCTGTCCTGGTCGTTGAAGCCGACCTCGGTGCTTTTGCACGCGGAGGTCGGGCAGCCATTGCTGTAGAATTTCGATGGGCCGATCAGGCCGGTCGCATCGATGATCTTCTGGACGGTGCCGGTCAGGCTCTGGAGCGTCGAAAAGCCGCCCTTCCCCCGGAACCCCGCCATCGCGAACTGATAGGCCGCGCCGTTGCGACTGGCGGTCGTCGTCGCCGTGCTGATCAGGCTGCGCACGGCGGTCGCCTCTTCATCGACCCGCAAGGTCAGATTGTACGACCGGGCGACGTTGTACAGGCTCGTCTGATTGCCGTTGGCGTCGGTGCCGGTCAGGTCGTTGACCGAATGGCAGGCGAATTTGCAGCCCTTGCTATTGCTCTGGGCGATCTTCAACAGGCCTGCGCTCGTCGTCGGCAGCGCCATCGATCCCGACACGTCGAGCAGCATGTAGAAATTCATGTTCGGCGCGATGGCGTTGGTCGTCGACGACGCACCACTGATGTTGAGCACCCGAAGGCCCAGCACGCGCGCAAAGACGTTCCCCGACGTCGCGGTATAGGTGACCGACGCGGTGCGCCGCCCGGTGCTGTCCTTCACCGCGGTCGCGGTCACATTGGTCAGCTGCACCGCGCCGGGACCGAGCACCGACTGCGCCTGGATCAGGAACATCTGCCGCGCCTGATCGGCGGCAGTCTTGTCGTCCAGCGGCATGGCGATCTTGCTGACCGCCACCAGCGCCGCCGCATCGGCGACCCCGTTCAGCTTGGTCTGCGACTTCATCGCGCGCGCGTAATCGATGCCCATGCCGACCGCGAAGGTCATCGGCATCACGGCAAAGCCGAACATCATCAGCACGTTGCCGCGGCGGTCGCGGCGGACGTCACGCAGGCGGGAGAGCAGGGAAAAGGTCATGGGATCAACAATCCACACAGGTGACGGCAGAGGAATTGCGCGGCAGCATGATCAGCGAATCGCCCAGCTTGATCGGCCCGATGAAGCCGAAGTTGGTCGGCGGCTGATAGGCATAGGTCACGCGGGCGATCAGGAACGACACGCCGCGCACCCGCATCTGGGTGGGGATCGTCGCCACGGTGCCCTTCACGTCGGGAATCCCGTTCAGGGCCCGGCTCCAGTCGACGCGCGCCTGGTAATTGTTGTCGATCGTGACATGCGTCAGCCGGATCGTCGCGCGGGCGGCGGGATAGGGCGCCATCACCTGCGTCGCGGCGGCCAGACTGTTGTCGATCTCGCGCTGCGTGGTCGAGCCGGTCGCGTTCTGGGCGATCAGGTCGGCGACGCCGCGCGTCGCGATCGTCACCTTACGATTGCACGAAATGCCGTCCTGCAACTGGACGCTGCCCAGGTACAGGATCAGCAGGATCGGCAGGATCATCGCGAATTCGATCAGCGCCAGCCCGCGTCGATCGCGCCGCAATGCCCGCAGCGGGCGCGGCCATCTCATGCGGCGCCCGGTCATTGATAGGTCTCCGATTTCGCGACCGACGTCGCCATCAGCAGCCGCCGGCCCTTGCCGATGTTGCTGAAATCGAACAGCGGCGACGTCTGGATCGGCCACACGTACATGAAGCGGACGGCGACGATCGATCCCTGGTTCCCCAGGTCGTAGGCGAAGACGTTGGCGATGCGGCCGTCGGGGCCCATGGTGATCGCCGGCGGCGAATTGTCGAGCAGCGTCCAGTCGACCGCGCTCTTCACTTCCACGTACAGGCGCGAACACGGCAGGAAGGCCGGCAGCGATGCGCAGCCCGCCTGACGGAACCGTTCGGCGAGTTGCGCCCGCGTCATGCCCGACATGGTGCCTTTATCGTCGGCGGCCTGCGTCCGGCCGGTCACGATCCCGCGTGCGGCGCGCTCGACCGCGGTTTCCAGCGTTTCCTGGACGAAATAGGCCAGGCTCGTCACGGCCACCGCCAGCATCAGCGCGACGAACGGCACCGCGACGATCGCGAATTCGACGATCGTCGCACCCCGCGCATCGCGCAACAGGCGCGCGGCGCCGCGATGCGCCGCGGGCGCGCGATGCGCCGGGCGCCGGGCACGGGCGCGTGGGATGGTCGGAGGCCTCATGCGGCCATCCTACCGGACAAAAGTAAACAAAAATCCAAACTGGTCCGCTTCGGGCTTTCCAGCGAAATGGATTTATAGGCCGGCCGCGTCGGCGGTCACAGGAAGGCGGGCGCCTGCCGCAGCTGCTGATAGGCCGCGATCACCTTTTGCAGCATCGCTTCGTGGCTGCGATCGCCGCCGTTGCGATCGGGGTGATAGGTGCGGACGAGTTCCGAATAGCGCTTGCGCAGCGCGGTCCGATCGGCGTCCGGGGCCAGCCCCAGCACCTTCAGGCTCGCCCGGTCCTGGCCCGACAGCGGCTTGCCGTCGCTGCGCTCGGGCGCGACCTCGCGGCGATAGCGGGCGCCGATCGCGTCGAGCGGATCGCGGAAATCGGCCCAGCGCGGCCCCTGGTCGCCCGTGCCCGCGCGCGCGAACGCCCGCGTTTCGCTTTCCCAGCCCGCCAGCGGCCGCTGCGCGCGATGGATCTCGTCTGCGGTCATCCCGTCGAAGTAATTGTACCGGCTGTTGAACGCGCGGACATGCTCCAGGCACATCCAGCGGAACGCGCCCGGCCCGCCGCCGCCATCGCTCGCGCCTTCCAGCGGCGGCGCGCGGAATTCGCCCGGCTCGTCGCAGCCCGGCTCGGCGCACATCCGGCCATTCGCTTCCACCCGGCCATGAAACCGCGTGTGCGGCCGGTCTTTCCTGTCACTTCCGCGCGCCACGAACGCTCCCTAATCTGCGCAAGTCTGGCTATATAGGCGCGATGACCGACACCGCCACCGCCGCCCGTCCCCTCGCCGACATCATCGCGGAGCGCTTGCGCGACGCGCTGCAACCGACCCATCTTGAGGTCGTCAACGACAGCCATCATCACGCCGGCCATATGGGGGACGACGGCACCGGGGAGTCGCATTTCAGCGTGTCCGTCGAAAGCCCGCTGTTCGCCGGCGAAACCCGCGTCGCACGCCAGCGCCGCGTGAACAAAGCGCTCGCCGATCTGTTGTCGTCGCGCATCCATGCCCTCGCGATCAAGGCACGCGCGCCGGGCGAGTGAACGGGAGAGCCTGATGCCCTATCGCTTGTGGTATTGGCCGACGATCCAGGGGCGCGGCGAGTTCGTGCGCCTGGCGCTGGAGGCGGCCGGCATCGACTATCTCGACTGCGCCCGGCTGGAGGGTGTCGAGGCGATGATGGCCGATATGGAAACGCGGGCGAAGGCCGGCCGCGGCCCGTTTGCCCCGCCCTATCTCGCGCTCGACAATCACGCGGTGGCGCAGGTCGCCAACATCCTGCAATTCCTCGGCCAGCAGCACGATCTGGCGCCGTCGAACCTTGCCGACCGGCAGTGGATCAACCAGCTGCAATTGACCATCGCCGATTGCATCGCGGAGGTTCACAGCGTCCATCATCCCGTCGCCATGATGGCCTATTACGACGATCAGAAGGACGAGGCCGCGCGCGCCGCCGACCAGTTCCGCCGGGAACGCCTGCCCAAATATCTCGACCATTTCGAGGCCGCGGCCCGGCATGGTCCGACCGAATGGCTGGTCGACCATCGCTGGACCTATGCCGACACCTCGCTGTTCCAGCTGGTCGAGGGGCTGCGCTACATGTTCCCGCAGCGGATGGCGGCTCTGGAATCGCGCTATCCTGCATTGCTCCGCCTGCGTGATGCGGTGGCGGACCTGCCCGGCATCCGCGCCTATCTGAAAAGCGATCGGCGCCTGCCTTTCACGACCGAGGGGATCTTCCGCCACTATCCCGAACTCGACTGCGGATCGCGCCTGCACTGAACCGCAGCGTTTCCGGATTGCGGGCTGTCGCGATCGCGCCGGACCGGTAAGACACGCCCCAGCCCGCTGGCCTCCAGCCGTGCCCCGCAAGGCTGGCGCCCAAGGCCTACAGCCGTCGGCCGGCTGACACCGAACGGGGAGAGGAAGGAAGCCCGATGTCGTCGCCCGTGACCCGCGTCCCCCGCCCCGCCGCCCGCATCCTGCTGGTCGATGGCGCCGGCCGCGTGCTGCTGATGCGCTTCACCCCCGGCGACCGCCCGCCCCTGTGGTGCACGCCCGGCGGCGCGGTCGATCCCGGCGAAACCTACCCGCAGGCGGCCCGCCGCGAACTGTGGGAAGAGGTGGGGCTGGACATCGACTGCGGGCCGGAGGTCGCGCAGCGCACCTGCGAATTCCTGACCTTCGAAGGCGTCGAGGTGATCGCCGACGAACGCTATTTCCGCGTCGATATCGATCGCCACGACGTGCAGGCCGGCGCGCTGACCGCGCTCGAACAGCGCGTGCTGGCGGGATCGCGCTGGTTCGCATTGTCCGAACTCGCCGATTGGCCGGAAGTCATCTACCCTGCTGATCTCGAACAGCTTCTTCGCGAAACGGAGCCTGCCCGTGCTTGACGATTTCGTCCTCCAGACAATCACACCCGTCACCCACGACCTGGGCGGGTTCAAGGTCCACCGCACGCTGCCAGGCCGCGCCCGCACGATGGTGGGGCCGTTCCTGTTCTTCGACCAGATGGGCCCGGCACAGCTTGCCGCGGGCGGCGGCATCGACGTGCGCCCGCACCCGCACATCAACCTCGCGACCGTCACCTATCTGTTCGACGGCGCGATCGAACATCGCGATTCGCTCGGCACGCAGCTGCGGATCGAACCCGGCGCGGTGAACCTGATGACCGCCGGCCATGGCATCGTCCATTCGGAACGCTCCCCCGGCGACGAACGCGCGCACGGTCCGGTGCTGTCCGGCATCCAGACCTGGCTCGCCTTGCCCGACGCCCAGGAGGAAATGGCGCCCGATTTCGAACATGTCGCGCGCGATGCGCTGCCCACGCTGGAGGCGAACGGCGCCCGCGCGCGCATCATCATGGGCGAATTGTGGGGCCAGCGTGCGCCGACCACCACCTATGCCGGCACGATCTACGCCGACATCCTGCTCGATCCCGGTGCCGCCGTCCCCATCGACGCCGCGGCGGACGAGCGCGCCATCTATCTCGCCTTCGGTGAGGCGACGCTGGAGGGCGTGCCGCTGGAACCGATGAAACTCTACGTCCTGCGCCCCGGCATCGCCGCGACGCTGCGTTCGGAGACCGGCGGCCGGGCGATGCTGGCGGGCGGCGACGCCTTCACGACCCCGCGCCACGTCTGGTGGAACTTCGTCTCGTCGCGCCGCGAACGGATCGAGGAGGCGCGCCGCGCCTGGACCGCCGGCGAATTTCCGCTCGTCCCCGGCGACGACAAGGAATGGATTCCGATCCCCCAGGTGCCCAACACGGTCAGCTATCCCTGAGGCGTCTTTCGGCGCGTCCGTGCGTTAGGCCCTTCGAAAGCGGGGCGAATATGTGCGCAGGTGACGACGAATATTGGATGCGGATGGCGATCGACGTCGCGCGATCGAAGGGGTCCGATCCGTCGACCTCGCCGCTCGGCTGCGTGATCGTGCGCGACGGCAAGGTGCTCGCCGCCGAACGCAACCAGACGCACGAGCTGCCCGACGCGACCGCGCATGCCGAAATGATGGCGATCCGCCGCGCCTGCGAAGGGATCGGCGAACTCGAACTGCGCGGCGCGACGCTCTATTCGACGCTGCAACCCTGCGGCATGTGTACGATGGCGTCGATCTGGTCGAAGGTCGGCCGCGTCGTCTTCGGCGCCGGCCGCGACGACGTCCATCCGATGTATTTCGAAGCGCGCCACGTCGACACGCTCGCCTTCATCGCCGACGCCTATCGCGACGATATCGAGATCGAAGGCGGCTGCCTCGCCGACGAATGCGCCGAACTGTACTATGGCCCCGATGCCGATCTGCCGAAAGAGGAGCAGGCGAACCTGTGAGCGTCAACGTCAACACCGCCACCGCGGACGAGCTCGACGCCGTTCCCGCACTCGCCGGCCACGGCTTCGAAATCGTCCGCTACCGCGAAGACCGCGGCGGCTTCACCGCGCTTCGCCAATTGGACGAAGTGCCGGGCCTCGCCGGCAAGGTCGACCCCGACGACGACACGCTGACGCTGGAGTAAAGGACACCCCCTCCGTCATCCCGGCGCACGCCGGGATCCATGGGGGGCGACGTCCTCAGCGTGGGCGTGCGACCTCAGACACGCACGCGTCCATGGATTCCGACATGCGCCGGGATGACGAATGGAGGGCGCGCCAACCAAAGCGCCCGTCACGCTGCCCCCAAGCAACCCCGTCGGCCAACACACAAACCCCCGCCCCCCTCCGTCATTCCCGCGAAGGCGGGAATCCAGACGCGCTACCGTCGCGGCTCCATCGCATTCGATAGCGGTTATGGATCCCCGCCTCCGCGGGGATGACGGTCAGGCTTAAAGGGCACGCCAACCAACACCCGCCAGCCAACCGACACCCGCGAGCCAAAAAACGCCCTACGCCCCCAACCCCGCAAACCACGCCGCATACGGCGTGTTGCGCGCCATATGCCGGTTGAGGTCCGGCGCGCCGTCATCCCACCACACCGGTCCGCGCTCGCCGAGCGCCACCTTCGCCGCATCCACCGCGGCATGCGCCTGCGTCTCCGCATCCGCGTCACCCGCCCGTTTCGCCGCGGCCACCGCCCGCCGCGCCGCCATCAGCTGCGCTACCAGCCGTTGCCGCTCGTCCTCCGCCAGCGCAGGGTTGGCGCGTCGCCACAGCCGTCCGCGCACCACGATATAGCGCAGGTCCGGCGTCACCGGCGGGGCCGTCCCACTCAGACCGGGGCCTCGATCGCGAAGCGCACGCCCTCGGGCGCATAGGTGATGCCGGCCTCCCCCTCGACATGCTGGGCGAAGACGCGCTGGATCATGCGCGTGCCGAAGCCGGTGTGCATCGGCGCGGTCACCGGCGGGCCGCCCTGTTCGTCCCAGCTGAACGCGAAGCGCCGCGCGCCGACCGCGCCGACCAGCGCCCAGCGGATCGCGACCTGCCCCTCGGGCACCGACAGCGCGCCATATTTGATCGCGTTGGTCGCCAGTTCGTGCAGCGCCATCGACAGCGCCAGCGTGATCTCGGGGCTCAGGCGGATGTCCGGCCCCTCGATCGTGAAGCGCCGGCCGTTGCTGTCGAGGAACGGCGCCAGCACGCGCTCGACGATCTCGCCGATCGCCGCACCCTCCACCTCGTCGCGCACCAGCAGCTCGTGCGCCGCGCCCAGGCTCGCGATCCGTCCCGCCACCGCCGCCCGTGCCTCGCCGAGCGAGGGCGCGTCACGCAACGTTTGGCTGACCACCGCCCCGACGGTCGCCAGCGTGTTCTTCACCCGGTGCGTCAGCTCGCGCGCCAGCACCGCGCGATGCTCCTCGGCGAATTTGCGCGCGGTGATGTTGCTGGTGAAGCCCGACATTTCCAGCGGCGTCCCATCGGCGCGCCGCTGCACCGCACCGCGCGCATGGATCCAGCGCTGCTCGCCCGCCGGCGTCAGGATGCGATATTCGATGTCATAGGGGGCGTCGTTGACGATCGTATCCCTGATCGCGGCGAGCACGCGCGCGGCATCGTCCGGGTGCAGGCTTTCGGCCAGGTCCTGCTCGCCGAAGTGCGCCCCCGGCGGAAACCCGAAATTGTCCAAGCAGGACGCCGATGCGGTCAGCATGTTGCTCGGCAGCGCCAGCGTCCAGGTGCCGAGGCCACCCGCATTGAGCGCCATCGCCAGCCGTGCCTCGCGCTCGGCGAGCAACGCCTCGCGCTTTTCCAATTCGGCATTCAGCGAGTCGCGATCCTGCTGCAATTGCTGCAGCCGGTGCCGTTCGATCGTCACGTCCAGCTGCGATGCGACGAAATAACGCAGCTCGCCCGCGGCATCGAACACCGGCGCCACCATCAGCCGGTTCCAAAAGGGCGTGCCGTTGCGCCGGTGGTTGAGCAGGTCGACTTCGATCCGCTCGCGCCGTCGGATCGCGGTGCGCAGCCGCTCGACATCCGCAGAATCGGTCAGCGGCCCCTGCATGAACCGACAGTTGCGGCCCAGCACTTCGGCCGCCTCAAAGCCCGTCAGCGCGGTAAACGCGTCGTTCACATAGATGAGCGGATTGTCGGGCAGCGTGGGATCGCTGACCACGATCGCGGTGATCGAATGCTGGACCACCGCCAGGAACGGGTCGCTGGGGTCGAGCCCGCGCAGGAACGCGTCAATCGCCGCGCGCACGGCGGGCGGCGCGACGAATGGCGTGTGCGGAACGGGGGGCAGCGGCTGTCGGTCCAAAGCAGGAACAGTCTTAGGCTAAAGCGGATGCCCGGACAAGAGACGCTACCGTTACGGATGCAATCGGATTGGCGTCAAAAGGCATCGGCGGCGAACCATCATGTCGTTGATCCGCCGCGATTTAATGGCGGGCTCGTTATGCGCCGTTGGTTGCCTTGAACGCGGCGGTCCGGGCGATGCGATCCGCCATCGCCAGCCATGCCTCTTCCGACCGGCGATAGCGATCGCGCACCTGCGACAGCTGGGTCGCTGCGGCCTCGCGCGCGCAGGACGCCGCCTGCTCCCGATAATAGCTTTCCATGGCGTCAGGCCCCTTTCTGCATGGTCGATCGAGATGGTCGATACGCCACGCGACAGCGCCGGCGCGCCCGGCGGCACAGACCATCGCAATGGCTTAAGAAAACGAAGGACCCGCATTCGCGCATCCGGTTCGGATGGCGCTGCTCAGGCCGTGCAAGGGGCCTTGCGATGGGGAGACTGTTGGTCAGGGCAGGTCCGGCAGGTCAAACGATGCGGGCGCAATCGGATGAGACCCGCCCGTTTGACCTACAACGCGCGATCCGCTCGGCGGTTCCCATGCCATGACGGGCCCGTGATGCGAAGCGGGGCGGACCCTTCGGCCCGCCCCGCCCGGCGTCACTTCTTCTTTTCGCCCGAGGCGTCGGAGATGGCGGAGCCGGCCGACTTCAGGTCCTTGCCCGCGCCGTTGACCGTGTTGCACGCCGACAGCGACAGCACGGTGGCGAGCGCCAGCGCGGCGCCGATGGTCTTGGTGGTCATCATCGTGTCCTTTCCAGACAGTCGGTAAAAGGATGCGGCGGGCCCGAATACGCCGGCCCGCCGCGCACACTCAGCGCAGCTTGCGGCGGGTCGCCGCAGTTGCACCGAAACCGGCCGCGCCAGCGCCGATCAGCAGCGCGAGCACGAGCATGAACGAGGTGCCGGCGGCAGCGCCCGCCGCCTTGTCGGTCGCGACCTTCGCGGTTTCGACCGTCTTGTCCTTGGCCTGGACGAACTGCTGCTTGGCGCGCGTCACCTGGGCCTGCGCCTGTTCGCGGCTGATCTTGCGCTGCGCGGCGACGATGTCGACGACGCGGGCTTCCGCCTGCTGACCGTCGGCGCCGCCACGGGCCATCGCCGGCAGTTCCTTGGCGATCGCAGTCTGCGCCTGCTCGGGCGTCATCTGCGCGGGATCGTTCGGCGCGTCCGACAGATAGGCCGCAGCCTCGCTGCGCACGTCCTGCTTGTCGATGCCCGCGACCGAGGCTGCGGCCGGTGCCGCCGCGCCCACCGTGCTGCCCGCCGCGCCGGCGACCGCACCCACCGTGCGGAACGCGCCGCCGATGATGCCGCCGACGACCGAGGTCAGCAGGTACAGCGTCAGGATCAGCGTAACGCCCCACACGACCAGGCCGTGGACCAGCGCGTCGAACCGGTCATGCACGCCCGCGACGCGGGCCGCGGCATAGCCGCCCGCGCCCAGCGCGATGACGGTGGTGATCAGCCAGAAGATGCCCGCGCCGATGCCGAAGCCCGCAGCGCCCGGCGTCGTGCCCTCGACCGGATCGACCATGGTCAGGCCGATGCCCGCGCCCAGGATGCCCAGCACCAGCTGCACCGCCACGGCGATGACGACGCCGGCGAACACCGCGCCCCAGGACAATCGGGTCGGCGTCTTCGCCGTGCGCAGGTCATCGCCCGGCACCGGGCCGGTATAAGCATGGGTAGCCATAATCACTCCTGTTGGAAAAATGCGTGTCCGGGATCAGTCCCGGGATTCCTTGGTCCGGCGGGTCGCCGCAGCGGTGCCCGCGTCCTTCTCGGCACGACCACGCTCGCGCGCCGCATCGTCGCCGATCAACTTGCCGATCGCTTCCTGCACGGACCCCTTGGTCGCGCGCTTGGCGGCATCGGCTTTCGGGGTCTTGCTCATGCCGCCGCCTCCGTTTCGATGACGACGCCTTCGCCGTCGAAGCCGCGCGCGCGGGCCCAGGCGACTGCGGCGATGCGCCGGTTGACGCCGATCTTGGCGTAGATGCGCGCGACATGGTTGCGCACCGTGTTGCCCGATACGTCGAGCGCCCGCGCGATCCGCTTGTCGTCATAGCCGCGGCAGATCAGCGCCAGCACGTCGCGTTCGCGCCGCGTCAGATCGTCCAGGCCCGGCCCGTCCGCCTGCCGCTCGGGCGCGCGCAGCCGGGCGAGCTTGTCCATGATCGACCGGCTGAACCAGCTGGTGTCCTTCATCACCGCCTCGATCGCCTCGACCAGCTCCAGCTCGGTCGCCTTGCGCTGCGTGATGTCCTGGAACGCCCACAGCACGCAGGCGTCGTCGCCCAGCCGGATCGCCTCGGTCGACACCAGACAGTCGATCCCTGCGCCGTCCTTGGCATGGATGCGCGCCTCATGGCCGCGCAGCGCATGGCCGTCCTCGATCAGCGCCTCGATCTCTTCGCGCATCGTGGAATGTTCCCACAATTCCACCTCGCCCAGCGGGCGGCCGATGATCTCGGTCGAGGCATAGCCGGTCATCTGCGTGAAGCTGGCATTCACCTCGCACAGCAGATGTCCGTCGCGCGCGCCGATCGCCATCGGCACCGGCGCCATCTGGAAGGTGCGGGTGAACCGCTCCTCGCTGTGGCGCAGCGCGCCCTCCGCCTTCCGGCGCGGTTCGAGGTCGGCGAAGGTGAACAGCATGCACGGCTGGTCGCCCATGTCGATCGGTTGCCCGGCGACGATCACCAGCTTGGTGCCGCCGCCCGGCAGCTCCAGCTCCGCCTCCATCTGCGGGATCGTCCGCCCTTCGGCGAGCCGTTCCTTGGCCAGATCGCGGCGTTCCGCCTCGCGCAGCACGTCGATGTCGTACACCGTCTTGCACAGCACCTGGTCGCGCTGATGCCCGGTCATCTCCAGGAACCCCTGGTTGACCTTGACGAAGCGCAGGTCGCTCAATCGGCAGATCACCGCCGGCGCCGGATTGGCGTTGAACGACTGTTCGAAGCGATCCTCCGCCTCGTAGCGCGCCGACACGTCCTGGATGATCAGCACCAGGCACGCCGGCTCGCCATCGTCCGCGTCGTTGAGCACCAGGCTGCGCACCTGATGCACCCAGCGCGGGGCATCCTCGCCCGCCACAGTTACCTCGACGACCACTTCGGAAAAGCTGTCGCCCGCGACGACGCGTTCGATCGGGTAATCGTCCGCTTCCAGCCGGTGATTGTTGCGATAGCGCAGCTGGAAGCGGGATCGATATTCGTCGACGGTCGCGCCCAGCTCTCCGACCGATCCGACGCCGTGCATCGCCAGCGCGGCGTCGTTCGCCCAGAGCAGGCTCTGGTCGGGATCGATCAGGATCACCCCCTCGTCGAGACCGACGATGATCTGGCGCAGATGGCGCAGATCGACGGTATCACGCAGGGATTTGAGCAGGGCGGCCGTCATCGCGTGCCCCTCAGGCGCGACGCCCGTGGATCAGCCAGCCGAGCGCATAGCCGCCCACCAGCGCGGCCACCGCCCACAGAGCCGGCGTGTCCTGCACGGTCTTCGCCGCCGCCTTGCCATGTTCGCGCGCGGCATCCGCAGCGACCTTGCCGTGCTTGCCCGCGGCATCCTTGGCGCGCGCGGCGGTGTCGCCCGCCACGTCGGCGATCCGCTCGCCCGCGTCCTTCAGCCGGTCGCGCGCTTCGTCGAGCAACTCGGGTGCGCTGTCCACCGCCTCGCCGATGATCGACTTGGCGCGACCATAGGTATGCTGGGCACCGCCGGCGACCTGATCGACGACGCCATCGACCTGCCAGTCGCGGCTGTTCACCGTATCGCCGACCGCCTTTTCGACCTTGCCGGTCGCATAGCGCACGCCGCCGTGGAATTCGTCCTTGTTCATGGAATATCTCCTTTGCGGATAGGAAAGTGCAGGATCAGGGCAGGACGCCGCAGCCCGCCGCGGCCTTGCCGACCGACAGAGCGATCTTCGGGTCCTTCAGCTCGCCTGCGACGCGGATCAGGTCGCCCATCGTCAGCACGCCCGGATTGGGATCATTCTGCTTGTAGGCGGCAGCGGCACGGCCCAGCTGCTGCAGCTGGCCGAGCGTCAGGTCGCTTTGCAGCCGACCGCCGACGCAATCGGCGCGGCCTTCGTCCAGCCCATAACGCTGCAGCCCGGTCGAAATTCGCGTCGCGGGTGCAGCACAGGCGGCCAACGCCACCGCACCGCAAAACACCGTCGCTATCGTCCGGGTGTGACCCATGGCCGATCCTTGCCCTTG
Organism: Sphingomonas sp. DC4900; assembly: GCF_049896485.1. Taxonomy (NCBI): domain Bacteria; kingdom Pseudomonadati; phylum Pseudomonadota; class Alphaproteobacteria; order Sphingomonadales; family Sphingomonadaceae; genus Sphingomonas; species Sphingomonas sp. DC4900. The sequence continues at coordinate 34,246 of NZ_JAFCUK010000002.1, forward strand.
CCGGCCCCACAGCAGGGCCGGTTCGGGCGCATCAACCCATGTTAGGCTGGTCCGTTCCTGGTATCTTTGCGCAAATACCTAGTCAGGAAGCACTATTTCCAGCAGCCCGACTTGCTCGCGATACAGCTGTTCCAGCCGCAGATGGATCGCGCGCGATCCCATATCCGCTGCTTTTTCAGCACCTTGCCGATGCTCCTCCGCCCGGCGCCGCAAATAGGCCAGCTCCTCGGGGCCGGACCGGAAAACGGGTGTCTCTGAAGGCGTATCGGTCATGGGGCGGCACGCTAACGTGCTGTTCCACCGTGCCTATCGGCCAGGATGCACCCATGACATGGTAGATCGGTATGCCATTGCGCACGGGCATGACGGCATGACCAAAGGCCGCTAGGCTCGCTGCACGACGACCCGCACAGGGCTTGCGACAGGAGAGAGTGATGACCGACATGCCGCTGACCCGTATCGCGCTGCCCACCGGCGTGGAGCTCGACGTCGCGATCGCCGGCGATCCCACACATCCGCCGGTCATCCTGCTGCACGGCTTTCCCGAATCGCACCGCACATGGCGCGGCGTGATCCCCGATCTCGCCCGCGACCATTATGTCGTCGCGCCCGACCAGCGCGGCTTCGCCCGCTCCTCCAAGCCGCAGGGGGTGGAGGCCTATGCCGCCGAGCATATCCTCGCCGATCTGATCGCGCTCGCCGACCATCTCGGCATCGATCGCTTCACTTTGGTCGGCCACGACTGGGGCGGCGCGATCGCGTGGATGGCGGCGCTGACCCGGCCCGATCGCGTCGCGCGCCTCGTCATCGTCAACGCGCCGCATCCCCTGCTCTTCCAGCGCGCGCTGTTCGACGAGCCCGAGCAGCGCAAGGCCAGCCAGTACATCACCCGCTTCCGCGACACGGGCATCGACCAGGGCCTCGTCGGCGCGGGCCTCGAAAAATTTCTCGGCTCCACCTTCGCCCATCACGTGACGCACGCCATCGCCGGCGCGGACAAGGCCGCCTATCTGGACGAATGGTCGCAGCCGGGCGCGATGACCGCGATGCTCAACTGGTATCGCGCGTCTAAGGTGATCGTCCCCGCGATGGACGAAGCCCCGCCCCGCCCCGCCTTCTTCGACGCCCCCTTCCCGCCGGTGACGCAGGATACTCTGGTCATCTGGGGCATGCGCGATTCGGCGCTGCTGCCCGTGCTGGTCGATGGCCTGCCGCCCTATGTCCCGCAGCTCACGATCGAGAAGATCGACGCCGGCCATTTCGTGCCCTGGGAAAAGCCAGAGGCGGTGGTCGCGGCGATGCGGCGCTGGAATATCTGACGCCCCCACACCCACCCCCGTTCGCCCTGAGCCTGTCGAAGGGCGGGTCGCCACACACACCGCCATCTCCCGTGGCACCCGTGCTTCGACAGGCTCAGCACGAACGGGGTGGATGGGGCAGCAATGCGTTGATGCGAAACCGAAATAAAGGACAGTTACCTTTCCCCAAGATGACCAATGCATTCCTCACGCGTTAAGCGACGCGCGGTCACAAGACCGTTCTGCGTTACGCCCCAACCAAAGCGGGCGGTACGCGAACCGAGGAGTGAAACACATGCGTAAGATCATGATCGCGGCCCTCGCCGCCGCCACCATCCTGCCCGCCGGCGTTGCCAATGCGCAGAGCGCCCGCGAAGTCCGCCAGAGCGAACGCGAGCTGCGTCAGAGCCAGCGCGATCTCGCCGAAGCGCGCCGCTACGGCGACCGCCGCGACATCCGCGATGCGCGCCGCGAAGTGCGCGAGAATCGCCAGGAGCTGCGCGAGGATTGGCGCGACTATCGCCGCACGCACGGCGACGTCTATCGCCGCGGCACTTACGCCGGCCCGCGCGGCTATCGCTATCGCCCGGTGACCACCGGCTATCGCTTCGCGCCGAGCTATTACGGCCGCCAATATTGGATCAACGACTACGCGACCTATCGCCTGCCGCGCCCGGGCTACGGCTATCAGCGCTGGGTCCGCTACGGCAACGACGTCGTGCTGGTCGACACCCGCTCGGGCCGCGTCCTCCAGGTCTATAACCGCTTCTTCTACTAAGCGGGCATAACCCTCTCTCCGTCATCCCGGCCTTGAGCCGGGATCCCGCTTCCTCTTGGTCAGCCAAAAGCGGGACCCCGGATCAGGTCCGGGGTGACGGTGCAGCAAGCACCGGGGCGGCTCACGCCGTCCCGGTATCCGCCTCATACGCCCCGCGCCGCATCACATAGTCGCGTGTCTCATAAGGCGGCGACAGCCCTTCGACCCAGGCGCCATGCGCATGGGTCAGCGCCACCAGCTCCATCGGCGTGCTCCCCGGCCAGCCGCGCACGCGCACTTCATGCCGGTGCAGATCGCGATTGGGCTCCATCATCACCCAGCCGAGCGGCCGCTCCGCCGTGGCACGCGCGCCCGCTGCCGCCATCGCGTCGCCGATCCGCGCGCGTGTCGCGGGCGGCAGATATTGCCACACCACCGAATGCATCAGCACGCGCGTGACGCCCGCCTCCTGCGGTTCGGCGAGCCGCGCCTCCACCCAGTCCGCCGCATCGCCCTGCACCAAATCAACGCCATGCGCGCGCACCAGATCGATCGCCCGTGCCAGCCGTTCCTGCCGATCGGTCGCCTCCACCCACACATAGGCCTGCAACCGCCGCGCCTGGCGTTCATCGGACAGATCGACCGGCGCAATATCGACGCCCCTTACCCGCTCCACCGCGATCGGCACCGCCGGCGGCGGCGGCCCGCGCCAGTCGGGCGTGAGCATCAACGCCGCCTCCGCCGGCCCCACCCGCGTGCCGCCCAGGTCGAAACCATAATGCCCGATCATCAGGTTCAATCCCGCGCTCGACCCGATCTCGAGCAGCTCGACGTGCGGGCCGTAGCGCGCGGCGATATGCAGCAGCCCGGTCATCAGCCCCGCCGACCGCCCCGCCTCATTGGTCTGCGGCGGCCCGTCGAGCCACGGCCGGATCGCCGCATCGTGCCGCGCCAGCGTCGCCCGCAACACGTCGGCAATCGTCGCCGGATCGGTCGTCTCGCCCGCGAACACCCGTGACAGATCGGCGTCCGCGCCCGCGCGATGCAGCGCATGCAGCCCGCCGACGAGGCGCAGCACCAGCGCATCTGCCACCGGCTCGCCCGGCCAGTCGAGCACCGTCCGCCCCGTCGCCGTCGACCGATCCAGCGCCACGGGCAGCGCCTCGACGAGCCGCGTCGTCACCGGCGCGTCCATCGCCTTGCAATAGCCCGCCTGCACCTCGAACGACTTGAGATTCTCTGCCTCACTCGCCATCGACTCGCCTCCTGCCGGCGCCGTGTTGCGCCTGCTCCCCACCGCCAGTAAAGCCCCGCGCGTGCCGACACCTTTAGTCATCGCCGTGCCCAAGGGGCGCATCCTCTCCGAGGCCCTTCCCCTGCTCGCCCGCGCCGGTATCCATCCCGAAGCCGCGTTCGGCGACGAAAACAGCCGCGCGCTGCGCTTCGCCACCGATGTGCCGCATATCGAGCTGATCCGCGTCCGCGCCTTCGACGTCGCGACCTTCGTCGCGCACGGCGCCGCGCAGCTCGGCATCGTAGGGTCGGACGTGCTGGCCGAATTCGACTATTCCGAACTCTACGCCCCCGTCGATCTCGGCATCGGCCATTGCCGCATCTCGGTCGCCGAACCCGCCGCCATGGCCGCGACCGACGATCCGCGCGGCTGGAGCCATGTGCGCGTCGCGACCAAATATCCGCACATCACCGCTGCCCATTTCGCCAATCGCGGTGTGCAGGCCGAATGCGTCAAGCTGAACGGCGCGATGGAATTGGCGCCGACCCTGGGTCTCGCCCCGCGCATCGTCGACCTCGTCTCCTCGGGCCGCACGCTCAAGGAAAACGGCCTCGTCGAAGTGGAGGTGATCGCCGAAGTCACCAGCCGCCTGATCGTTAACCGCGCCGCGATGAAGACCCGCGCCGAAGTCGTGCCGCTGGTCGAGGCATTCCGTCGCGCCGTGGCGGAGTCCGCTCGATGATCCACCTCGACACCCGCGACGCCGGTTTCGCCGACGCCTTCACCTTTTTGGTCGACGGTCGCCGCGAAGCCGCCGCCGACGTCGCACGCGACGTCGCGACGATCATCCGCGCCGTCCGCGACGATGGCGAAGCAGCGATCCGCGCCTTCACGCAAAAGCTCGACCGCCACGACCTCAGCGAAACCGGCTGGCGCATCGAACCCGCCACCTGCGCCGCCGCCTATGACGCGCTCGACCCGCAGCTGCGCGACGCGCTCGACCTCGCCGCGACCCGCATCCGCGCCTATCACGAACGCCAGAAGCCGACCGACACCGATTATGTCGATGAGGCCGGCGTCCGGCTCGGCGCGCGCTGGCGCGGCGTCGATGCCGCGGGCATCTACGTCCCCGGCGGCCGCGCGGCTTACCCTTCGTCGCTGCTGATGAACGCCATCCCCGCCAAGGTCGCCGGCGTCGAGCGGCTGGTGATGGTCACCCCCACCCCCGATGGCGAGATCAACCCGCTCGTCCTCGCCGCCGCGCACCTGGCCGGCGTCGATGAAGTATGGCGCATCGGCGGCGCGCAGGCGATCGCCGCGCTCGCTTATGGCGCAGGCCGCATCGCGCCGGTCGATGTCGTCACCGGCCCCGGCAACGCCTGGGTCGCGGAGGCCAAGCGCCAGGTCTATGGCGTCGTCGGCATCGACATGGTCGCCGGCCCCAGCGAGATCGTCGTCGTCGCCGACGCCAAGAACGATCCGCAATGGACCGCCGCCGACCTGTTGAGCCAGGCCGAGCACGACACCACGACGCAGTCGATCCTGTTCACCGACGACGCCGACTATGCGCAGGCGGTCGCGCGGGCGGTGGACGAGGAACTGGCCATCCTTCCCACCGCCGCGGTCGCGCGCGCCGCATGGGACGCCAACGGCGCGATCATCGTCGTCGAGTCGCTGGAGGCCGCCTGCCCGCTTGTCAACCGCCTCGCCCCCGAACACCTCCAGCTCGCCGTCGATAACCCGCAGGCGCTGTTCGATAAGGTGCGCCACGCCGGCAGCGTCTTCCTCGGCCGCCACACGCCCGAAGCGATCGGCGATTATGTCGCCGGCCCCAACCACGTCCTCCCCACCGGCCGCCGCGCCCGCTTCGCCAGCGGCCTGTCGGTCCTCGACTTCATGAAGCGCACCAGCTTCCTCGGACTCGACGAAGCCGCACTCGCCAAGCTCGGCCCCGCGACCGTCGCCCTCGCCCATGCCGAAGGCCTCCCCGCCCATGCGCGGTCCGTGGCCCTGCGGTTGCGGCTTAACCGGTAGAGCGGGGGGACGCCCTGCTCACCGATGTGGTCAACGACGCCGTCGAGTGGATCGACGATCGCTTCGGGCGGAGAGCAGCTTGGTGCGCCGCGGTCATCGGAGTGCTGATGTTGACGGTCGGCACCCTGACCGTCGGCTACCTCCTGTCCGGCTAAGCCCAATCGACATTCGCATTAAATCAATTCCTCCCCGCCAGGAGGCAGCATCCGGCATCGTCTGCGAATTTGATCGCGAGCTCAAACGATTAAGCCCTACGACGGCATCAGCCACGCCCAGCAACAAAAATTAATATACATCAATTTCAGCGGCTTAAATTTAAGTTGCTGAAACAACGCATCTTTGTGCCGCCACGGACGTATCTCCGCCGCACCCGCCCCAGGGTGACCAGACAAAGGATGCCTCAGATGACCCGCTTCCAGTTCCGCGGCGCGATCGCCGCCGTCGCCCTGCTCGCCGCCGGTCCGGCGATGTCCGCCGCCAAGAACCCGATGGTCGGCGGCGCCGCGATGTACCCGACCAAGACGATCGTCGAAAACGCCTCGACCGCCAACAACCTGACCACGCTGGTGGCCGCGGTGAAGGCCGCCGGCCTCGTCGACACGCTGTCGGGCCCCGGCCCCTTCACCGTCTTCGCGCCGACCGACGCCGCGTTCAAGAAGCTGCCCGCCGGCACCGTCGACACGCTGGTGAAGCCCGAGAACAAGGCGCAGCTGACCAACATCCTCACCTATCACGTCGTCGCCGGCACGATGACGTCGAAGCAGATCGCCGCCGCGATCAAGGCCGGCGGTGGCAAGGCGACGCTCACCACCGTGCAGGGCGAACCGCTGACCGCGACGATGATGGGCGGCCGCCTCACGCTCACCGACGCCAAGGGCGGCATGAGCCACGTCAGCACCAAGGACGTGATGCAGTCGAACGGCGTCGTCCACGTCATCGACACCGTGTTGATGCCGTAAAGGATTGGCGGGGCCGGCCCATGCCGGGTCGGCCCCACATCCGCCCGCACACCAAGGGGTGACGGACGCCCCGCACGCCACTACATGCCCGCACGATGTCCCGTACCACCAACCGTACCCAGGCGCGCGCCGCCGCCCGTCTCGCCGCCGTTCAGGCGCTCTACCAGCATGAGATGGAGGGCACGCCGGTGCCCGCATTGCTCCACGAATTCCACAACCACCGCCTCGGCGCGACGATCGAGGATGCGGAATATGCCGAGGCCGACGTCGATTTCTTCGACGATCTGGTAAAGGGCACCACCGCGCGCGCGGGCGAGATCGACCTCGCGATCGAAAAGAAGCTCGCCAGCGGCTGGACGCTCGCTCGCCTCGACAAGCCGATGAAGGCGCTGCTGCGCGCCGGCACCTACGAACTGATGGCACGCAAGGACGTGCCGGTCGGCGCGACGATCAGCGAATATGTCGACGTCGCCCACGCCTTTTACGAACGCCGCGAATCGGGCTTCGTCAACGGCCTGCTCGACGCCATCGCCAAGGACGTCCGCTAACCCAAAGTCCTCCCCCGCCAGGGGGAGGTGGCACCGCGCAGCGGTGACGGAGGGGGAGGACACGGCAAGCCCGATCATCGCGCGGCACCGCCGCCCTCCCCCTCCACCCTTCGGCTGACGCCGAACGGTCCCCCTCCCCCTTGCGGGGGAGGACCGATGCAGGCTCTTTCTCCCACCCATGACCGAAGCCGACTTCCTCGCCGCCCTGCGCGCCCTCCCGCTCCACCCCGCCGCGCGCAGGCTGCGCGACGACAGTGCCCGCCTGACGCGCGCGCCCCTCGTCGTCACCACCGACACCTTGGTCGAGGGCGTCCACTTCCTCCCCACCGACACCCCCCAGGACGTCGCGTGGAAGCTCGTCGCGACCAACCTGTCCGACATTGCGGGCAAGGGCGGCAAGCCCGACGGCATCCTCCTGAACTACCCCCTCACCGACGACGCGTGGGATCGCGCCTTCCTCGAAGGCCTCGCTGCGGTACTGACCGCGTGCGACGCGCAGATCCTCGGCGGTGACACCGTCCGCCTGCCGCCCGGCGCGCCGCGTGTTCTCACCGTCACCGCCTTCGGCTGCGACACACCCGCCCCCCCACGCGGCGGCGCCGGCGAGAATGACGCGCTCTGGGTGACGGGCACGATCGGCGACGCCGGCGCCGGCCTCGCCATCGCGCAAGGCCAGCCCGGCCCCGCCGCCCTCGCGGCCCGCTACCGCCGCCCGACGCCGCGCCTCGCGGAAGGCCGCATCCTCGCGCGCCTCGCGCATGCGATGATGGACGTCAGCGACGGCCTGCTCATCGACGCCACGCGCATGGGCGCGGCGAGCAACCTCGCCGTGATCCTCGACCTCGCCGCCATTCCCCTGTCGCAAGCCTATCGCACCCACGCCGGCGAAGACCGCGCAGCCCGCCTGACGGCCGCCAGCGCCGGGGACGACTATGAACTCCTCTTCGCCATGCCCGCCAACGTCGTGCCCCCCGTGGACGCCACCCGCATCGGCCGCTTCGCCCGAGGCGAAGGCCTACACCTGTTCGACGGCGGAGAGCCAATCCCGCTCCCTGCTCGCCTGGGTTTCCAACACTAACCCCACCCACCCCGTCATTCCCGCCCCGCGAGGCTCGAAACGCCAACCCCACCCATCCCGTCACCCCGGACTCGTTCCGGGGTCCACCGGGCCGCAAGGGAACGGCAAGAGGCTCCAGCCTCCCCCTCGCCGCGCAGTGGACCCCGGACCAAGTCCGGGGTGACGAAACGCAAGCGGGAGCGACACCCACACCCACACCCACACCGTCATTCCCGCGCAGGCGGGAATCCATAACCTCTAACCTTCCGGCTCAAGCGAGACGCGCGCGTCTGGATTCCCGCCTGCGCGGGAATGACGAAAAGGAGCACCCCGCCCCGCGAGGCTCGAAACGCCAACCCCACCCACCCCGTCACCCCGGACTTGGTCCGGGGTCCACCGGGCCGCAAGGGAACGGCAAGAGCCTCCAGCCTCCCCCCTCGCCGCGAAGTGGACCCCGGACCAAGTCCGGGGTGACGGCGCGCAAGCGCAAGTGGCACCCGCCCCCCACACACACAACCCACCGCAACCCACAACCGCTTGCACTCCCCCCGTCCGCGCCATAGCCTCACCCGCAGCGCGCCAGACCGGGGGACATCGGCCGGCGACGTCAACAGGAGAAGGATTTGCGCGAATGACCACGGTCGCCCTCGCCATCCTCTGCGGCGTCATCGCCGTGGTCTATGGCTTCGTCACCAGCCAACAGGTGCTCCGCGCCTCTCCGGGCGACGCCCGGATGCAGGACATCGCCGCCGCCATCCAAGAAGGCGCCAAGGCCTATCTCGGCCGCCAGTACACCACCATCGCGATCGTTGGCGTCATTGTCGCCGCGATCCTGTTTCTCACGCTCAACGCGGTCTCCACCATCGGCTTCGTCGTCGGCGCGGTGCTGTCGGGCGTCGCGGGCTATGTCGGCATGAACATCTCGGTCCGCGCCAACGTCCGCACCGCCGAAGCCGCACGCACCTCGCTGCAGGGCGGGCTTACCATGGCGTTCCGCTCGGGCGCGGTCACCGGCATGCTCGTCGCGGGGCTCGGCCTGCTCGCGATCAGCACCTTCTTCTGGTATCTCACCGGCCCCGCTGGCCACGCCCCCAATGACCGCGTCATTGTCGAGGCGCTGACCGCGCTCGCGTTCGGCGCGTCGCTCATCTCGATCTTCGCGCGCCTCGGCGGCGGCATCTTCACCAAGGCGGCGGACGTCGGCGCCGATCTCGTCGGCAAGGTCGAAGCCGGCATTCCGGAGGACGATCCCCGCAATCCCGCGGTCATCGCCGACAACGTGGGTGACAACGTCGGCGACTGCGCGGGCATGGCCGCCGATCTGTTCGAAACCTATGTCGTCACGCTCGGCGTCACGATGATCTCGATCGCCCTGCTCATCCGCGCCGACGCCGCCGAGTTGATGCGCCTGATGAGCCTCCCGCTCATTGTCGGCGGCGTTTGCATCGTCACCTCGATCATCGGCACCTACATGGTCCGCCTCGGCAAGGGCAGCATCATGGGCGCGCTCTACAAGGGCTTCTGGACCAGCGCGCTGCTCTCCATCCCCGCCATCTACCTCGTCGCGCGCTACGTCCTCGGCGACCTCAACCGCACGATCGGCAGCGCCGGCTTCCTCGACGCGGTGTCCGACGACCTCACCACCGGCTTCGACGCCCCCCGCGCCGCCGCCGCGACCGCGCAGGCGTTCACGGGGATGGACCTGTTCTGGTGCATGGTCATCGGCCTCGCCGTCACCGGCCTGATCGTCTGGATCACCGAATATTACACCGGCACCAACTATCGCCCGGTGAAATCGATCGCCGCCGCCAGCCAGACCGGCCACGGCACCAATGTCATCCAAGGCCTCGCGATCAGCCTGGAGGCGACCGCGCTGCCGACGATCGTCATCGTCATCGCGGTCATCGCCACCTACCAGCTCGCCGGCATCATCGGCATCGCCTTCGCCGCCACCGCGATGCTCGCGCTCGCCGGCATGGTCGTGGCCCTCGACGCCTACGGCCCCGTCACCGACAACGCCGGCGGCATCGCCGAGATGGCGGGACTGCCCGACGACGTCCGCACCCGCACCGACGCGCTGGACGCGGTGGGCAACACCACCAAGGCGGTGACCAAGGGCTATGCGATCGGCTCCGCCGGTCTCGCCGCGCTCGTCCTGTTCGGCGCCTACACCACTGACCTCGCCACCTACTTCCCCGACGTCAGCGTAGATTTCAGCCTGTCCAACCCCTACGTCATCGTCGGGCTGCTGCTCGGCGCGCTATTGCCTTATCTGTTCGGCGCGTTCGGCATGACCGCGGTCGGCCGCGCGGCCGGCGCCGTGGTGGAGGAAGTCCGCGGCCAGTTCCGCGACAATCCCGGCATCATGGAAGGCACCAGCCGCCCGAACTACGGCCGCACCGTCGACCTCGTCACCCGCGCCGCGATCAAGGAAATGATCGTGCCCAGCCTGCTCCCGGTCCTCTCACCGGTCGCGCTCTACTTCATCATCCGCACCGTCGCCGGCCAGGCCCAGGGCTTCGCGTCGCTGGGCGCGATGCTGCTCGGCGTCATCGTCTCCGGCCTGTTCGTCGCCTTGTCGATGACCAGCGGCGGCGGCGCGTGGGACAATGCCAAAAAGTATATCGAAGACGGCAATTACGGCGGCAAAGGCTCCGAAGCCCACAAGGCCGCCGTCACGGGCGACACCGTCGGCGATCCGTACAAGGACACCGCCGGCCCCGCGGTCAACCCGATGATCAAGATCACGAATATCGTCGCGCTGCTCCTGCTGGCAGCCCTGGCCGGCAGCGGAGGCTGAGGCAGAGCCTCAGCAAGCGCGACCGGCCGGCGGACGGGCGGGAGCGCCTCCCGCCCGATCCGTCCGACGTCACGGGGAGTGGACGGTGAACGATGCCCCGCATCGTTCAGATCATGCCGGGGGCATGATTGACCTTCCACTTCTCCCGTGACGTCCGCCCTGACTTGCCACCAATTGACGCCGCACTAACCTGCGTTAGTCTCCCGTCACTGGCCTTGGGGAAGGCCGCCGGGGGGATTTCCATGCTTCGTACCTGCGCGCTGTCGCTCGCCACCGCTCTGTTCGCCACCACCGCCATCGCGCAGACGCCGCCCGCCACGACGCCCGCCGCACCCCCCGCCGCAGACGCCCCCATCCCCGCCGCGGTTTTCGCCCAGCTGCCCAGGTTCGAATCCCCCCGCCTGTCGCCCGACGGCACGCGCATCGCCGCGAAGATGGCGATCGACGGCGTCCAGAGCCTCGTCGTCATGCCGCTGTTCGACGGCAAGCCCGCCGCGTTGAAGGTCGGCGAGAATATGGACATCAACTGGTGGCGCTGGGTCGGCGATAAGTGGCTCGTCGCCGGCATCGGCAGCCAGTCGCACCTCGGCGGGGAGGACATCTACATCACCCGCATGGTCGGCCTCAGCGCCGATCTGAAGACGCTCAACCGGATCGACTGGAGCAATTCGGGCATCCGCGCCGACGACCTGCTCTGGTCGGCCAAGAACGGCAGCCCGCGCATCCTGTTCGCCCGCTCGACCGGGATCGACACGATGGCGGATATCTATCCGTCCGTGTGGGACGCCGACGTCTCGACCGGCAAGGTCCGTCGCGTCGCCGCCAGCCAGCCCGACGTATGGGACTGGTATGCCGACGGCGCCGGCACGCTGCGCATGGGCATCCGCTACATCGACGACACCGGCCGCGGCGCACTGCTGTATCGCGGCTCCAACGCCGAATCCTTCCGCACCATCGCACGCAGCGATTCGCGCAAGGAGCAGAGCTTCATCGTCCCCACCACCTTCCGCGCCGACGGCACCGCGCTTGCGACCAGCGACAGCGGCGGCCGCGACGCGCTGTACGAAGTCTCGCTGCCCGATCTGACGCTGGGCAAGAAGGTGTACGACCATCCCGGCTACGACATCGACGGCGTCGTCGAAAACCGCGACGGCAACGACGTGCTGGGGATCAGCGTCACCGACACGTTCGACCATATCGTCTGGCTCGATCCCGCTCTGAAGCGGATCCAGGCCGCCGCCGACGCCGCGGTCGGCAATCGCCGCGCGCGCATCGTCTCGCGCAGCGCCAGCGGTTCGCAGATGCTGGTCGAGGTCGGCAGCCCGTCGCAGGCCGGCGCGCTCTATTACTGGGATCTCGGCAGCGACCGCATGCAGCGCTACGCGTTTCAGAACGACACGCTCGCCGGGCGCAGCCTGTCGCCGGTCAAGACCGTCCATTACACCGCACGCGACGGCACGAAGATCGAGGCGATCCTGACGCTCCCCCGCCATCGCCCGAACGCGAAGAACCTGCCGCTGGTCGTCCTGCCCCACGGCGGCCCGATCGCGCGCGACAGCGAAGGCTGGGACTGGTGGGTCCAATATCTCGCCGAACAGGGCTATGCCGTCATCCAGCCCAATTACCGCGGCTCGTCCGGCTATGGCACCGCCTTCGTCAAGGCGGGCGAGGGCGAATGGGGCCTCAAGATGCAGGACGATCTCAACGATGCGATCACCTTCCTGGCGAAGGAGGGCATCGCTGATCCCAAGCGCGTCTGCATCGCCGGCGCGTCGTATGGCGGCTATGCCGCGCTCCGCGCCGCCCAGCGCGACGGCGCGCTCTATCGCTGCGCCATCTCCTATGCCGGCGTATCGGACCTTGCCGGCATCAAGAAATACGATGCGCAATTCCTCAACGGCAAGACGCTGGGCCGCTACTGGACCAAGCGCGCGACCGACCTGCACGCCGTCTCCCCCCGCTTCGGCGCCGATCAGGTAACGATCCCCGTCCTGCTGCTGCACGGCAAGGCCGACAAGCGCGTGCCGGTCAAACAATCCCGCCAGATGGCCGATGCGCTGAAATCCGCCGGCAAGCCCTATCAATATATCGAGCAGCCGCTGGGCGATCACCATTTCACCCGCAGCCAGGACCGGCTGGAATTCCTCACCGCAATGGGCGCGTTCCTGGCGAAGTATAATCCGGCGTGAGGGGGATTGCCGCACCCGGCCATCGCCCCGCGTATGACGAGGGTCGATTAACCCGCGGCGGGTGATTTGTCGTCGTCTTCCCACGGCTTCGCTCGCGCGACGCGGCAAATATTAACCCCGTTTTGACTGATCTCGATCAATTTGGGTGGATGGGAGAGACAGTCCGCACCGCGCGCCCATCGGGGACGCCATCCCGCACCATCTGGCTGGTCGCGGCATCGCTCTATTTCCTGTTCGCCGCCTCGACCATCCACCTCACCAGCGACGGCCGCACGATCGCGACGGTATGGCCCGCCAATGCCGTCCTCGTCGCGCTGCTGCTGCTCGATCGGCGCCCGCGCTGGTGGACGGTGCTCAGCGCCGGCCTCGTCGGCAATGTCGCCGCCAACTGGCTGACGCGGGGCAGCATCGCCGGCCCGCTGCTGTATGCGATCTCGAACGGGCTGGAGGTGGTGGTCGCCACCATCCTCATCCGCCGCGGCTCGGGGTCGATCGACCTGCTCCGCTCCACCGGCGCGCTGCTACGCTTCATCCTTGCCGCCGGCCTGATCGCGCCCGCGCTCAGCGGCGCGGCGGGCGCCGCCACCGCGACCCTCGTCTACGACCAGGCGTTCGTCGCCTCGTTCAAGACGTGGTTCCTCAGCGACGGCCTCGGCCTGCTCGTCTTCACGCCGGTGTTCATGGCCATCCTCGGCGGCCAGCTGACCGACTGTATCCGCAGCAAGTCGCCGATGCAGCGGCTGGAATCGCTCGCCTATCTCGGGTTGGTCGTCGCCACTGCCTATCTCGTCTTCTACGTGGCGGTGCTGCCCGCGCTGTTCCTGCTGTACGCGCCGGTCATGCTCGTCACCTTCCGCGTCGGGCCGCTCGGCACCAAGATGGCGGTCATGGCCATTGCGGTGATCGGCGCGTGCGCCACCGCGTCGGGCCATGGTCCGGTCGTGATGACGACCGGCGACCCGGTGCTCCAGGCGCATTTGTTTCAGTCCTTCCTCGCCATCATGCTGATCACCTGCCTGCCCGTCGCGGCGGAGATCGCCGCGCGCACCCGCCTGTCGCGCAAGCTGGAGGAACAGGCCGCCGAAGCGCATGCCGAGGCGATCACCGACACGCTCACCGGGCTGCTCAACCGCCGCGGCTTCGAACGCCGCGCCGGCGCACTGCTCGATCGCGCCGACTCGCCCTTGTGCTGCGTCGCGATCGACATCGATCATTTCAAGGGCATCAACGATTCCTGGGGCCATCCCTTCGGCGATCACGTGCTGCGCCACCTCGCCGCGACGCTGCGCGCCAACACCCGCCCCGACGATCTGATCGGTCGACTGGGCGGCGACGAGTTCGTGATGATCCTGCAGGTCGGCGATCACGACACGGGCGAGGCGATCTGCGCGCGCATCCAGGCCGCATTGCGCCAGCAGCCGATCGCCGCCGACGCCGCGACGCACGTCCTGCTCAGCATCAGCTGCGGCATCGCCGGCATCACGCCCCCCGATCGCCTGCGCGACGTCATCGCCCGCGCCGACGATGCGCTGTACCGGGCGAAGGCCGGCGGGCGTAACGGCTTCCGCTCGGCGGGGTGAGCGGGGCGGGCCTGCCGGGTCCGTCGCCGATTACCCGCCGCCAGGACCGGCTGCAATGCCTCACCGCGATGGACGCATTGCTGGCAAACTGTAATTCGGGCTGAAGCGCCGCGCCGGGGACGACGCCGCGACGCGTCCGATGCGCCCGAATCGACCACCGATTCGCCCGGCCCCCGGCCCGCCGGACGCAATGATTCGGTAAGCCCGCGATTACATCAGACAGATCGATGCAGGGCGCCCAAAATTCCCGAGCCGGCCATTGGTTTCACAACGCACCGCTATTTTTCCGCCGCACGCGAAAATCGTCGCCTGCGGGCCGTTTTCCGACGCGCTGCAAAGCGGCGTTAACGATTGGACCGTTATCGACATGTCGTGGCGGTAACGATGACGGCAAATATCCGTGAAGGTCGATTCCCGGCCGTCACAGGATAGATCGTCGGCCCGCCGCAGACATGAGCCATTCCTGTCCATCTTCCGTCGTGATGCGCGACGATCATCAACGGATGCACCCCCATGCGTTTCTTCGACAACCTGTCCATGCCGCGAAAACTGATACTCTGTCTCGGCTTGATTCTTGCCCTCACCTTGCTGGCCAATTTCGTTATCTATACGAAACAGAACCAAGTCCGCGAAACGACGGCGATCAACGAACATACGTACAAGGTCATCGCCGCGTCGAACAAGCTGGTCGAAGCGATGGTGAACCAGGAAACCGGCTTCCGCGGCTACCTGCTGACCGCCGATCGCGCCTTCCTCGCGCCATATACGCAGGGCAGCGCCGACTTCGACAAGGCCATCGACGAAGCGCGCGGGCTGACCTCGGACAACCCGCAGCAGCAGACCCGGCTGGCGCAGGTGGAGGCCCTCGCCCGGCGCTGGCGCAGCGAGGTCGCCGAACGCAACATCGCGCTGATGGGCGCGCCGGCGACGCAGGCTGCGGCGCGTGCCAGCATGCTCGACGGCACCGGCAAGGCGCTGATGGACGAGCTGCGCACCCGCGTCGGCAGCGTGATCGGCACGGAACGATCCCTGCTCGCCACGCGCTCCGCATCGCAGGCGGCGGCCTTTTCCACGATCACCCAGACGATCCTCGGCAGTATGATCCTAGGCGTGGTCCTGTCGATCGGCATGGGCCTGCTGATGACGCGCGCCATCGCCCGGCCGCTGGAACGCGTGACCGCCAAGCTCGGCATGCTCGCCGATCCGATCGCCACCGATCGTCATGACGAGATCGGCCGGATGGAAGGCAGCGTCGCCGGTGTCGAGGCGGCGTTCGGCGACTTCTCGCGCGTCGTTGGCGAACTCTCGCAGGGCAATCTGTCGGCCCGGCTGGAACGCGACTACGGCGGGCTCAGCAGCGCCTTCGGCAGCGCGATCGGTGCGATGGTCGATCGGCTGCGCAGCGTGATCGGCGATGCCATCGGCGCGGCGCAGAACGTCGCCTCGGCCAGCCAGCAACTGTCGTCGTCCTCGGATCAGGTCAGCCAGGGCGCGACCGAACAGGCCGCCGCGACCGAAGAGGCATCGGCCTCGATGGAAGAGATGGCGGCGAACATCAAACAGAACGCCGACAATGCGGCGCAGACGCAGAAGATGGCGCACCAGTCGTCGCAGGCGGCCGAGGCGAGCGGCACCGCCGTCGCCCAGGCGGTCGAGGCGATCCGCTCCATCGTCGATCGCATCGCCATCGTGCAGGAAATCGCGCGCCAGACCGATCTGCTCGCGCTCAACGCCGCGGTCGAGGCCGCGCGCGCCGGCGAACACGGCCGCGGCTTCGCAGTGGTCGCCGCAGAGGTCCGCAAGCTTGCCGAACGCAGCCAGGTCGCCGCGGGCGAGATCGGCGGCATGTCCACCGAAACGATGGCCGCCGCCGCGCAGGCAGGCGACATGCTGGCAAAGCTCGTCCCCGACATCCGCCGCACCACCGAGTTGGTGAACGAGATCAGCGCCGCCTGCCGCGAACAGGATATCGGCGCTGCGCAGGTCAATCAGGCGCTGCAACAGCTCGATCAGGTGATGCAGCAGAATGCGGCGGCGGCCGAGGAGATATCGGCAACGTCGCAGGAAATGGCCGGTCGCGCCGAGGAACTCGAAGGCAGCATCGCCTATTTCAAGCTCGACGACGACGCGACACCGGCGCCCCGCACGCCCGTCCGCGCCGCCGCGGCTTCCAAGGCCCGAAAGCCCGGCGCCGTCCGTACGAAGGGCCTCGCGCTGACCTTGGGCAAAGCCGATGCCGAGGACGCCCACTTCCACCGCGCTGCCTGACGCGGCGCCCCTCCGCTGCCGGTGATCATCCACCGGCAGCGGACCCGTTTTTCCCCTGTCCTACACGCCCCGAATATGCATCATCCCCGGAACGCTCTTTGATACGTCCGGCCCCACCCCCTGCGCTCCCTGCGCATGAGGGGATCTCCGGCACATGACGTACCGTCCACTTCATCCACTTCCGAGGGCGCCGCTACGACTTGCGAATCGCCCCCGCCGCCCCCATCTTGCATCCTGCAAGGCCTTGCGACTCGCTGCCCCCTGTTGGACCGGCGCCGCCCGTCCGCCTTGCTTCCCTTTTTCGGCGACTTGCGCTAAGGGCGCGCCCGAACACGCGAACAGAGGTTGATTTTTGGCCAAGGAAGAACTGCTCGAGATGCGCGGCCGCGTGGTGGAATTGCTCCCCAACGCGATGTTCCGTGTACAGCTCGAAAACGACCACGAAATTCTCGGCCATACTGCCGGCAAGATGCGCAAGAACCGCATCCGCGTGCTGGTCGGTGACGAGGTGCTGGTCGAACTGACCCCGTACGACCTGACCAAGGGGCGGATCACCTACCGCTTCATGCCCGGCCGCGGCGGCCCCGGCCCGCAATAAGCGGCGGCGGCACCCGCGTGCCGCCCGACCTTATGCCACTGGTTCTCGCCTCTTCCTCGCCGCGCCGGCGCGATCTGCTGGCGCGTCTCGGCGTCGTGCCCGATCGCATCGCCGCGCCCGCGATCGACGAAACCCCGCGCCCCCGCGAACTACCCCGCGTCTATGCTCAGCGCCTCGCCGTCGAAAAGGCGCTGGCGGTGGAGCGCGCACCGGACGAGACGGTCATCGCCGGCGACACCACGATCGCGCTCGGCCGCGCGATCCTGCCGCCCGCCGAGACCGAGGCGATCCAGCGCGACCTGCTGCTCCGCCTGTCGGGCCGTCGCCACCACGCGCTGTCGGCGATCTGCGTGATCGGCCCAGACGGCACGCAGCGCACGCGCCTGTCCGACACGATCGTCGCCTTCCGCCCGCTCTCCCCCGCCGAGATCGACGCCTATATCGCGTGCGGCGAAGGCCTTGGAAAGGCCGGCGGTTACGCCATCCAGGGCCGCGCCGAAGCCTTCGTCCGCTTCCTCCACGGCAGCCATTCGGGCGTCATCGGCCTGCCGCTGACCGAAACCCGCGCCCTCCTCCGCGCCGCCGGTCTGCCCCTTGCCTGAATGGGTCTATGAAGCCGGCATCGGCGAAGCCCGCGCCGCGCTGATCGAGGACGATCGCATCGTCGAAGCCGCGATCGAACTGCCGAACACGCTCCGCCTCGGCACCGTCGCCAGGGCCCAGCTGGTCGAGCTGACCGCCGGCGGCATGGGCCGCCTGTCGATCGCCGGCGAGGACGCGGTCCTCCCCCGCATCCCCAAAGGGCTGACCAAGGGCGCGACCCTCACCGTCGAGATCGTCCGCGAAGCCATCCCCGAACCCGGCCGCCCCAAGCCGCCGCGCGCCGTGGCGACCGACGCTACGCCCGCCGACGGCCCGGACCTGCTCGCCCGCCTCCACGCCACCGGCCATCCCGTCCGCACGCTCCGCCCCCACGAATCCGACGCGCTGGAAGCAGCCGGCTGGTCCGAACTGCTCGAAGAGGCGATGGACGGTGCGATCGCCTTCCCGCTCGGCGCGCTGCGCCTGTCGCCCACCCCGGCGATGACGCTGTTCGACGTCGACGGCCCGCCCCCGCTCGAAGCGCTCGCCGTCGCCGCGGCGAAGGCGGTCGCCGCAGCGATACGCCGTCACGGCATCGGCGGTTCGATCGGCATCGATTTTCCGACGCTGGAGGGGAAGGCGGCACGCCAGGCGGTCGCCGAAGCGCTCGACGCCGCGCTGGTGCCGCCGTTCGAACGCACTGCGGTCAACGGTTTCGGTTTCCTGCAGATCGTCCGTCCCCGCCCCCGCGCCTCGCTGCCCGAACTGCTCCGCACCGATCCGGTCGGCGCCGCGACCCGGGCGCTGCTGCGCCGGCTGGAGCGCGAGCCCCCCGGCAGCCCGCTGCATCACCGCCTGCCCGCCCCCGTCCACGCCCGCCTCACCGGCCGCACCGACTGGCTGGCCGAGCTTGCACGCCGCACCGGCGTTACCCATCTGTTCGACAGCCTATGACCGTCACGACCTGCCCGATCTGCGACAAAGCCGTCGATCCGCTCCACACGCCCTTCTGCTCGCGCGGCTGCCGCGATCGCGACCTGCTGCAATGGCTGGGCGAAGGATATCGCATCCCGGTGCAAAATGATGCGCATGAGGGGCTGGACAGCACCGGCGGGGACCATTAGAGGCGCGACTTCCGAACGCGAAGCCTTCGCGTGACGGCCCTGCCCGGGTAGCTCAGTTGGTAGAGCATGCGACTGAAAATCGCAGTGTCGGCGGTTCGAATCCGTCCCCGGGCACCACTTCCCACATCGATGATCACACCGCCGGCAGCGGCCCCGTGCCGTTGAACAGCCCCGCCTGATAATCGCGGATCGCCTGGCCGATCTCCTCACGGGTGTTCATCACGAACGGCCCATGCGCCACCACCGGCTCGCCGATCGGATCGGCATGGCCGTACAGCAGCACGGCATCGTCGCTCGCGGTCAGGTCCACCGAATCACCGTCGTCGCGCACCGTCGCCAGATGCCAGTGCGGCACGCTCCGCCCGCCGATCGCCACGGTGCCGGCAACGACATACAGGAACACCGACCGTCCCTTGGGCGCCGGCAGCGTCACCGCCGCACCGCCACGCAGCCGCACGGTCGACAGCATCACCCCGGTCAGCGACCGGATCGGTCCCTCCGCGTCGCCGAACCGCCCCGACACCAATGCGACGCTGCCCGCGTCGTCCGGCAGCGGAACCACGGGGATCGCATCGGCCTGCAAGCCGGTATAGGCCGGCGCGGTCATCTTCAGCCGGCCGGGCAGGTTCACCCACAATTGCAGGATCTCCATCGGCCCGCCGTCGCGCTTGAACGCGGGCGGCGAGATTTCGGCGTGGATCAGCCCCGACCCCGCCGTCATCCACTGCACGCCGCCCGCTTCGATGATGCTGGCATGGCCGCCGGTATCGTGATGCGCCAGGCTGCCGTCGAGGATGAACGTTACCGTCTCGAACCCGCGATGCGGATGCGGCCCGAACGGCAGGCCGCTGTTGCCGGGGGCGTAGATCTGCGGGCCATGATGGTTGAGGAACAGGAACGGATCGACCTGCTCCAGCCCCGGACCCGGCACCGGCCGCCGCGTGACCAGATCGCCGATATCGTCGCGATGGGCGGGGTGGATGGCGGCAAGCGTGCGGGCGGTCATGCGAAAGGCTCCTTCCCGCTCAAGATGGCGGCGATGCCGCGCAGCGACAACGCCCGCAGCGGGAACGCTGCGTTTCGTACGACCATCGATACGGACAGTGGGGAGCTTCTGTTGCCCGGTGCTCCCCGTACCGCTGGAATCCCCTTCTGTTGCCCGGTGGGGTCCAACCGCGCTATTTTGGAGTAACCTTAGGCCGTGAGGCCCTCAGTTACGCCGCAATCGCGAGTGCTTCGTTATCGTTGGCACTTGTGTAATGGGCCGTTGCGGTGGTCCCATTCCGAGCGAAAGACAGCGCTTTTCAACACACGTCGATCCTAGTTCGGCCCCGTCATCGACGCTGTGCCAATCGCCAGCACGCATGAAGCGTGCCGCCGAGCGGCTCAGCGTCGGTGGTGGAGCCGCCGGGTACTGCCCCCGGGTCCGCTGCGCCTATTTAACGCCACCGTTTATCGCCATAGCCGGCTGGAAGCCGGCCCAGTCGATATAGGGGCAGCGTCACGTCCCTGCAATCCACGCCTTTCGTTAGCCACAATATCCGGCCATAGCGGCGCCATCATGTTGACCCAGCGTTCCCGTTACGCGTTGCGCGCGATGCTGTTTCTCGCCGAAGCACCCGCCGCCAGCCCGCCGATCCCGATGGGCAAGATCGCCGTCGCCGCCAATGTGCCGCGCAAGTTCCTGGAACTGATCCTGGCCGATCTGCGCGATGCCGGCTTCATCCAGAGCACGCGCGGCAAGATGGGCGGCTACGTCCTCGCGCGGCCCGCGCACCTCATTTCGCTGGGCGACGTGATCCGCGTGATCGAAGGACCGCTCGCGCTCGTCCCCTGCGTCAGCCGTACCGCCTACCGTCCGTGCAAGGATTGCAAGAGCGAGGCCGATTGCGCCATCCGCCACGCGATGATGCGCGTCCGCGACGAAACCGCCCGCATCCTCGACGGCACCAGCCTCGCCGACGCCACCGCCGACAAACTCGTCGCGGCGTAAAGCCCCCCATCCCCGTCATCCCGGCCTTGAGCCGGGATCCCGCTTCTTCTTCCCACCGATATCGGGACCCCGGATCACGTCCGGGGTGACGATGGTGGCAAGGCCCATTACGGCTGGGTCGCCGACCAGCGCGTCACGCCATGCCCCCATTCCTCCCCCGCCAGGGGGAGGTGGCAGCGAAGCTGACGGAGGGGGAGGTCAACGACTTCCGTCGCGCTCGCGGCAACACCCCCTCCACCATTCGCCGGGCGAACGGTCCCCCTCCCCCGCCAAAGCGAGGGAGGATCTATCACACCCGCGGCCGCGCTTTCAGCTCGTCGCGAATCTCACGCAGCAGCGCGACGTCGGCTGGCTCGGGCGCCGGGGCGGCGGGCGCCTCGGGCTTGGCGATCACGCGGTTGACGCTGCGCACCAGCAGGAAAATGATGAAGGCGAGGATCAGGAAGTTCGCCGCCTGCGTCACGAACTCGCCATAGCCCAGCAGCGGCACCCCCGCCTTCTTCAGCGCGGCATAATCCGTCGGCGATCCGGTATAGGTCGCGGGGATCGCACCCAACCGAATGAAATAGCTCGAAAAATCCAATCCTCCAAAGATCTTCCCCACCACCGGCATGATGATGTCTTCGGTCAGCGACGTCACGATCTTGCCGAATGCCGCGCCGATGATGACCGCCACGGCGAGGTCCAGCACATTGCCCCGCGCGATGAAGGTCTTGAATTCCTTGAACATGATCGCGTCTTCCCCGTTGTTCAGGCGTAGAATGAAAAGCCTAGGCTGCGATTACCCCTTCGCCAAGCCCGCACGCTGTCCTATATGGATAGCACAGATACGCTCTCAGGAGGATGTTCATGTCGTCGCTTCGTCCCGTTGCCGCCTTCGCGCTGGCTGCCACCGCGAGCCTGTCGCTCGCCGGATGCGGGATCAATTCCGTGCCGACGGCCGAGGAAAACGCCAAGGCGCGCTGGGCCGACGTCCAGAACCAGTATCAGCGCCGCGCCGACCTGATCCCCAACCTCGTCGCGACGGTGAAGGCCGCGGGCGCGCAGGAAAAGGACATTCTGGTGCAGGTGACGCAGGCGCGCGCCGGTGCTAACCAGGTGAAGCTGTCGGGTGACCAGCTCAGCGATCCGGCCAAGATGCAGGCGTTCGAACGCGCGCAGGGCGCCGTCACGCTGTCGCTCCAGCGCTTGCAGGAGGCGTACCCCGAGCTGAAGAGCCAGAGCAATTACACCACGCTGATGAGCCAGCTGGAAGGCACCGAGAACCGCATCACCATCGCGCGCACCGACTACAACAATGCGGTGCAGGCCTATAACACCAAGATCCGCACCTTCCCCGACGCGGTCGGCGCGAAGATCTTCTATGGCGCCAAGCCGCTGACCCCCTTCGCCGCGACGACGCCGGGGGCGGATCAGGCCCCGACCGTCAACTTCGGGAACGCGAGCTGACGGCGATGGCGCTCATGACGCGGGCGGCGATCGTGTGGCGGGCGGCCTTGCTGCTGCTCGCCGCGAGTCTGATGCTCGCGCCCGCAACCGCGCAGACCTTCCCCAAGTTCACCGGCCTCGTCGTCGACGCCGCGAACGTGCTGCCGCCGGAGACGAAGGCTGCGCTGACGCAGAAGCTGGAGGCGTTGCAGAAGGACACCAAGCGCCAGCTCGTCGTCGCGACCATCCCCGATCTGCAGGGCGATTCGATCGAGGATTACGGCTACAAGCTCGGCCGGAGCTGGGGCGTTGGCCTGCGCGACGTCAACAACGGCGCGATCCTCATCGTCGCGCCCAATCAGCGCAAGGTCCGGGTCGAGGTCGGCCGCGGACTGGAGCCGTTCATCACCGACGCTTTGTCCAGCGTCATCATCAATCAGGACGTCATTCCCCGCTTCAAGGCGGGTGACATGCCGGGCGGCATCACCGCCGGTGTCGATGCCCTCGACAAACAACTGCGCGCCTCCCCCGAAGAACAGCAGGCCCGGCTCGATGCGGCGGCGAAGCAGTTCGACCAGATCCATCAGCGCTCCGCCGAACGCCGCAGCGGCGGTGGCGGCGTCCCGTTCGGCCTGATCATCTGGGCGGTCATCCTGTTGTTCGTCCTCGTGCCGCTGATCATCGGTCGCCGGCGCAGCGCGGGGCCATGGGGTCGCCGCTATGACGATGGCGGCGGCAGCGCGCTGCCCATCGTCCTGTGGGGCATCGCCAACGAGATCGGCCGCTCGTCCGGCGATCGTGGCGGCGGCTGGGGCGGCGGCGGCTCGTCGGGCGGCAGCGACGGCAGCTGGGGTGGCGGTGGCTTCACCGGCGGCGGCGGCGGCGATTTCGGGGGCGGCGGCGCCTCGGGGGATTGGTGACATGCGCCTGACCCCCGCCGATGCCGCCCGCGTCGCCGAAGCCGTGGCAGAGGCCGAGCGCACCACCTCGGGCGAGATCGTCACGATCGTCGCGCACCGATCCGACAAATATCACGACGTCGCGCTGCATTGGGCGGTGCTGGCGATGCTGCTCGTTCTCGCGCTGCTCGCGCTCTGGCCGGAGATCGCGGTGACACTCCACGGTCTCGTCGCCGATCCGTGGGACGGCGCGCCCGCGCCCGGCGGGCTGTTCACCGTCGCGCTGGTACTGCTCGCCGCGACCTTCCTGATCGTCCGCGTCGCGCTCGCCTGGATGCCGCTCCGCCTCGCGCTGACGCCCAAGCGCACCGCCGCCCGCCGCGTCCGGATGCGTGCGCTGATGCTGTTCCGCGCCAGCGCCGAAGCGCGCACCCGCGACGCGACCGGCGTGCTGCTCTACCTCTCGCTCGACGAACATCGCGCCGAGCTGATCGCCGATGCCGCAATCCACTCCCGCGTCGCGCCCGAAGTCTGGGGCGCCGCGATGGCCGCGCTCATCACCGCGACGCGTGACGGACGCCCCGGCGACGGCATGGCAGAGGCGATCCGCCAGATCGGCATCGTCCTCACCGAACACTTCCCGCCGCGCGCCGACGACACCAACGAACTGCCGGACCGCCTGATTCAGCTATGACGACCGATACGATGTGGCAGGGCAAATACCTGTCGGTCCGCAAGGCGGGCACTTGGGAATATGCCGAGCGCAACGGCGGCATCGGCGCCGCGGTGATCGTCGCGATCGATGCCGAGGGGCAGCTGCTGCTCGTCGAACAATATCGCGTGCCGCTCGGCCGCCCCTGCCTCGAACTCCCCGCCGGCCTGGTCGGCGACGAAAGCGCGGGCGAAAGCATCGCCTCGGCCGCCCGCCGCGAGCTCGAGGAGGAAACCGGCTATCACGCCCAATTCGTCGAGGAACGCGGTGAGTATTTCTCCTCGCCCGGCATGACCTCGGAAAGCTTCACGCTCGTGCTGGCGACCGGCCTCACCCGCATCGGCGACGGCGGCGGCGACGCCGACGAGAATATCACCGTCCACCGCGTGCCACTGGCCGGAGTCGAAGGCTTCGTCGCCGAGAAACGCCGCGCCGGCGTCGCGATCGACGCCAAGATGCTGCTGCTGCTCGGCAGCGGCATCGTCGCGGAGATGATGGGGCGCTGAGAGCCCTTCTCCGTTCGCCCTGAGCCTGTCGAAGGGCGGCTATCCGCAAGCACACCGCTTGTGGCGCGCGCCCTTCGACAAGCTCGTGGCGAACGGGAAAGAAACGCCCGCAAGCGCTCGCATCGATCCTCCCCGCCTCCGCGGGGCGACGCGCGATGGGGGAACCGGCACACGCCCACACCCCCAATCGTCATTCCCGCGACGGCGGGAATCCATACCCTCTAACGTTTCGAATCCATCGAGGCGGTAACGCGTCTGGATTCCCGCCTCCGCGGGAATGACGGTGCGCGTTGGGAAACGCCCTTACCGGAAATTATCCGCGTACGCCTGCAGCTTCAGCTTGCGCTCCGGCGCCGGGATTAGCTCGTAATCGAAGCCCTGCGCCTCGCAATACGCCACCGCCGCCTCGGCCGACGGAAAGCTCAGCCGCACCTGTTCGCGCGTATCGCCGCTGCCCGCCCAGCCGGTCAGCGGATCGGGCTGCTTCGGCTCGGCCGGTTCGAACTCGAGGGCCCAGGTATGCGTGCGGGCCTTGCCCGATTGCATGGCGTTCTTGGGGCGCTGGAAGATGCGGGCGGTAGGCATAGATGCCCCTTTAGCGCGTCCCGCCGCCCCGCGCATCCGCCTTTTTCGTCCGCAACGTCGCGGTCGCCGCGGCGGGATCGCCGGGCCAGGGATGTTTGGGATAGCGCCCGCGCATCTCCTTCGCGACCGCCGTCCAGCTACCCGCCCAGAAGCCCGGCAGGTCGCGCGTCGTCTGGATCGGCCGCCCGGCGGGCGAAGTGAGGCTGAGCACCAACGGCACCCGCCCCGACCCGATGCCCGACCCGATACAGGGATGCTCGCCCAGCCCAAACAGCGCCTGCACCCGCAGCTCCACCTTCGGCCCGCCCTCCGCCGCATAGTCGATGGCGTGCGTACTGCCCGCAGGGCTGGTGAAGTCGGCAGGCGCCAGCCGGTCGATCTGCCGCATCCCATCCCAGCCGATCAGCGTGCGCACCGCGTCGGTCAGCGCCCCCGCCGGAATCGCGTCGAGCTTGCGCCGCCCAGCCAGCAGCGCCGGCAGCCATTCGTCCAGCCGCTCGACCAGCATGTCTTCCAGCGGCACGCCCGCATAGTCCGCCCGCGCCCGCAGCGCCGCCGCCCCCGCGCTCCACGGCAGCAGCGCCAGCCCATGCGTCCGCACGCCCTCCAGCAACGCCCCCGCAATCGCGTCCGGCTCCGCCCCCGCATCCGGCCCCGACGACAGCCGCAGCGCGCCCAGCCGCCGCTCGCGCAGCGTCACCACGCCGCCGCTCGCCGCATCGAACGTCACCGTCCGCCGCGTCTCGATCCGGTCGGCGAACAGGCGCTCGATCGTCGCCAGCGCGATCGGCGCCGCCGCCAGGATGCGCGCGCCCGATGCCGCCCCCTGCGTCTCCGCCACCGCCAGCCACGCATGCCGCGCCAGCGGCAGCGTCGGGTCGAGCCGGAAGCCACGCCCGCCCGCCGACGCCCATAATTCGCCGCTCGCATCCCGCGCCTTCGCGATCCGGTCGGGGAAGGCTAGCGCAATCGCCACCTCCACGCCCGCACCGTCGATCCGTAGCGGCTCGCTCACCGGCTTGCCCGCCAGCGCCGTCCAGCGCTCCGCCAGCCGCCGCGCCGCGGTCGCCTTCGTCCCCCGGTCGCTCCGCCAGCGCCGCAGCCGCACGTCGAGGTCGGGATCGTTGCCGCCCAGCCCGCGCTCCGACAATAGCACCGCCACCTCGGCGGCGAGCGCGCCCTGCCCCATCGCCCCCGCGCGCAGCAGCATATGCGCCAGGCGCGGCGGCATCGGCATCGCCGCGACGCGCCGCCCGTGCGCGGTCGGCCGCCCGTCGCCGTCGACCGCGTCGATCGCGGCCAGCCGCTCGCGCGCCTCCGCCACCGCCGCGGCAGGCGGCGGATCGAGCCAGGCAAGGTCGCGCGGATCGCCGACGCCCCAGATCGCACTCGCCAGCACCAGACCCGACAGATCCGCTTCCATGATCTCCGGCGGGTCGAATCGCGGCAGGCCGCCCGTTGCCGCCTCTTCCCACAGGCGATAGGCGACGCCCGGCCCCTGCCGCGCCGCACGCCCGGCGCGCTGCGTCACCGCCGCCTGGCTCGCGCGCTCGGTCACCAGCCGCGTCATCCCCGCCGCCCGGTCGTAGCGCGGCCGCCGCGCCAGCCCCGAATCGACGACGATGCGAATGCCGTCCAGCGTCAGGCTGGTCTCGGCGATGCCCGTCGCCAGCACCAGCTTGCGCGCGCCATCGGGCTCGGGCCGGATCGCCGCGCGCTGCGCCGCCGGCTCCATGCTGCCGTGCAGGTGATGCACCCGGATCGTCTCCGGCAGCCCCTCCAGCCGCTCCGCCGTCCGCTCGATCTCGGCGACACCGGGCAGAAACGCGAGCACGCCACCCTCCGCCTCGCGCAGTGCCTGCCGGATCGCGCTCGCCATCGCATCCTCGATCCGGCCGTCGCCGCTCCGCCCCAGATAGCGCAGGGCGAGCGGATAGCTGCGCCCCTCGCTCTCGATCACGGGCGCCCCCTGCTCCGTGGCGCCCAGCAGGCGCGAAAAGCGCGCCCCGTCCAGCGTCGCCGACATCGCGACCAGCCGCAGGTCCGGCCTCAGCGCGCCCTGCGCATCCAGCGCCAGCGCCAGACCGAAGTCGCCGTCCAGGCTGCGCTCATGCACCTCGTCGAACAGCACCGCCGATACGCCGGTCAGCTCTGGATCGGCCTGGATACGCGCGACGAAGATGCCCTCCGTCACCACCGTCACCCGCGTCGCCGCGGACCGCTTGCTGTCCATCCGCGTCGCATAGCCATAGGTGCCGCCCGGGCTTTCCCCGGCCAACGCCGCCATCCGCTCCGCCGCCGCGCGCGCCGCCAGTCGCCGCGGCGACAGCAGCAGCACCTCGCCCGTACACCAGTCCTCGCCCAGCAGCGCCGGCGCCACCGCGGTCGTCTTGCCCGCCCCCGGCGGCGCGACGAGCACAGCGTTGCTCCCGGTCCGCAACGCGGCGAGCAGGTCGGGCAGGACGGCGAAAATCGGCAGGTCGGTCACGATGCGCGCTCCCTTGCCACGGATCGCCCCGCGACGCGACCGTCACCGCCTGCTATGCTCCACGCCCGCGCGAACCGACGCGCGCAGGAGACATATGATGGGTCTGTTGGACGGCATCCTTGGCCAGATGGGCGACAATCCGATTCTCACCAACCTCGCCGAAAAGATCGGCCTCTCCCCCGAACAGGTCGCCCAGGCGATCGCCGCGCTGGGTGCCGCGCACGCCGAACCCGGCGACACGGTGGCCGGCGCCGCCGATTCGACCGGCCTGTCCCCCGACGTCCTGCACCAGATCCTCGCCCACCTCGGCGGCGAAGGCGCCCTCGCCAATATCGGCGGCATGCTCGGCGGCGAAGGCAACGGCGCGCTCGGCAATCTGGGCGGCATGCTCGGCGGCCTCTTCGGCAAGTCCTGAGGCCGCGGCAACTCCCTCCCTCGTCACCCCGCGCCCGACTCAGGGTCCCACTTCTCCCACGGTCGCCCCAAAAAGCGGGACCCCGGCTCTCCGGCCGGGGTGACGAGGAAACGGGCTCACCACCCAAAGCCCCCGGCCGAACGGGGGCGCGAGGCACGCCCCAAACACCCCCGTCACCCCGGACTCGTTCCGGGGTCCACTCCGCGGCGAGGGAGACGGCTAGAGGCTCCAGCTTCCCCCCGCGGCCCGGTAGACCCCGGACCAAGTCCGGGGTGACGAAGTGGATGGGACCCCCCGCCAAACCCACATCCCGTCACCCCGGGCTCGCCGCGGGGTCCCGCTTCTTCCCGCAGTCGCCCCAAAAGAGCGGGACCCCGACTCTCCGGCCGGGGTGACGAGAAAGAGCGCACACCACCCCAAATCCCCCGAACGAATGAGAGCGCAAGGCACGCCCCAAATCCCCCGTCACCCCGGACTCGTTCCGGGGTCCACTCCGCGGCGAGGGGGACGGCCAAAGGATCCAGCCTCCCCCCGCGGCCCGGTGGACCCCGGACCAAGTCCGGGGTGACGAATTGGATGAGGCACCCCGCCAAACCCACACTCCCGTCACCCCGGGCTTGACCCGGGGTCCCGCTTCTTCCCGCAGTCGCCTCAAAAAGCGGGACCCCGGTTCTCCGGTCGGGGTGACGAGGGAATTGTGGCGAATGTCCCCCACACCAGCCGGCACAACGCCCCCCGACAATCGATGCGCTAGTATCACGCACCGCCGCAGTGATACGACCACCCCACAACCACCCGGACGAGATCATTGGGCGCCCATCACCACCACGGCCACGCGCACGACCATAGCAAACATAGCCACAGCCACGGCGGCCACGGCCATTCCCACGCCCCCGCATCGTTCGACCGCGCCTTCGCGATCGGCATCGCGCTCAACATCGCTTATGTCCTGGCCGAAGGTGGCGCCGGCCTGTGGACGGGATCGGTCGCGTTGCTCGCCGACGCGGGCCACAATCTGTCCGACGTGCTCGGCCTCGCCGTCGCCTGGGGCGGCGCCGCGCTCGCCCGCAGTGCGCCCTCCAAGCGCTTCACTTATGGCCTCAAAGGCTCGACGATCCTCGCCGCGCTCGCCAATGCGCTGCTGCTGCTCGTCGCGCTGGGGGCGATCGTGCTGGAGGCGGTGCAGCGGATCGGCGACCCGCCGGTGCTCGCCGGCCTCACCGTCTCGACCGTCGCGGGCATTGGCATCGCGGTCAACGCCTTTACCGCCTGGCTGTTCGCGCGCGGGCGCAAGCACGACATCAACGTCCGCGGCGCCTATCTCCACATGCTCAGCGACGCGGTGGTGTCCGCGGGCGTCGTCCTCGCCGGCCTCGCGATCTGGGCGACCGGCCTCGGCTGGATCGATCCGATCGTCAGCCTCGTCATCGCCGCGCTGATTTTCTGGCAGACCTGGGGCCTGCTGCGCGAGACGGTCGAAATGAGCCTCTCCGCCGTACCCCGCCACATCGATTACGACGCGGTCACCGCCGCGCTCGCCGCGCTGCCCGGCGTCGCGCGCGTCCACGACCTCCACATCTGGCCGATGTCGACCACCGAACCCGTGCTCACCGCACACCTCGTCATGTCCGGGCGCTATCCGGGCGACGCCTTCCTCGTGGACGCGCGCGCGATGCTGCACGACCGCTTCGGCATCGGCCATACGACGCTGCAGGTCGAAACGGGCGACGACTGCGGAAGCTGTTGAGGGCCTCGCTCGACCCCACTCCAATCGTCATCCACGCGAAGGCGGGGATCCAGACTGGCTAGCCTATCGACTCTAGCGGTTGTGGATTCCCGCCGGCGCGGGAATGACGTGAGAGGGACGGTGTTGGACGACACCCTATGCAAGCTGCTGACTAAGCAGCGTAACCCCGCCCTGACAGCACTCTATCTCAGCCTTGAATCACCGCCCATTCCGAAACGATAGCCCTATATCGTTTCGCGCAAGGTGTTCATGTTGTTCATGTTGTTCATGTTGCGCATCCGGCCCGCCGACGGCAAAGCCGCCGGCCTGACGTCGGACGGGTTCGGCTAAGGCCGACCCGCCGGCCGTGCCGGGCGCTGCTTCGCATCGGCGCGGGCGTCGCCGCGCCTGCGCCCGTCAGTACGCGCGGGCCACCGCGAATTCGACCGCCTCGATCATCGCGTCCTTCGCCTTCCCGTTCGGGAAATGCCCGATCGCATCGATCGCGCGCTGGCCGTAATGCCGCGCGCGCGCCAGCGTGTCGTCGACCGCGCGCGTCTTGCGCACCAGGTCGATGGCGTGCGCGAAATCCTCGTCCGACGCGCGCCGTCCCTCGACCGCATCCTTCCAGAACTTGCGGTCGGTCTCGTCGCCGCGCGCATAGGCCAGGATGACGGGCAGCGTCATCTTGCCCTCGCGGAAGTCGTCGCCCGCGTCCTTGCCCATCGTGCCTGCGTCCGACACGTAATCGATCGCATCGTCGACCAGCTGGAACGCGATGCCCAGGTATCGGCCGTACGCATCCAGCGCCAGCTCGTCCGCCTCGCTCCGCTCCGCCACCACCGCCGAAATCCGGCAGGCGGCGGCGAACAGCGCCGCGGTCTTGGCGTTGATGATGTCGAGGTAACGGTCCTCGCCCAGGTCGATCCGCCGCGCCGCGGTCAGCTGGTTGACCTCGCCCTCCGCGATGACGGCGCTGGCGTTGGACAGGATCTTCAGCACCTTCAGGCTGCCGTCCTCGACCATCAGTTCGAAGCTGCGGCTGAATAGGAAGTCGCCGACCAGCACGCTCGCCGGATTGCCCCAGATCAAATTCGCTGCGCGCTTGCCGCGCCGCATGTCCGATCCGTCGACCACGTCGTCGTGCAGCAGCGTCGCGGTGTGGATGAACTCCACCGATGCCGCCAGCCGGTGGTGGCGCGTGCCGGTATAGCCGATCAGCCGCGCGCTCGCGAGCGTCAGCATAGGCCGCATCCTTTTGCCGCCGCCCGCGATCAGATGCCCGGCGAGCTCGGGGATCAGCGGGATCTGCGACTGCATGCGATCCAGGATCACCGCATTGACGGCGTTCATGTCGGCCGCGACCAGTTGGAGCATCGGCTCCAGCGACGGTTCGGGACGATCGAGGCGGTGGATGGTGGCGGTCATCTCGCCACGCGCTGTGGCCGCTGGCGCCCCCGAACGCAAGTCTTGCTCGCGCCCGCAACAACGCTCATGGGGGTCGGACTTGACCATCGAAGGGGGCGACCGGTGAGCGACGACGTGCTGCAAGGCTATCGCAAGAGCATCGACAATATCGATGCTGCGCTCGTCCATCTGCTCGCCGAGCGGTTCAAGGTGACGCAAGCGGTCGGCCGGCACAAGGCGACCAGCGGCCTGCCCGCCGCCGATCCGGGGCGTGAGGAACGCCAGATCGCCCGCCTGCGCCGCCTGGCCGAAGACGCCGAACTCGATCCCGAATTCAGCGAGAAATTCCTGCGCTTCATCATCGACGAAGTGATCCGCCACCACGAACAGTTGCGCGGCTGACCCGCGCCAGCCATCTGATCGACGTGTCCCTCCTTTCGTTCCTTGCCGCTCTGCCGCTCGCGCTCCAGTCCGCCGCGCTGCCGGCAGACCCGCATGCGCCGATCATCGGCAATTGGCACAACCCCAAGAACACCGTCGCGGTGCGCACCGGCCGCTGTGGCCAGAACCTGTGCGGCTGGGTCATCCGCGCCTCGGACAAAGCGAAGGCCGACGTCGCGAACAAGGGCTATCCGCCGCTGATCGGCACCGCGCTGCTGCGGGGCTATCGCAACAACGGCAAGGGCCGCTGGGCGGGGCAGATCTACGTACCCGACATGGGCCGCGCCTTCGGGTCGACCGTCACGATGATCGACGCAGACACGCTGAACGTGAAGGGCTGCCTGATCGGCGGCTTTATCTGCAAATCGCAGATCTGGCGCCGGGAATCATGACCCCGCGCGGCGCGTTCATCGCGGTCGAGGGCGTCGACGGCTCGGGCAAGAGCGGCGTCGTCCGCGCGCTCGTCGCCGCGTTGCAGGCCGCGGGGCATGACGTCGTCGCCACCCGCGAACCCGGCGGCACCCCGCAGGGCGAGGCGTTGCGCGGCCTGCTGCTCGCCGGCGACGACGCGGCATGGGAACCGCGCGCCGAATTGCTGCTGATGACCGCCGCCCGCGTCCAGCACGCCGCGCACGTCATCCGCCCCGGCGTCGCCGCCGGCCGGATCGTCGTCTCGGACCGCTACGCCGGCTCGACGCTCGCCTATCAGGGCGCGGGCCGCGGCATGGACGAAGCGCTGATCCGCGGCCTCCACGCGACGATGCTCGACGACCTGTGGCCCGACCTGACGCTTGTCCTCGACCTCGACCCGGCGATCGGCCTCACCCGCAGCCGCAAGCGCCTGTCCGACGAGGCGATCGATGAAGGCCGCTTCGAAAGCCTCGCCCTCCCCTTCCACCAGCGCATCCGCGCCTCGTTCCTGGCACAGGCCGCCGCGGCGCCCGACCGGCATGCGATCATCGCCGCCGACGACACGCCGGAGGCGGTGCGCGAGACGGCATGGCACGCAGTGCGCGACTTTCTGGCACGCGGCGCCGCACGCACCTGAGCGGCCCCGAGAGCGTTTCGAACAGCCTCCCCCAGCCACCGCCTATTTGATATTGATTCGCATTACGGCTCGCACTAGGTCGTCGTCCGGAAGGGGGACCGATGACACCGACCGTATATGCGCCTGCCCGCACCGTCCCGCACGGCCTGACGCCGCGTCCCGCTGACGCGCCGTCGGGCCGAGCCCCGATGGGACAGCCGGCATGATCGCGCTGCCCGCACTCCTCGCCATCGCAGGCGGCATCGCCGGTGCCACGCTGCTGCGCCGCGCCTGGGCCGAGCGTCAGCGCGAGCGACCGGACCTGATCGCGGCGGGCTGGGCGGTGATCGGCGGCACGATCCTGGCCGACGCCGCCTGGATCGGCTGGATCCGGGGCGGCGCGCTTGCCGTCGTCGCGGTCGGCATCGGTGCACTGATCGTCCTCATCCGGGGCCGGACCGTAAAAGCCACGCGCGCCGCCCGCGCCACCACCGCGCCGACCGAGCCCGACGAACCGTCCAGGGCGTGGCGCGGCGTGCTGAAGACGATCCTGGCCGGGCCGCTCGGGCTGGCCGCCGCCGTGGCCATCGCCTATTGCGCCGCCGCCTGGGTGCCCGGCGCGCCGCCCACCCGTGTCCTGATCGGCGGGCTCACCATCCCCATCGTCTGGGCGCTGGCGATGATCTGGACGCTCGCCGACCCCCGTCTGATGCGGTCGCTCGCCATGATCGTCACCACGACGCTGACCGGCTTCGCGCTCGCCGCCTTGCAGGGACCGGTATGACCGAGGCCCCCAAGACGGACGCGCCGCGCGGCTGGCCGCTGGCACCGGGCACGGTGCGCGCCGTGCTCAACGGGCATGGCATCCTCGGCCTCGCCTTCGCCGCGCTCATCTATCTCGTCTGCCTCACCGGCACGCTCGCCGTCTTCGCCGGCGACATCGCACGGTGGGAAGCGCCCGGCGCACCCGTGTCGAACCAGTTCGCCCCCGGCGCGCTCGATCGCGCGGTCAGGGCGGCGCAGACCGGCGGCCCGGCACAGGCAACGCTCTATCTGACGCTGCCCTCCCCCGCCCAGGACGGCGCCCGCATCCTCGCCTATACGCCAGCCGAGCACCACGACTGGGCGATCGCCCGCGACGGCACGCTGACCGAACAGCACACGCCGTTCAGCGAATTTCTGATCGACCTGCACATCGCGCTCCACCTGCCGCGGACATGGGGCGCGATGCTCGTCGGGCTGACCGGTGTCGCGCTGCTGTCCGTTCTGATCTCGGGCATCCTCGCGCATCCGCGCGTCTTCAAGGACGCCTTCAGCCTGCGGCGCGGCGGCGCGCGGCGCTTGCAGGAGGCGGA
Organism: Sphingomonas sp. DC4900; assembly: GCF_049896485.1. Lineage (NCBI taxonomy): Bacteria > Pseudomonadati > Pseudomonadota > Alphaproteobacteria > Sphingomonadales > Sphingomonadaceae > Sphingomonas > Sphingomonas sp. DC4900. Next base: position 68,256 of record NZ_JAFCUK010000002.1, read on the forward strand.
TCTGCACAACCGCCTCGGCACCTGGGCGCTGCCGTTCCACGTCACCATCGCGCTGACGGGTGCGATCCTGGGGCTGACCACGCTGATCGTCGGCGTGCTTGCGATGCTGCTCTACGGCGGCAACACCGCGCGCGTGTACGGCTTCTTCTTCGAGCCACCGCCCGCCGCAAACGCCGCCGCGCAGCCGCTGCCCGCCCTCGCCCCATTGTTGCTGGACGCCCGCCGCCGCAGCGACGGCGCCGCCCCGCAGCAACTGATGATCGAACGCGCCGGCCGCGCCGATGCGCGCATCGCCATCACCTCGCGCCGCGACCGCCTGCTCGTGCCACAAGACACGACGGTCTTCGACGCGCGCGGCCGGATGGTGACGGACCGCCATCCGGCCGATCTGCCCGCCGGCGTGACGCTGCTGGGCGGAATCGGCCAGCTTCACTTCGGCTGGTTCGGCGGCTTGCCGGTGCGGCTGCTCTACGGTCTGTTGGGTCTGGCCCTCTGCCTAGTCACGTCGAGCGGCGTGACGATCTGGCTCGCCCGCCGCCGCGACCGCGGCCGCGCCGTGCCGCTGTGGGAACGCCTGTGGACGGCGGTCGCCTGGGGCCAGCCCGTCGCGCTGGCGCTCACCGCCGCCGCGTCCCTCGCGCTGCCGGCCTTCGGCGACGCCCTGATATGGCTATGGCTTGCGCTGACGCTCGCCCTGTTGCTCGCCGCGGGGCTGTCCCGACAATTCGGGGCGGCGGCCGGGTCGATCCGCGCGCGTCAGGCCGTGGGCGGCACGCTCCTCGGGGTCGCCCTCTTCTACCTGTTCGTGCGTCCTATCGACCTGTCGGGTCTGGGGGTGGAGGCCGCCCTGCTGCTCGGCGGCGCGCTGCTACTTCGGCGGCCCGCGACGCATCGCATCGCCTGACGCGCGTCATCGAAGGAACGGCAGCGCTGCGGGCAACGCTGCCGTTCCGAACGATCAGGGCTGATAGGGCAGCGACGATTGGTGCAGGACGATGCGCACCTTGCCATCCTCGCACGCCTTGAACACGAAGCTCTTGTTCACGAAGATGTGGCTGTCGTCCTGGCCGATGAAATGCACGTTGCACTGCACGATCGCCAGATCGCCGTGCAGGATGAAATCCTCCTTGCTGTACCACACCTTGACCCAGGGCTTCAGCTTGAACCCCTTGTCGTCGGGAAAGGCCTCGCTCCCGCCCGTGAAATAGGCCAGCGCGCCCTCCTTCGTCGGGCGGTAGGTCTGGGTGCCGAAAGTCAGCGTCGGCTTGAACAGCACCTTGCCATGGTCATAGTCGTAATTGTCGCTCAGCACCCGTTCCGCCACCGCGCGCGGATCGCCGCCTTCGGCATGCGCCTTGCCGACCGCCACGACATTGTCGCACCACGTCTGCAAGGCCGTATGGACCATCTCTTCGGTAAACATCGTATTCACTCCCGTTGAAAATAATGGGCGGCCGGATCGCCGCCGGCCGCCGGTGGGTCGCGATCGCTACGCGTGCGCGGAGGCCGGAGCGTCGTCGCCCCGGATCACGCCGACCATCACGGCGTCACGCTCTCGATCAGTCCCTGCAGGTCGACGCCGTTCAGGCCCACGGTCATCAGCGCCAACGTGCCCCGCAATTCTTCGGGATCGATATTGCGCGTGACGAACACCATCCGCGTGCGCCGGTCCGCCGACGGCCAGCGATCGAGTTCGATCGGCGGGTGGAAGACGTGCTGCACCCCGTGAATCACCACCGGCGCGTCATGCCCGACGAGGTTCACGATGCCCTTCACGCGCAGCAGGTCGGCGCCCTTGAACATGGTCAGCAGCCCTAACCAGCGATCGAAGGCGAGCGGCTCCAGCGGCGTATCGAACGTCAGGCAGGTCGCGCGGATACCGGCATCGTGCCGGTTCACGTCATGATGGTGATGGTGGTGATGGCCGGCATGCGCGGCCTCATGCGCCAGCCAGCGATTGACGTCCTCGCTCTTGCTGGCCGGGTCCCACAGCCCCACGTCGAACAGTGATGCCGGGTCCACCGCGCCATTGGTCACCGCGATGATCGGCGCGCCGGGGTTCAGCGCGGCCAGCCGGTCGCGGATCGCCTGCTGTGACGTCGCATCGGTAAGGTCGGTCTTGGTCAGCAGCAGCCGGTCGGCGACGGCCGCCTGCTTCACCGCTTCGGGCTGCGCGTCCAGCGTCGCCATGCCCGCCGCCGCGTCGACCGTCGCGATGACCGCGTCGAGCCGATAGAGCGGCGCCAGCTGCGGATCGGTCATCAGCGTGTGCAGGATCGGTGCGGGATCGGCCAGCCCGGTGGTTTCGATCACCACGCGGTCGAACCAGCACTCGCCGTCGCGGGCGAAGCGCCACGGCGCGTCGCGGAGCGTCCGCGACAGGTCGCCGCGGATGGTGCAGCACAGGCAGCCGCCCATCATCTCGACGACCAGATCCTCGTTCGATCGGGCGATCAATTCGTGATCCAGCCCCACCGCGCCGAATTCGTTGATGACGACCAATGCCCGCGCCATGCCGGGCGACCGGACCAGATGGTTGAGGACGGTCGTCTTGCCGCTGCCGAGAAAGCCGGTCAGCACCGATACGGGAATACGCGTGCCCGGCCCCTCTGGACCGCTGCTCATGCCGCACGCCTCGCCGCGACGGCGCCACGGCCCGCCGTCCCCTGCATCGGTCCACGCGGTTTCATGATCATGATGTCACTGGACATCGTTGGGCATCTCTGGATAGGTCATGTTGTAACATATCACATTGGACCGTCATCATGGCAAGCCTCTCCCCATCCGACACCCGTCTGCCCGTGACCGTCCTGTCCGGCTTCCTCGGCGCGGGCAAGACGACGCTGCTGAACCATATCCTCGCCAATCGCGAAGGGCGGCGCGTGGCGGTGATCGTCAACGACATGTCGGAAGTGAACATCGACGCCGATCTGGTGCGCGGCGGAGAGGCGGCGTTGTCGCGGTCGGAGGAAGCCCTGGTCGAAATGACCAACGGCTGCATCTGCTGCACACTGCGCGACGACTTGCTCGCCGAGGTGCGCACGCTCGCCGAAGCCGGGCGGTTCGATTATCTGGTGATCGAATCGACCGGCATTTCCGAACCCCTGCCGGTCGCCACCACCTTCTCCTTCCGTGACGAGGACGGCGTGTCGCTGGGCGACGTCGCGCGGCTCGACACGATGGTGACGGTGGTCGACGCGCTCAACCTGCTGGCCGATTATTCCAGCCAGGATTTCCTCGCCGATCGCGGCGAGAGCATGGGGGAAGACGATACGCGCAGCCTCGTCGGCCTGCTGGTCGAGCAGATCGAATTCGCCGACGTCGTGATCGTCAACAAGGCCTCGTCGGTGTCCGCGGAGCAGTTGGCCACGGTCAAGAAGCTCGTCGCCAGCCTGAATGCCGATGCGGTGATCGTGACTGCCGATCACGGGCGCGTCGACCTCGACCTCGTGCTCGCCACCGGGATGTTCGACGAAGAGAAAGCGGCGCGCCACCCGCTGTGGGCCAAGGAATTGTACGGCTATGCCCACCATCAGCCCGAGACTGAGGAATATGGGATCGAAAGCTTCGTCTATCGCGCCCGCGCGCCGTTCGATCCTGCGCGCTTCTACGCGTTCCTGACCGAGGGCGGGCTCGAGAATGTCGTGCGGGCCAAGGGGCATTTCTGGCTCGCGACGCGCCCCGACTGGGTCGGCGAACTGGCGGTGGCGGGCAGCCAGACGACCACCTCGCGGATGGGCCGCTGGTGGGCCGCGGTGCCCAAGCATCACTGGCCCGACGACGGCCGCTTCGAAGACTTCGTTGCCCAGCATTGGGACGACATCTGGGGCGACCGCCGACAGGAAATCGTATTCATAGGCATCAACATGGACGAACTCTCCATTCGGCGCCGGCTCGACGCATGCTTGGTGGCCGCCTCTGCCTTTACCCCGACGCTGTGGACGTCGCTGCCAGACCCATTCCCGGCCTGGGGTGAGCGCCAGTTGGAGACCTCCGTATGACGCCCGCCATGCTGGAGGACGTCGTCGCCTTCGGTTATGATCGCACGTCGCTCGACGCGATCGCCCGCCCGAAAACAGCGCTGGCGATCTGGTGGCGCCCGCTTCCCGACGCGGTGAAGGCCGGATTGGCTGCGCTGGACCTCGACACGGTCGATGACGTGACGCTGGACCTCGACGCGGACGCGCCGCTCGATGACGCGCTGCGCGACGCCGGCTACCCCGACGATATCGCCACCTCGCTTGCTGCGGACATCGACCTCCTGCTCCGGCGGCAGGCAGCGCTGACCGGCGACGATCGCCTGCGCCTGCGGCTCGAAGTGATCGAGACCGATGCCTGCCGGCGTTTCCATGCCGACTATGTCACGCTGCGGCTGCTATGCACCTATGTCGGGCCGGGAACCCAATGGTGCCGCGCCGCGGCGGCAGATGCAATCTACGAGGTACCGACCGGCGCAGTCGGCGTCTTCAAAGGCCGGATGCTGCTCGATCCTCCGACCGTACTGCACCGATCACCGCCCATCGCCGCCACGGGCGGACAGCGCCTGATCCTCGTGATCGACCCTATTCGTAGCAACGATGCAATGTAGCGATAGCGCGTCCGGAACAGGCGCGACGCTTGGCACGCCAGACGAGCCCGGCCCATCATGGCCGGACGACGATCAAAGCTATTGAAGAAGGCACTTGCCGATTTTGGCGCACCCGACAGGATTCGAACCTGTGGCCTCTGCCTTCGGAGGGCAGCGCTCTATCCAGCTGAGCTACGGGTGCCTGGGTGGCTCGCCTAGCAAAGGCGTCGGGGTTGCGCCAGTGGTTTATGGGGCCTTGATACGCTTGGGTGGCGGGGTCTTGGGCTTGTAGGCACACAGGTCGGCGACGGGGCAGCGCCAGCATTCGGGCGTGCGCGCCTTGCAGATGTAGCGGCCGTGCAGGATCAGCCAGTGATGCGCGTGCAGGCGAAAGGGCTGCGGCGTCGCCTTGTCGAGCTTCAGCTCGACCGCGAGCGGCGTCTTGCCGCGGGCAAGGCCGGTGCGGTTGCCGACGCGGAAGATATGCGTGTCCACCGCGAAGGTTTCGGCGCCGAAGGCGACGTTGAGGACGACATTGGCGGTCTTGCGGCCAACACCGGGCAGCGCTTCCAGCGCCGCGCGGTCGTTCGGCACCTTACTGTCGTGCTGCGCGATCAGGGCTTCCGACAGCGCGATGACGTTCTTCGCCTTGGTATTGAACAGGCCGATCGTCTTAATGTGCTGTTTCAGGCCGTCCTCGCCCAGCGCCACCATCTGTTCGGGCGTCTTCACCTCGGCGAAGAGTACGCGCGTCGCCTTGTTGACGCCGGCATCGGTCGCCTGGGCGGACAGCACCACCGCGACCAGCAGCTGGAAGACGTTGCCCGATTCCAACTCGGTTTCCGGATGCGGGTTCGCTTCCGCCAGACGGCGGTAGAATTCGAAGACGTCTGCTTTTTTCACAGGCCGAGCACGTCGCCCATGCGATAGCGGCCGGCGGGCCGGCCGGCCAGCCACAGCGCGGCCCGCACCGCGCCCTTGGCGAAGATGCCGCGATCCTGGGCCAGATGGGCGAGTTCGATCCGCTCGCCCTCGCTGGCGAAGACGACATTGTGATCGCCGACGATCGAACCGCCGCGGATGCTGGCCAGCCCGATCGTGCCCTCGGTCCGCGCGCCCGTCAGCCCCGCGCGGCCGTCAACGCGCAATTCGGACAGCGTCGTCCCCCGCCCGCTCGCCGCGGCCTCGCCAAGCAGGATCGCGGTGCCGGACGGCGCGTCGATCTTGTGGCGGTGATGCGCCTCTACGATTTCGATATCCCAGTCGGTGCCGAGCCGAGTTGCCGCCTCGCGGACCAATTGTGCGAGCAACGTGACGCCCAATGACGTGTTGCCGGTCTGGAGCACCGCAATGTCAGTCGCCGCGGCGTCGATCATGGCATGCTGGTCGATGCTGAGGCCGGTGGTGCCGATGACCATCGGGGTGCGCGTCGCCCGGGCGGCGGCGACATGCGCCTCCAGCGCGGCGGGAGTGGAGAAATCGACCAGAACGTCGGATATTTGCGCGAGTGCGCGCGGATCGCCGCCGGCATCGACGCCGCCCGCCAGCCGCGCGCCCGCCGCCTCGATCTGTTCGGCGATCGCGCGGCCCATACGACCGCTGCTGCCGTAGATGCCGATCGCGGTCATAGCGCCCCCGACAGGTCACGAGGGGCGCACGAACACGCAAGGTTCGCAGAGCGACGGCGGCGCGGGTCACAGGTCATGCCGCCCGTCTGGCACAAGTCGGGCGCGCAGGACAGGTGGGAGCTTTGGCCGGAATTATTGATCGGCGCCCGACGCCACCCGCGCGCGACCGGGGTCAGCGCCGCGCGCCGAGCATCAGCGGCGGGCGCGGCCGGCGAGGGCTACGACCCGGCCGGTCATCGCCGGCTCGTGCCGCGCCTCGCCGACGCGGAAGCGGCAAACGGCATCGGCGAGGCGCTCCGCATCCGCCGCCAGATTGCGGGCGGCGGCGGTGGTTTCCTCGACCATCGCGGCATTCTGCTGCGTCATCGCGTCCATCTCGCCGACCGCCGTGTTGATCTGGCTGAGCCCGCCGGCCTGCTGGCGCGCGGCGGATGCGATGCTGGCGACCGAGCTGCTGATGTCGGCCATCTGCGTGATGATCCGCTGGAGCGCAGCGCCGGTTTCGGAGACGAGGCCGACGCCATTGTCGACCTGTAGCGTCGAGGCGGTGATCCGCGCCTTCACGTCGCGCGCCGCATCGGCCGAGCGCTGCGCGAGCGCACGCACTTCGGAAGCGACGACGGCAAAGCCCTTGCCCGCATCGCCCGCGCGCGCCGCCTCGACACCGGCATTGAGCGCGAGCAGGTTCGTCTGGAAGGCGATGCCGTCGATGACGCTGATGATTTCGGAAATCTCGTTCGACGCGCGTTCGATTCCCGCCATCGCCTGCATGGCGCGCTCGACGACAACGCTCGATTCCTCCGCCGCGCGGTGCGCGCCGGCGACGATCGTCTCGGCCCGGCCGGCGGTGTCGGCGGTGACGCGGACGTTGCTGGTGATCTCGTCCATCGCCGCAGCGGTTTCTTCGAGGCTCGCCGCCTGACGCTCGGTGCGCAGCGACAGATCGTCCGCCGCGGTGCGGATGTCGCCGCAACCCGACGCGAGGCCGTTGCCGACCGCAACCACTGTCTGGAGCGAATCCTGCATCGTCGCGGCGGCGCTGTTAAAGCTGGCGCGCAGCGGTTCGAATTCCGGAGTGAATGCGGCGTCGATCCGCACGGTGAGGTCGCCCCCCGCCAGGCGTTCCAGGCCCTCGCCGATCGCATCGACGACCTGCGACGTCGCGGTCATGTCCTGCACCAGCACCAGAACCTCCGCCCCGCCGTCGATCGCCACCGGGATCAGCGTGACCAGCATGCGCACGATCTGGCCGTTACGCATGTTGAGCCATTCGAACCGGGCATGGCCGTCACGGATGGCCTGCGAGACGCGTTCGTTGACATGTTCGATCGTCGGACGCCCGTCGCCCTGTTCCGGTGCCGAGAAGACCACGGGATTCTGCCCGAGGATCGCGGCGGTCGGCGCGCCATACACCTGCTCGGCCGCCGCGTTGCAGGCGACGAACCGGTTATCGCGCAACAGCATCATCGCGTCGGGCGAATGGCGGAAGACGGCGAGCGCAGTGCGCGCTTCGAGCGTGTCGGAAGGGCGTTTGAACAGCATGGTTAAACCGATATCGACCGTTTCTTAACATGCGGTTGATCCGGATCGGCACTATCGCACCGGCCGTGATGCGCACACATGACGGCCTCGTCCCCCGCAGCCGTTGCCTGCCAAAGTCGCGCAAGCCAGTCTGCCCTGATGTGGACCACCGTCCTGACGATCATCGCGATCACCATCCCCGCGCTCTACTGTCTTGCGAGAGGGATCATCGACCTGCGCGCCCGCCGTTATGGCTGGGGCCTGATCGGAGTGTTCAGCGCGATACTGCTGTTCCTTATCCCGATTCCGACTAACGTCATCAAGGTAGACTTGCCGGTCGCCGGACAGTGATCACACCGGTTTGCAACGGCCGATATTTTCCAGTCTTTTCAGGTGGACAGATACGTCCGCGCGGCGCCCTACTTCAATAAGCCACTGCTTTAAGGAGGTTCCGCAGGCCACTTTCCCACATTTGGTTTATGGCCATAGTGAACCTTTTTATTAACCCATGTTGCTTATCGGGTCCTCTCAGGAGGATCGCATGACTATCCGCAACAAGCTCTTTTCTTGCCTCGCATCCCTCGCCGTGGCGATCGTGCTGCTCGCAGGCGTGTCGCTGTGGAGCATGCACAACAGTAAGACGGCGCTCGATTCGATCCTGAAGGATCGGGTCGTGCCGATGCGCGATCTGAAGATGGTCGCAGACAAATATGCCGTCGATATCGTCGATGCGTCGCACAAGGCGCGCAACGGCAATCTCAGCTTCGCCCAATCGTCGGCAAAAGTGCGCGCCGGATTGCGCACCTTGCACGAGCATTGGAAGGCCTATCGCGCCACCCGCATCACCGGCGACGAAGCCGCGCTGGCCGACGAGGCGGAGGCGCGCATGCGCATTGCGGACGAGCGCGTCGCCGAACTCCAGACGATTTTGGATAGCGGCGATCGCGCCGCGCTCGACCATTTCGTCGTCACCTCTCTGTATCGAGCCATCGATCCGGTGTCCGACTCGATCGGCAAGCTCGTCGACCTGCAACTGAAGATCGCGGAGCAAACCGGCACCAACGCCAGCATCACCGCGCAGACGAACCGCACGATCATGATCGCACTGGTGCTGGCCGGAATCGCGGTGCTTGCCGTGTCGCTGTTCATCATCGCGTCGAAGGTCGTCACGCCGGTCAAACGCCTGTCCGGAACGATCCGCGGGCTGGCCGCGCAGAATGGCACGGCCACCGTGCCGCATCTGGATCAGCAGGACGAGATCGGCGACATCGCGCGGGCGGTCGACATCTTCCGCGACTCCGTCGTCAGGGCCGAGCAGGACAAGGCCGCTGCCGCCGCGCAGGCGACCGACGCGCTGGCGACCGGGCTTGCCGCCCTGGCCGACGGCGATCTCACCTGCCAGCTGAACGGCAGCTTCCCGCCCGCCTATGCCAAGCTGCAGTCCGACTTCAACGACGCGGCCGCAGCGCTGCGCAGCGCCCTGTCGCAGGTCACGGAATCGGCGAGCGGCATCAACAGCGGCGCCAACGACATTCGTCAGGCTTCCGACGATCTGTCGCAGCGGACCGAGCAACAGGCGGCATCGCTGGAAGAAACCGCGGCCGCGATGGACGAGATCACCGCGACCGTCCGGTCGACGGCGGAGCGTGCCGGTCGCGCCGACGCCGCGATGCGCGACGCTCGCGTCGAAGCCGAGCGTTCGGGCGAGGTCGTGCAGCGCGCGGTCGATGCGATGGGCGGCATCGAACGCACCTCGCACGAAATCTCCGAGATCATCAGCGTGATCGACGGCATCGCCTTCCAGACCAACCTGCTGGCGCTGAATGCCGGCGTCGAGGCCGCGCGCGCCGGCGATGCCGGCAAGGGCTTCGCCGTGGTCGCATCCGAAGTGCGTGCGCTGGCGCAGCGCTCTGCCGAAGCGGCGAAGGATGTGAAGGCGCGGATCACCGCGTCCTCGGTTCAGGTGACGGCGGGCGTCCAGCTGGTCGGCGAGACGGGCGACGCGCTCGGCCGCATCATCGGCAAGATCGGCGAGATCAACGGCCTCGTCTCCGCGATCGCGGCGTCGGCCGAGCAGCAGGCGACCGGCCTGCAACAGATCAACACCGCCGTGTCCGAGATGGACGGCGTCACCCAGCAGAATGCCGCGATGGTGGAGGAGGCGACCGCCGCCGCACGCAGCCTGGCATCCGAAGTCGAGGAGATGAGCCGCCAGATCGCTCGGTTCCGGGTGGGCGAGGCCCCGGTGGGCGCCGCCGTACCCGTCGCCGTCCTGCGTCACCGCCCCGCCCCGGCCGCGCAGCGTACCGCCCGCCCCGCGCCGCCGCGCGCGGTCGGCAATACCGCGCTGGCGGTGAGCAACGACGACTGGTCGGAATTCTGACCGCGAGGAAGGTGGTGCGCCGACCGCCGGCCACCACCTTCCCGCCACCCGGTTCCGGTCCTATCTTCGCGGGCCATGACCGCTATCCGCAATATCGTCGTCCTGACCGGCGCCGGCATTTCCGCCGAATCCGGCATCGCCACCTTCCGCGGGCCGGGTGGGCTGTGGGAGGGACACCGCGTCGAAGACGTCTGCACGCCAGAGGCGCTGGCGGCGGACCCGGCGCTGGTGCATCGCTTCTACGACCTGCGGCGGGCGGCGCTGGCGGAGGTCGCGCCCAATGCCGCGCACACGGCGCTGGCGCGACTGGATCGCGCGTGGACGGGCGAGTTGCTGATCGTGACGCAGAATGTCGACGATCTGCACGAGCGTGCCGGTGCGACGCGGTTGCTGCACATGCACGGCGAGCTCCGATCGGCGCTGTGCGCGGTCTGCGGCATCCGCGAGGATTGGGACGGCGCGCTGCCGCCCGACACCGAATGCCCCAATTGCGGCGAGCCGGCGTTGCGGCCCGACATCGTGTTCTTCGGTGAGATGCCCTATCACATGGACCGGATCGAGGCGGCGCTGGCGGCGTGCGACCTGTTCGTATCGATCGGCACGTCGGGCGCGGTCTATCCCGCCGCCGGCTTCGTGCAGATGGCGGAGGCCTATGGCGCCGACACGCTGGAGCTGAACCTGGAGCGATCGGCGGGCAGCGGCTTCTTTGCCGAGACGCGGCTGGGGCCGGCAGGGGAATTGGTGCCGGCGTGGGTGGATGCGCTGCTGGCGGAGGCTGGCAGCCCGGCTGAGGGATAGCCCCGCGCGCGCCTCATTCCTCCCCCGCCAGGGGGAGGTGGCACCGCGCAGTGGTGACGGAGGGGGAGGATAGGACGCCGCCCGCCCAAGTTGCGGGCGCGTTCCGGGCAGCGCCGAAGAGAGGCCTTTACTCCACCCAGTCGAGACCGATGTCGCGGTAGATCTCGCGGTCTTCGTCCCAGCCGGGCTTGACCTTCACATGCAGGTAGAGGTGGACCGGCACGCCCAGGATGCCGGCGAGCTCGGTACGCGCGCGCGCGCCGATGTCGCGGATGCGCACGCCACCCTTGCCGAGCACGATCGCGCGCTGCGTCGGGCGTTCGACGAGGATCTGCTGATGGATTTCGACCGATCCGTCCTCGCGCTCGCTATACTTTTCCGTCTCGACCGTGCTGGCATAGGGCAGTTCGGCGTGGAGCTGGAGGTAGAGCTGTTCGCGCGTCACCTCGCTGGCGAGTGCGCGTTCGGTGGCGTCGGAGACCTGATCCTCCGGATAGTGCCACGGCCCCTCCGGCATCGCGGCGGCGAGTGCGGACTTGAGCTCGGCAAGGCCGTCGCCGGTCTGCGCCGAGACGAACCATGTGTCGGCGAAGTGCATCAACGCGTTGAGCTTTTCGGCGTGGAGCAGCAGCTTGGGCTTGTCCGCGACGTCGACCTTGTTGAGGATCAGGATCTTGGGCTCGGGCCGGTCCTTCAGCGCCTCGGCGATGCGTTCGACCTTGGGGCCGATGCCGCCCTTGCCGTCCACCACGAGCGCGATCATGTCCGCGCCCTCGGTGCCGCTCCACGCGGCCGACACCATCGCGCGGTCGAGGCGCCGCTGCGGTTCGAAGATGCCGGGCGTGTCGACCAGCAAAATCTGCGCCGCGTCCTGGATCGCAACGCCGAGCAGCTTGGTGCGCGTCGTTTGCGCCTTGGGGCTGACGATGGCGACCTTCTGGCCGACGAGCGCGTTGACGAGCGTGGACTTGCCCGCGTTGGGCGCGCCGACGACGGCGACGAGGCCGCAATGTTGGGTCTGGGTCATGGGGCTTCTTTTGGTTGGGTGGCGGGCGTTGGGCAAGTCACTCCTCCCCCGCCAGGGGGAGGTGGCGGCGCTGCTGCGCCGACGGAGGGGGGGATACGGCACAGAGGTCGTTTGTGGAACCGCCCCCTCCACCATTCGCTGGCGCGAACGGCCCCCCTCCCCCGGCTGCGCCGAGGGAGGAATTTACGACGCCACCTTCGCTAGCAGGGCCTTCGCTGCCGCGGTTTCGGCGATCTGCTTGTTCGCCCCCGTCGCCGTGGCTTCCGCGAACGTCCCGATCTTCGCCTGCACGGTGAACCGTGGCGCATGATGCGGGCCGGATCGGTCGACGACGACATATTCAGGCGTGCGGCGGCCATGCGCGGCGGCCCATTCCTGCAACGCCGACTTGGGGTGCTGCGGTGCCTTGTCGCTGCGGCGGACGCGGTCGCCCCAGGCGCTGCGGACGAAGGTGCGCGCCGCATCAAGGCCGGCTTCGCGATACCAGGCGCCGATCAGCGCCTCCATCACGTCGCCCAGGATATTGTCGCTCTCATACGCCCCGTCATCGCGCGCCTGTTTGCCGAGCTTCAGATGCGCGCGCACGCCGATCGACCGGGCGACGTCGGCGCAGACCGCGCCGGTCACCAGCGCGTTCAGGCGCTTCGACAGGCTGCCCTCGGTTTCCCTGGGGAACAGCTCCCACAGCCATTCCGCCATGATGAGGCCGAGCACGCGGTCGCCGAGAAATTCGAGCCGCTCGTAATTCTCCGCCGCCTGGCTGCCATGCGTCAGCGCGCGCGCGAACGGGGCGAGGTCGGCGGGTGCCCGGCCGAAGGTCTGCGCGATCCAGCTGGCGAGATCCGGGGTCAGAAGCCTTCTCCGATGCGGTTCCAGCGGGCGGCGGTGAACCAGCTGATCGGATTGAACCAGCGATAGTTGCCGTTGGTCGAGAAGAAGGTGACGACCGCCTTGCCCTCGATCCGCTCCATCGGGATATAGCCCATGCCGATCGGCGCGGGGAAACGGCTGTCGGCGCTGTCGTCGCGATTGTCGCCCATCAGGAAGACGCTGCCCGCGGGCACGGTGTAGAGGCCGGTGTCGTCCGCCTGCGGAATGTCCGCCTGGTCGAGCACCATATAGCTCTTGCCGTTGGGCAGGGTCTCGCGGAACTGGGGGTAGCGGCAGATCGGCTGCCCCTTTGCGTCGACGTCGACGAAGGTCGCGCCGCACTTCTGCTCGTTGAAATTGGCGGTCAGCGGCAGGACGAAGTCGGCGACGCGCTGCTTGGGGACGGGCACGCCGTTCAGGATCACCTGGCCGCGGCGCATCTGGATCGTGTCGCCGGGCAGGCCGATGACGCGCTTGATGACGTCATGGTCGGCGTGTTCGGGATCGGTATCGCCGGGCGCGGGATCGGGCGAGCGGAACACGACAACGTCGCCACGCGCCGGATTGCGGCCAAGCAGGCGGCCCGGGATCGGCGGAAAGCCATAGGGCAGCGACCAGCGCGAATAGCCGTAATTCCATTTCGTGACGAACAGATAGTCGCCGATCAGCAACCGCGGCAGCATCGATTCGCTGGGAATCGAGAAGGGCGCGAAGATGAAGCTGCGCAGGATGAACACGGCGACCGCCAGCTTCACGAGGAAGCGGATCGTCTCGCTGGTTTCCGAGCGGGGCTGTACCGGCTTGGGCGTCGCGGGGGCAGGAGTATCGGCCATAGGAGCGGAGCTTTAGCCGCCCCCGTGCGTCCTCACCAGTCGTTCCGGTGTCGGTGGAAACGGGCTTGTCGCCCGGCGCAGGATCGATACGGGACGGTCACGACTTTCCCCTCCCCATGAAGGACGGACATATGAGCGACTGGTCTGCGATCGAAGCCCTGCCCTCCCCCAAGCTGATGGACCTGTTCGCCGAAGACGGCGAGCGGCTGAAGACGTTCAGCCTGGACGTCTCCGGCATCCATTTCGACTGGTCGAAGACGCATCTGACGCGCGACGCGGTCGCGGCGTTCGAAGCGCTGGCCAAGGCCAAGGACCTTGCCGGCAAGCGCGACGCGATGTTCGGCGGCCAACACGTCAATGTCACCGAGGATCGCCCGGTCGAGCACACCGCCGAACGCGGCGAGGGTAATCCGGACAGCGTCGCCCGCGCTCGCCGCTTCCACGAGCGGATGCGCGCGCTGATCGACGCGATCGAGGCGGGCGCGCTGGGCGACATCCGTCACGTCCTCCACATCGGCATCGGCGGATCGGCGCTGGGGCCGGACCTGCTGGTCGATGCGCTGGGCCGCGAGGACAAGCGCTATGACGTCGCGATCGTCTCCAACGTCGATGGCGTGGCGCTGGAAGAGGCGATCAAGGATTTCGATCCATCGGCGACGCTGCTCGTCATCGCGTCCAAGACCTTCACCACCAAGGAAACCATGCTCAACGCCGAATCGGCGATGCAGTGGTTCCGCGAGCATGGTGTCGAAGACCCGTACGGCAAGGTGATCGCGCTGACCGCCGCGCCCGACAAGGCGATGGAATGGGGCATCGATGAAACCCGCATCCTGCCGTTCAGCGAAGGCGTCGGCGGCCGCTATTCGCTCTGGTCGTCGATCGGCTTCCCGGCGGCGGTGGCACTGGGCTGGGGCGCGTTCGAGGAACTGCTGGAAGGCGCGGCCGAGATGGACCGCCATTTCCGCCTGACCGCGCTGCACGAGAATGCCCCCGCGCTCGCCGCCTTCGCCGACCTCTACTACACGCAGGTCCGCCACGCCGAAACGCGCGCACCCTTCGCCTATGACGAGCGGCTGCGGCTGCTGCCGAGCTATCTCCAGCAGCTGGAGATGGAATCGAACGGCAAGGGCGTGACGGTGGACGGCCAGCCGGTCGGGCGGCCGACCGCGGCGATCACCTGGGGCGGCGTCGGCACCGATGCGCAGCATGCGGTGTTCCAGCTGCTCCACCAGGGCACGCACCTCGTCCCCGTCGAGTTCATCGCGGTGATCGAGCCGGGCGATACGCTGGCGGAGGATCACCATCGCCAGTTGCTGCTCAATGCCTTTGCGCAGGGCGCCGCGCTGATGAAGGGCAAGCAGGTCGACGATCCCGCGCGCTCGTACAGCGGCGGCCGCCCGTCCTCGACGATCCTGCTCGACGTGCTCGACCCGCGCACGCTGGGCGCGCTGATCGCCTTCTACGAACACCGCGTGTTCGTGAACGGCGTGCTGCTCGGCATCAACAGCTTCGACCAGTTCGGCGTCGAGCTGGGCAAGGAAATGGCCAAGGCCGCCGATCAGGGCGGGCAGGAGTTCGACCCCTCGACCGAAGACCTGATCCGCCGCGCCGGTCTGGATTGAGCTGGGCGTGAACGCTATGTGTATGGCTCTGCGGAGCCATACACATGCGGACGAATATCGAGATTGACGATGCTTTGATGGCGGAGGCCATCCAGCGCAGCGGCTTGAAGACCAAGCGTGACGTCGTGCAGTTCGTGCTGAACCGCTACGTTAACATCGAGCGGCAGCGTGAAGCGCTCGAAGGTTTACGTGGCTTGGGCTGGGACGGTGATCTCGACGCCATGCGGACCGACGACCCGGTGCGCGAATGGGGCTGACGCTCGTCGACTCGAGCGTATGGATCGACCTGTTGGCCAACCGCTCAACTGTACAGACCCGCGCGCTGACGCAGTGCCTTGATCGTGGCGACCCACTCGCCATCGGCGACCTAGTGTTGATGGAGGTATTGCAGGGCGCCCGCAGCGAACGAAGCGCCGATGATGCAATCCGCTTCTTCGCCAAGTTTAACAAAGTCCAGATCGCCGACCACCGCATCGCCGTGCAGGCCGCCCGCAATTACCGGCACCTGCGCAGCCTCGGCATCACCATCCGCAAGACGATCGACACGCTGATTGCGACGCGGTGCATCCTCGATCGCCTTCCCTTGTTATACAGTGATCGCGATTTCGACCCTTTCGTGCAGCATCTGGGCCTTCGCCCGGCGCTCGCCACCCCGGAGTAATACCATGCCCCAATATGACTACGACCTCTTCGTCATCGGCGCGGGGTCCGGTGGCACGCGCGCGAGCCGCGTCGCAGCGGCGCATGGTGCGCGCGTGGCGGTGGCCGAAGAGTATCGCGTCGGCGGCACCTGCGTGATCCGCGGCTGCGTGCCCAAGAAATTGCTCGTCTATGGCGCGCACTTTGCCGAGGATCTGAAGGACGCCAAGCGCTTCGGCTGGCAGGTGCCCGACCAGTGCGACTTCGATTGGAAGACGCTGCGCGACAATGTGCTGGAGGAGGTCGACCGGATCAACGGCGCCTATACGCAGACGCTGGAGACGCATGGCGTCGAGATCATCCACCAGCGCGCCACCGTCAGCGGCCCGCACAGCGTGCGGCTGGCCGACGGCACCGAGAAGACCGCGGAACGCATCCTGATCGCGGTCGGCGCGCATCCGGCCGTCCCCGCCTGCCCCGGCGCCGAACACGGCATCACCAGCAACGAGGCGTTCCACCTCGACGCCATTCCGAAGCGCATCCTGATCGCCGGCGCGGGCTATATCGCCAATGAATTCGCCGGCATCTTCCACCAGTTCGGCGCACACGTGATCATCATGAACCGCACGCAGGACATCCTGCGCGGTTACGACTTGTCGATCCGCGATCGCCTGCTCCAGATCAGCATGATGAAAGGGCTGGAGTTCAAGTTCGACGCCAATTTCGAACGCCTCGACAAGGGTGAGGATGGCTGCCTGACCGTCCATATGTCAAACCACGAGCCCGTGACCGTCGACATGGTGATGTTCGCGACCGGTCGCGTGCCCAACACCGAAGGTCTCGGGCTCGAAGAGGCTGGCGTCGCGCTGGAGAAGGGCGCGGTCGTCGTCGATGAGCAGAACCGGTCGAGCGTCGATAGCATCTTCGCGATCGGCGACGTCACCAACCGCATCCAGCTGACGCCCGTGGCGATCCGCGAGGGCCAGGCGTTCGCCGACACCTTCTTCGGCAACAAGCCCACCACGGTCGATTACGCCAACATCCCGTCGGCCGTGTTCAGCCATCCGCCGATGGCGGGCGTCGGCATGACCGAAAGCGAGGCGAAGCAGAAGCTGGGGTCGGTCGCGGTCTATTCGTCCGATTTCCGGCCGATGAAGAACGTGCTGGCCGGGCGCAACGAGCGCGCGCTGTACAAGATGGTGTGCGATGGCGTGTCGGGGAAGATCGTCGGGCTGCACATGATCGGGCCGGACGTGCCGGAGATCCTGCAGGCCGCGGCGATCGCGGTGAAGGCGGGGCTGACCAAGGCGCAGTTCGACGACACGGTCGCGCTGCATCCGACGATGGCGGAAGAGTTGGTGCTGATGAAGTAAGCGCCCCCGTCACCCCGGACTCGTTCCGGGGTGACGGCGTGTATGGGACGGCGTTAGGCGCCTACGAACCGTCCAGGACGGCGTTCGTTGACCGCGCGCACGCCCTCGGCAAAGTCGGCGGTCTTCTGCAACCAGGCCTGTTCGGCGAGTTCGTGGTCGGTCTGCGCCTCGACCAGCGCAAACAGTTCGCCGCGCATGGTTGCCCGAGTCGACTGCACCGCGAGCGGCGCTCCCGCCGCAATCTCCTGCGCCAATGCCAGCGCCTCGGCGCGCAGGCGGTCGGCGGGCACCAGCAGATCGACGAGACCCCAGTCCGCCGCCTGCTCCGCCTTGATGCGACGCGCGGTGAGATTCATCAGCAGTGCGCGCTGGCGGCCGATCACCCGCTCCAGCACCGCCGAGATGCCGAAGCCCGGGTGAAATCCCAGCGCGACAAAATTGGCGACGAAGCGCGCCTCCGCCGCCGCGACGCGGAAATCGGCGACGAGCGCGAGGCCGAGGCCTGCTCCCACCGCCGCGCCCTGGATTGCGGCAACGACCGGCGTCTTCACCGCGTAGAGCCGCGCGGCGGCGACGTAGAAGGGGTTGCGCGTGCCCGCGGGCTGGTCCTTTTCGACGGGATTGTCGCGGGCAAGGTCGGCACCGGCGCAAAAGATGCGGCCATCCGATTGCAGCACGATCGCGCGCACCTGCGGATCGGCATCCGCCGCGGCAAAGGCGGCGCCGATCGCCTCAATCAGCGCGAGATCGGCGAAATTGTGCGGCGGGCGCGCGAAGGTGAGAATGGCGACATGGCCGTCGCGGGCGGTGTGGACGAGGGGCTGGGTCATGGCGCGACAGTGGCGCGGATCGGGTTGCGGCGCCAGTAAGGTGGCTCGCCAGATGTTGCGAGAGATGTCCTGCACGCCCCCCGATCTCGTCATTGCGAGCGTAGCGAAGCAATCCAAGGCGTCCTGGTCCGGCTCTGGATTGCCGCGCTACGCTCGCAATGACGATGCGTAGGATTATCGCCCGCCGTGCTTCACCGCTGTGCGCTGAGATAGGCGATCAGGTCCGCGCGGGCGAGCGGGTCGGCGAGGCCGGGATAGCCCATCGACGTGCCGGGTGCGAAGGCGTGCGGGTTGGCGATCCACGCATCCATCCGCTCTGGCGTCCAGCGGCCGCCGATGCGCTGCAGCGCGGCGGTGTAGCCGAAGCGCGGACTGACGCCGGCGACCGGCGCGCCCATCGCGCCGAACAGATTGGGGCCGTTGCGATCGGGCGCGCCCTTGCGGATCGCGTGGCAGGCCGCGCAGGCGTTGAACAACCGCTCGCCCGTCCCGGCATCCGCGACGCGCAACAGCGCCGTGACGTCCGGGTTGGGCCCTGCCGCGCGCAGCCGGGCCGCCCGATC
Source organism: Sphingomonas sp. DC4900 (assembly GCF_049896485.1). NCBI lineage: Bacteria > Pseudomonadati > Pseudomonadota > Alphaproteobacteria > Sphingomonadales > Sphingomonadaceae > Sphingomonas > Sphingomonas sp. DC4900. The sequence goes on from NZ_JAFCUK010000002.1 coordinate 86,910, forward strand.
CGCACCGCCATCGCCGCAGCCGGCGAGCAGCAGCACGACGGCGGCGGCGGCCCCGCGCATCAGTCGGCGAACAGCAGGACCGGCGTCTCGAGCTGCGTCTTGAGCGCCTGGATATAGCTCGCCGCGTCCCAGCCATCGACGACGCGATGGTCGCAGCTGATCGACACGTTCATCAGCTTCGCCCGACGGATTTCGTCACCGCGGCCGGTGAAGACGGGGCGCTCGACGATCTTGTTCGGCCCGATGATCGCGACCTCCGGCCGGTTGATGACCGGCGTCGTCGCGATGCCGCCGAGCGGCCCCAGCGACGTGACGGTGATCGTGCCGTTGCCGAGTTCATCCGGCTTCAACTTGTTGGCGCGGGCCGCCTCGGCGAGGCGCGATATCTCGGCAGCGAGCTGCCAGACGTTCTTGTCCTGCGCGTCGCGGATGACCGGCACGGTCAGCCCGGCGTCGGTTTGCGCCGCCATGCCGAGGTGGACGCGGCCCGAGCGCGTCACCACGCCCGCCTCGTCGTCATAGCGCGCGTTGAGCATCGGGAATTGCGGCAGCGTCCGGCAGATCGCGACGATCAGCAGTGGCAGCATGGTGAGCTTGGGGCGCGGACCGCGGTGCGCGTTGAGATCGGCGCGCATCGCCTCCAGCGCGGTCACGTCCACCTCGTCGACATAGGTGAAGTGCGGGATGTGACGCTTGGCCGCAGCCATATTCTCGGCGATGCGACGGCGCATGCCGATGACGCGGACCTGTTCGTCCTCGCGCGCACGCGACGCGCCGGGGGCGTGATAGCCCTGGCCGGCATTGTAGCGGAGGAAGGCGTCGAGGTCGGCGTGGCGGACGCGATCGGCGTCGGTCTTCACCTGGGCGAGATCGATGCCGAGATCGCGGGCACGAGCGCGCACCGCGGGCGAGGCGAGGACGTGGGCGGCGACGGGTGCCTTGTCCGCCGTTTGCCCTGAGCCTGTCGCAGGGCTGGTCGCCGCTGGGGGTGCGCTTGCGGCCTGTGCTTCGACAGGCTCGGCACGAACGGGGGATGGCGTATCGCCCGATCCCGCCGGCGCCGTCACGGCAACCGCTTCGACCGCCTCGACGCCGGGGTTCTCGGCCTCATATTGCTGCGCGACTTCCGCCTGTTCCGCGGTCGCGGGCGCGGCGACGACCTCACCCCCCGCATCTTCGGCGCCCGCATCCTCGGTTTCGATCACGACCAGCGCCGCGCCGATCGCGACCTGGTCGCCGACCTCGCCCGCCAGTTCGACCACGACGCCTGACACCGGCGATTCCATCTCGACGGTCGCCTTGTCGGTCATCATGTCGGCGATGTTCTGGTCTTCCTCGACGCGATCGCCAACGGCGACGTGCCAGGCGACGATCTCGGCCTCGGCGATGCCTTCGCCGATATCGGGCAGGCGGAAGGTGAAGCGGCCCATCTTATGCGTCCTTCATGATCTTCTTGAGCGCCTGGCCGATGCGGACCGGGCCCGGGAAATACGCCCATTCGAGGCTGTGCGGGTATGGCGTGTCGAAGCCGGTCACACGCTCGATCGGGGCTTCGAGATGGTAGAAGCAGCGTTCCTGCACCAGCGCGGACAGTTCGGCGCCGAAGCCCGACGTACGCGTCGCTTCGTGGACGATCATGCAGCGGCCGGTCTTCTTCACCGACGCCTCGATCGTCTCGATATCGAGCGGCACGAGCGTGCGCAGGTCGATGATCTCGGCATCGATGCCTTCGTCGGCGACCACCTGCGCACAGACGTGGACCATCGTGCCATAGGCGAGGATCGTCAGCGCCTCGCCCGGCCGCACCACCTTCGCCTTGCCCAGGTCGACGCGGTAATAGCCGGTCGGCACCTCGCCCCCCGGATGCTTCGACCAGTTTTCCGCCGGCCGATCCCAATGGCCGTTGAACGGGCCGTTATAGATGCGCTTGGGTTCGAGGAAGAGGACGGGGTCGTTGTCCTCGATTGCCGCGATCAGCAGGCCCTTGGCGTCATAAGGCGTCGACGGAATCACCGTCTTCATGCCCGAGACGTGGGTGAAGATACCCTCCGGGCTCTGCGAGTGCGTCTGCCCGCCGAAGATACCGCCGCCATAGGGCGAGCGGATCGTGATCGGCGAGGTGAACTCGCCCGCCGAGCGATAGCGCAGCCGCGCCGCCTCGCTGACCAGCTGGTCGAGCGCGGGATAGATGTAATCCGCGAACTGGATTTCGGGGACGGGGCGCAGGCCATAGGCGCCCATGCCGATCGCGACGCCCATGATGCCGATCTCGGTGATCGGCGTGTCGAACACACGGGTCTTGCCGTATTTCGCCTGGAGCCCCGCGGTCGCGCGGAACACGCCGCCGAAATAGCCGACGTCCTCGCCCATCACCATCACGTCCGCGTCGCGCCCCATGCAGACGTCGAGCGCGGAGTTGATCGCCTGGATCATGTTCATGCGGGTGATGGCAGGCGTGTCGATCGTGGTGTCGGTCATGGCGTCACTCATAATCCCTCTCCCGGCGGGAGAGGGAGGGAGCCGCGAAGCGGCGGAAGGGTGAGGGTCGAAAGGCAGGCTGCCCTCACCCGTCCCACTGCCTCCGGCAGCGGGCCCCTTCCCTCTCCCGCTGGGAGAGGGAGATACATCACTTGCGCGCCCATGGCCGCCCGCTCGCTTCTTCCTCGGCGATCATCTGCGCCTGTTGTTCGCGCAGATGCCACGGCATCTCCTCGAATACGCCGTCGAACAGGCTGTCCAATGGCTGGTGCAGACCGTGGCCGAGGATGCCGTTCTTCTCGGCGTCCTTCTGCTGCGCACGGACGTACTCGGCCAGCTCCCGGTCCTGCGCGGCGTGGCGCTCCTCGTCCCATTCGCCGATGACGATGAGGTGCTGCTTCAGCCGCGCGATCGGGTCGCCCAGCGGCCAGGCGGTCGGTTCGCCGGCGCTGCGATATTGCGTCGGATCGTCGGAGGTCGAATGGCCTTCCGCGCGATAGGTGAAATGCTCGATCAAGGTCGGACCGGCGTTGGTGCGCGCGCGCTCCGCCGCCCACAATGTCGCGGCATAGACCGCGAGCGCGTCATTGCCGTCGACGCGCAGGCCGGCGATGCCATAGCCGATCGCACGCGCCGCGAAGGTGGTCGATTCGGCACCCGCGAAGCCCGAAAAGCTCGAAATTGCCCACTGGTTGTTGACGACGTTGAAGATCACCGGCGCGCGATAGACGGACGCGAAGGTGCAGGCCGAATGGAAGTCGCCCTCCGCGGTAGACCCCTCGCCGCACCAGGTCGCCGCGATACGCGTGTCGCCCTTCGCCGCCGACGCCATCGCCCAGCCGACGGCCTGCGGATATTGCGTGGTGAGGTTGCCGGAAATCGAGAAGAAGCCGAAATCCTTCGCCGAATACATGATCGGCAGCTGCTTGCCCTGCAGCTTGTCGCCGGTGTTCGAGTAGATCTGGTTCATCATCTCGACCAGCGGATAGCCGCGCGCGATGAGCAGCCCCTGCTGTCGATAGGACGGGAAGCACATGTCGTCGGCGTCGAGCGCCTGCGCCGCGGCGATCGCCACCGCCTCTTCGCCGGTCGCCTTCATGTAGAAGCTGGTCTTGCCCTGGCGCTGCGCACGGAACATGCGCTCGTCGAACGCGCGCAGCAGTGCCATGTTGCGCAGCATGCGGCGCAGCATGTCGGGCGACAGCTTGGGGTCCCACGGGCCGACCGCGCGCCCGTCCTCGTCGAGGACGCGGACCATCGTATAGGCGAGGTCGGTGAAATCGTGCGCCGATTCGGCGGTATCGGGCCGTCGTGCGGCACCGGCCGGGGGAATGTCCACGCCGACGAAATCGACGGGATCGCCGGGGCGGAACTTGGGTTCCGGCACGTGCAGCCGCAGCGGCTGCAAATTGGCGCGAGGATGCTCGCCGGCCACGTTTCTCTCCTGTCCGTGCCCCGCGGGAGTCGCCGGCACCGTTGATCGATACTTTCGCGCCGTTGTAATTAGATTTCAAGCGAGATTTTGGTCCAGTCCTCCCCCGCCAGGGGGAGGTGGCGCGCCCGCAGGGCGTGACGGAGGGGGAGGACGGCGGTGTTCCTGCTAAACGGGATTCACCCTGTCCTCCCCCTCCACCCCCACGCTTGCGCGTGGCGGTCCCAGCATCGGGTCGGATCGTCCCCCGGACGATCCTTGAGCATGCGCGGCATGCGCAACCCGATGCTCCCTGGCGGGGGAGGAATGTATGTCACCCCACAGTCTGTTCGATGACGCCGAAGATCGGATGGTGCTTGTCGTCCTCCGCCCAGATGCGCACGGTGTCGCCCGGCTTGAGGAACGGCGTCGTCGCCTTGCCGGTCGCGATCGTTTCGACGGTGCGCAGCTCGGCAAGGCAGCAATAGCCGACGCCGCCGTCGGCGATCGTCTTGCCGGGGCCCCCGTCGGCACCGCGGTTGCTGACGGTGCCCGATCCGACGATCGTCCCCGCCCCCAGCGCGCGCGTCTTGGCGGCATGCGCGACGAGCGTCCCGAAATCGAAGGTCATGTCCTCGCCCGCCTCGACCCGGCCGAAGGGCTGACCGTTGAGGTCGACGTTGAGCTTGCGGTGGAGCTTGCCGTCCCGCCACCAGTCGCCCAGCGCATCGGGTGTCACGAACACAGGCGAGAAGGCGCTGGCCGGCTTGGACTGGAAGAAGCCGAAGCCCTTCGCCAACTCGCCGGGGATCAGCCCGCGCAGCGACACGTCGTTGGTCAGCCCGACGAGGCGGATCGCGGCGAGCGCCTCTTCGCGGCTCGCGCCCAGCGGCACGTCGCCGGTGACGACGACGACCTCTGCCTCCATGTCGCACCCCCAGCTCTCGTCGCCGAGCGGAATGGGATCGCGGGGGGCAAGGAAGCCGTCCGATCCGCCCTGATACATCAGCGGATCGTGCCAGAAGCTCTCCGGCATCTCGGCCCCGCGCGCCTGCCGCACCAGTGCGACGTGGTTCACATAGGCCGACCCGTCCGCCCACTGATAGGCGCGCGGCAGCGGCGAGGCGGCGTCATGTTCGTGGAAGCGTTCGCGCGGGATCACCGCATGCTCCAGGTCGGTCGCGAGATTCTGGAGGTCGGGCAGATACCGGTCCCAATCGTCGAGCGCCGCCTGCAACGTCGGCACGATATGGCCCGCGTCCGCACACCAGGCGAGGTCGTTCGAGACGACGACGAGCCTGCCGTCACGCTTGTGCTTCAGACTGGCGAGTTTCATCGGGCATCCTCTTTTGGTTGGGCGCCCATGCTATCGTCGGCGGTGACGGGATGCACCGAAAAAGTCTCAGGCGTTACGATCTCCTCCATCCGTTCGTGCTAAGCCTGTCGAAGCACGGGTGGCCCCAGGCGCGGCGCTAGGGGAAACCCGCCCTTCAACAGGCTCAGGGCGAACGGCAGGGGTTTCCGAGGTTGTCCGTAACATTTGTTATTTTGACTTGACGGGGGCGCCTCTCGCCTGCAGCCTCTCACCCAAAGAGACAAGGAGAGGATCATGACGCTGGACAATGTCGCGGGCCGCAGCGCCTATGACGGGGATCACGAGGCGTTCCGGCAGAGCGTACGCCAGTTCCTGCGCAAGGAAGGCGTGCCCAACGTGGCGGACTGGGAGGCGAACCGGCTGGTGCCCCCCGCGTTCTGGCGCGCGGCGGGGGCGGTCGGGATGCTGTGCCCGACGGTGCCGGAGGAATATGGCGGGCTGGGCCTCGATTTCGGCTATAACGCGATCGTCAACGAGGAGCTGACCTATAACGGCGTGCCCGCGGGCTTCACGCTGCAATCGGACATCGTCGTCGGCTATCTGGAGCATTACGGATCGGAGGAGCAGAAGCGCCATTGGCTGCCGCGCATGGTGTCGGGCGAGACGATCACCGCGATCGCGATGACCGAACCGGGCACGGGCAGCGACCTCCAGTCGATCCGCACCACGGCGAAGCGCGACGGCAACCACTACGTCCTCAACGGCAGCAAGACCTATATCACCAACGGCCAGAACGCCGATCTGGTGCTGGTCGTCGCCAAGACCGATCCCGACGCCAAGCCCGCGTGGCGCGGCATGTCGATCATCCTGGTCGAGGCGGAACGCGAGGGCTTTCGGCGCGGGCGTAAGCTCGACAAGATCGGGCAGGAAGCGGCGGACACGTCCGAATTGTTCTTCGACGACGTGCGCGTGCCGATCACCAATTGTCTGGGCGAAGAGGGCAAGGGCTTCGTCTATCTGATGAGCCAGCTGCCGCAGGAACGGCTGTCGATCGCGGTCGGCGCGCAGGCGTCGGCACAGAAGGCGTTCGACGATACCGTCGCCTTCACCAAGGATCGCAAGGCGTTCGCCGGCGTGGTGTTCGACTTCCAGAACACGCGCTTCGTGCTGGCGGGCATCAAGACGAAGCTGCAGGTCGGCTGGGCGCATCTCGACTGGGCGATCCGCCGGCATCTGGCGGGCGAGCTGACCAACGAGGAAGGCGCGGCCGCCAAGCTGTGGCACACCGAATTGCAATGGGAGGTGCTCGACGCCTGCCTCCAACTGCATGGCGGCGCGGGCTATATGAACGAATATCCGATCGCGCGGGCATGGCGGTCGGCGCGCGTGACGCGGATTTACGGCGGCACGAACGAGATCATGAAAGAGGTGATCGGGCGGGCGTTGTAAGCCTCGCCCTTCGTCATCCCGGCGAACGCCGGGATGACGAATTTCGGGGGAAGCGCGCACGCTCCACCCCACCCCCACCTTGACTTTTGCGGCAGTGCAGCGCACATGCCGGGCCATCGAGGCGTCATGCAGCGTGAACGGGTTGGCCTTGCCACCCCCGGCTCCGCCTCGGTCGTTAGCTGAAGGCTTCCCTTTTCACGCGGGGTGTCGGTTTCCCCCGCCGCACCGGCGTGCCCTCTCCTTCGGACGGCGCGCTGGCGAGGCCGTTTTTGAAGGTTGTTATTCCATGTCATTCGCTCATCTCGGCCTTGCCGAGCCGCTCGTCCGTGCGCTCGAGGCCAAGGGCTATGCCACCCCCACGCCGATCCAGGCACAGTCGATCCCGATCCTGCTGGAAGGCAATGATCTACTCGGTATCGCGCAGACGGGCACCGGCAAGACCGCGGCGTTCGTGCTGCCGTCGATCCAGCGCCTGGTCGCCGCGCAGAAGCGCGTCCTGCCGACGCATGTCCGCATGCTCGTCCTCGCCCCGACGCGCGAACTCGCCAGCCAGATCGCCGACAATGCGCGCGGCTATGGCCAGTTTTCCAAGCTTAGCGTCGCGACCGTGTTCGGCGGCACCAGCATCAACAAGAACCGCCAGGACCTGAGCCGCGGCGTCGACATTCTCGTCGCGACGCCGGGCCGCCTGATCGACCTGGTCGAACAGGGCATGTGCAACCTGTCGATGATCGAAATCCTGGTGCTCGACGAAGCCGACCAGATGATGGACCTGGGCTTCATCCACGCGCTCAAGAAGATCGTGCGCATGATCCCGCGCAAGCGCCAGACGTTGTTCTTCTCGGCAACGATGCCGACCGCGATCCGCGATCTCGCCGGCCAGTTCCTCACCAACCCGAAGACCGTGTCGGTGGTGCCGGAATCGACCACCGCCGAGCGCGTCGATCAGTACGTCACCTTCGTCAACCAGACGGAGAAGCAGGCGCTGCTGACGCTGGTGCTGCAGGACCCGGCGATCGATCGTGCGCTTGTCTTCACGCGCACCAAGCATGGCGCCGACCGCGTCGTGAAGCTGCTCGCCGGCAACGGCATCGCGGCGAACGCCATCCATGGCAACAAGAGCCAGGGCCAGCGCGAACGGGCCTTGGGTGAGTTCAAGGACGGCAAGACCAAGGTGCTGGTCGCCACCGACATCGCCGCACGCGGCATCGACGTGTCGGGCGTCAGCCATGTCGTCAACTTCGAGCTGCCGAACGTCGCGGAACAGTATGTCCACCGCATCGGCCGCACCGCGCGCGCGGGCAACAGCGGTATCGCCATCGCCTTCTGCGCCGATGACGAGCGGCCGTATCTGAAGGACATCGAGAAGATCACGCGTCAGAAGGTGACCGTGCGTCCGCTGCCGGACAATTTCACCGGCCTCGCCAATGAGATCAAGGCGACGCGCGTCAAGGCGATCGGTGCGGACCCCGCGCCGCGCGCCGACCTGCCGCGCGGCCAGCGCCAGCCGGCCCGCCCGCGCGCGACGCATGCACCGACCGCGACGCGCAACTATGCCAACGCCAGCCGTCGTGGCGGCGGTGGCGGCCGCGGTCGTTCGGGCGGCGGCGGCCGTGGACAGGGTGCCGGCGCCGCGCGCTGATACCCTTCCCTTCGCGACTTGATGGCGGCCCGGCGAGCATCCCTCGCCGGGCCGTCGTCGTATCCGGCAACCGCGTTGCGGGTTCGCGCATTGTCCATGGCAAAGGAGAGCAGCCATGGACGTGTCGACCACTCCCGTCGCCGAACGGATCGCCCGCGTGCTGGCGGGGCAGCGGATCAGCGTGAATGCCGGCGGCGATGCCGAAAGCGCGAGCGATCAGGTGGACAGCGCGTGGCGCGATTACCTGCCCGATGCGCTGGCGGTGCTGCGCACATTACGCGAGCCGGACCAGTGCATGGCCGCGGCGGGCGACCCGGCGGTGTGGGAACGGATGGTGCTGGCGGCGATCGAGGAGTCGAAGCCTGAGCGGGTGGTTCTGTAGCCCCCCGTCACCCCCGACTTGATCCGGGGCCCCGCTTCCAGAGCCGATCAGCGGTCACCGTCGTGATGGAGTTTTCGACGAGCGGAAAGGCATGAAGAAGAAAGGGTTTTGTTCGCGCGGAGGCGCGGAGGACGCAGAGGTGTCGCGTTTGCCGCGCGAGCGGCCTGTCTATCTCGGTCGAGGTCAAGGCGAAGCGTTCCCACGCGCGTGACATCTCCGCGTCCTCCGCGCCTCCGCGCGAACCATCTTGTCTTTACCTCTTCGTATCTTGGCGTCAGTGAATGTCGATCGGTCCTAAGAAAGCCGGTAAGGAACGTCACCCCGGATCGAGTCCGGGGCGACGATAGCCGCTATTCCACCACGCTCAGCCACTCGTCCGCCGGTGCGCGCTCGCTGCGCAGCGCGTTGGCTGGCGCGTCCGTATCCTCGAACCCGATCGCCACGCCGCAGAACAGAATCCGGCCCTCGGGCAACTTCAGAAAATGCCCCACCGTGTCGGGATACATCGCCCAGCATTCCTGCGGACAGGTCGCCAGCCCCGCCTCGACCGCGAGCAGCATCAGCGTTTGCAGATACATACCGAGGTCCGACCATTGCGGCGGCCCCATACGCCGGTCCACCGAGCAGAAATACGCCGCCGGTGCCCCGAAGAAGCGATAATTGGCGGCGAACCAGCGTCGGCGCCCCGCCTTATCCTCCCGCGGAATGCCGAGCCGATCGTACAGCGCCTCCCCCACCGCAAAGCGCCGGCCGCGCCACGGGTCGTCGAGCTCCGGCGGATAGATGGCGTATTGCGGTGCCTCGCTCGCCCCGCTCGCCAGTCGATCGGCCATGAGGGCTTTCAGCCGCGTCATCGCGTCGCCCTGCACGATCTGCACGTGCCATGGCTGAAGGTTGCCGCCCGAGGGCGCCCGCGCCGCCGCCTCGGCAAGGTCCCGCAACTGCGCCAGCGGCACCGGCGTATCGAGGAACCCGCGTACCGATCGTCGTGCCGCCACCGCCTGTCGAACGCCCATCGTCACCCTCTTGCGCTTTGCCATGGATTACGCGACACATCGCCACAATAACAAGAGTTATGGAGAGCGAAGCGATGGCGGAGGCCTATATCGTCCAAGCGGTGCGGACCGCGGGCGGACGGCGCGGCGGGCGGCTGGCGGGCTGGCACCCGGCGGACATGGCGGGGGCGACGCTCGACGCGATCGTCGGACGGAGCGGCATCGATCCCGCCGCGATCGAAGACGTCATCATGGGCTGCGTCAGCCAGGGCGGCGAACAGAGCTTCCAGGTCGGGCGTGGCGCGGTGCTCGCCTCGTCGCTGCCGACCAGCGTGCCCGCCGTCACGATCGACCGCCAGTGCGGATCGTCGCAACAGGCGATCCAGTTCGCTGCCCAGGCGGTGATGAGCGGGACGCAGGACGTCGTGATCGCCGCGGGCGTCGAAAGCATGACGCGCGTGCCGATGGGCTCGACCGGCGCGCTGTTCGCGCAAGCCGGCCTCGGCAAGGCGAAAAGCCCGCGGCAGGAGGCGCGCTTTCCGGGCGTGCAGTTCAGCCAGTTCATGGGCGCCGAGATGATCGCGCGCAAATACGGCTTCGATCGGGCGCAGCTCGACGCCTATGCGCTCGAAAGCCACCGCCGTGCTGCCGCAGCGACCGAGGCTGGCGCCTTCGCCGACGAGATCGTCGGGCTGGAGGTGGAGACGCCCGAGGGCACGGTGATCCACGATCGCGACGAGGGCATCCGCTACGACGCGACGCCGGAAAGCATCGGCGCGGTGAAGCTGTTGCAGGAGGGCGGCTCGATCACCGCGGCCAACGCCAGCCAGATCTGCGACGGCGCGAGTGCGGTCATGGTGGTGAGCGAGGAAGCGCTGAAGGCGCATGGCCTGACGCCGCTGGCCCGCATCCACAATCTGACCGTCACCGGCGGCGATCCCGTCGTGATGCTGGAGGAGCCGTTGTTCGCCACGGATCGCGCCTTGCAGCGCGCCGGCATGCGCATCGACGACATCGACCTGTACGAGGTGAACGAGGCGTTCGCGCCGGTGCCGCTAGCCTGGTTGCAGCACACCGGTGGCGATCCGGCAAAGCTTAACGTCAACGGCGGTGCGATCGCGCTCGGCCATCCGCTCGGCGCGTCGGGTACGAAGCTGATGGCGACGCTGGTCCATGCGCTGCACGCGCGCGGCGGGCGGTACGGCTTGCAGACGATGTGCGAAGGCGGCGGCATCGCCAACGTGACGATCATCGAGCGGCTGTAACCAGTCCTCCCCCGCCAGGGGGAGGGGGACCGTTCGGCGTCAGCCGAATGGTGGAGGGGGAGGACGGCGGTACGTTCCGTAACGAAAGGCGCCGTCGCCCTTCCCCTGGCGGGGGAGGACTGAAAGAAGGACAGGGTCTATGCATATCACGAACACCACCGCCGCGGTCGTCACCGGTGGCGCATCCGGGCTCGGCGCGGCCACCGCACGCGCGCTGGCGGCAAAGGGCGCGAAGGTCGCGATCTTCGACCTGCAACGCGAGAAGGGCGAGGCGCTCGCCGCGGAGATCGGCGGCATCTTCTGCGAAGTGAACGTCACCAGCGACGACAGCGTCGACGCCGGCTTCGCCAAGGCGCGCGAGGCGCACGGGCAGGAATCGGTGCTTGTCTGCTGCGCCGGCACGGGCAATGCGGTGAAGACCGCCAGCCGATCGAAGGAAGACGGCAGCATCAAGCACTTCCCGTTGCAGGCGTTCGACTGGCTCATCCAGATCAATTTGGTCGGCACGTTCCGCTGCGTGGCCAAGTCCGCGGCCGGCATGCTGACGCTGGAACCGGGCGAACATAACGAACGCGGTGCGATCGTGATGACCGCCAGCGTCGCGGCGGAGGACGGCCAGATCGGCCAAGCGGCCTATTCCGCGTCGAAGGGCGGCGTCGTCGGCATGACGCTCCCCATCGCGCGCGACCTGATGGGCGAAGGCATTCGCGTGAACACGATCCTGCCCGGCATCTTCGACACGCCGCTGCTGCAAGGCGCGCCGCAGCCGGTGAAGGATGCGCTGGCGGCCAGCGTGCCGTTCCCGAAGCGGCTCGGCGATCCGGCGGAATATGCGCACCTTGCCATAACGTTGATCGAGAACGGCTATTTCAACGGCGAGGATATTCGCCTCGACGGCGGCATCCGCATGGCGCCGCGGTAAAGCGGCCGTCCCGCACCCACCCTCACCCTTCCCACGGCCTGACGGCCGCGGGCCCCTTCCCTCTCCCGCCGGGAGAGGGAGGGAGGCGCGCAGCGCCGGAAGGGTGAGGGTGTGTGCGGGACGTCGCTCCTCAATCCACGAACACCGGCGCCCGCTTGCCCATGTTCGCCGCGACCGCCTCCATCATATTCGGCTTGCCGATCACCTTCAGCTGTTCGGCCGTCTCCGCCTCCAGCATCGCGCGCGGGTCGGCGTCGTGCGCCATGTTGAGCAGGCGCTTTGCCCCGCGGATCGCATGCGGGCTGCGTCCGGCGATCTCGCGCGCCAACGCCAGGGCGGCTTCGTAAGGGTCGTCCGCCAGCCGCGTGACGAAGCCGTGGTGCAGCGCCTCCGCCGCATCGAATTCGCGCGCGGTATAGACCAGCTCACGCAGCACGTCGTCGCGCACCAGCCCGCGCCAGATCGGAAAGCCCGCCATGTCCGGCACCAACCCCCAATGCGTCTCGCGGATCGCGAAGCGCGTGTCGGGCGCGGCGATGCGGATGCAGGCGCCCGACATGATCTGGAAGCCGCCGCCGAAGGCGACGCCATGCACCGCGGCGATCACCGGCATCGGCAGCTGGCGCCAACCCCAGGTGACGTGCTGCGGCAGGATGCTGCCCTGGTCGTTGCGCGCGATCCCCGTGCCGGACCCGCCGCGCGCCATGCTCGCCATGTCGAGGCCGGCGCAGAACCCCCGTCCCTCACCCGACAGCACGACGCAGCGCACGTCGGTGCGATCGTGCAGCGCGTCGATCGCCGCGCCGATCGCTTCGAACATCGCAGGATCGATCGCATTCATCTTGTCGGCCCGCGTCAGGCGGACGTCGGCGATGCCGTCGGTGATGGTCGTGGTGACGCGGTCGTTCATGGCTCTCTCCCAAATCCTGCCCGTTCGCCCTGAGCCTGTCGAAGGGCAGGTGGCGGCCACCGTGCTTCGACAGGCTTAGCACGAACGGCGTGCAGATGCGTTCATGCTTTACCGCACGCTACCTGCTCGCCCCGCGTTGCGCCACCGGTCGCGGCGTGTAGAGACGGGGGCATGAGCGGTTTCAACATAGAGGCGTTCATGGCGCATCGCTTCGGCGGCCATGGCGGCGCAGTGGGTATCACCTATCACGGCAGGGACGACGATTGGGTCGAGCTGGCCTTGCCCTACGATGCGCGGCTGATCGGCGATGTCGACAGCGGCGTCCTCGCGTCCGGCCCGATCATCGCGCTGATGGACATGGCGACCAGCGTCGCGGTCTGGATCAAGCGCGACAAGTTCGCGCCCCAGGCGACGCTGGACCTGCGCGTCGATTACCTGCGGCCCGCGGTGCCGGGACGGACCGTGATCGGGCGCGGCGAATGCCTGAAGCTGACCCGCTCGATCGCCTTCGTTCGCGGTATCGCCTACGATGAAACGCCGGACGATCCGCTGGCGCATGTCGCGGGCACCTTCATGCTGATGGACCAGATGGCATGAACACGCAGCACGCTTTGCCGCCCTATGCCGAGATGCTCGGCGTGACGCTGGAGCCACGCGACGGCGCCGCACCGCTACTGGTGATGCCCTTCCGCAACGAGGTGCTGGGCCGCCCCGGCTTCCTGCACGGTGGCGCGATCTCGGGCCTGCTGGAGGTCGCGGCGATCGTATCGTTGCAGCATGCGCTGGCCGAAGAGGGTGGCGGACGGATCAAGCCCGTCAACGTGACGGTCGACTTCATGCGCGGCGGCCGCGACAAGCCGACACACGCCGAAGGGATCGTGACGCGGCTCGGCACGCGCGTCGCGAATGTCGAGGCGATCGCCTGGCAGGACGATCGCGACAAGCCGATCGCGCACGCGCGGATGAACTATCTGGTGGTGCGGGACTGAGACTGCCCCGTCACCCCGGCCGAAGAGCCGGGGTCCCGCTTCTTCTACGGCCGGCCAAAAAGCGGGACCTCGGGTCAAGCCCGGGGTGACGAGCGCAAGAGATTACCGCGGCGTCAGCCGAATCAGTCGCCCCTGCGACTCGCCGCCGTCCTCGATCACCCAGATCGCGCCGTCCGGCCCCTGTTCGACGTCGCGAATGCGCGCGCCCATCGGCCATTGGTCGGCCTTCTTCGCAGTCTGCCCGTCGAGGTCGACGCGAACCAGCGACTTGGACGACAGGCCGCCGATGAAGGCATCGCCCTTCCACGCCGGGAAGAGGTTGCCCGAATAGATCATCAGCCCGCCCGGCGAGATCACCGGGTTCCACCACACCTTCGGCGGTTCGTAGCCGTCGCCGGGGCGGTGATCGGGAATGTCGCGGCCGTCGTAATGGCTGCCGTTCGATGCATTGGGCCAGCCGTAATTGCGCCCGGGCATGATGAGGTTCAGCTCGTCGCCGCCCTTCGGCCCCATCTCCTGCTCCCACAACCGCCCCTGCGCGTCGAACGCGATGCCCAGCAGGTTGCGGTGGCCATAGCTCCACACCTCCGGCGCGAAGCCCTTGGCGACCAGCGGATTGCCCGGCGCGGGCTTGCCGTCGAGCGTCAGGCGCAGCACCTTGCCGAGCGTCGCCTGCGGGTCCTGCGCCGGCGTGAACTTCTGCCGCTCGCCATTGGTGAAGAACAGGCTCTGGCCATCGGGCGCGAAGGCGATGCGGCCCGAATAATGGCCGTTACCCTCGACGAAGGGCCGCGCCTGGAACAGCGCCTCGATCTCGCCGAGGCGTTCGCTCGCCCCCTCGCCGCGCAGCCGGCCGCGGGCGAGCACCACACCCTTGCCGCCCTGACCGGCAGTCGAATAGCTGAAATAGATGCGCTTGCTGGTCGCGAAGTCGGGCGCGGGCACCACGTCCATCAACCCGCCCTGCCCCGCCGAATCGACAGGCAGCGTCGCGATCGTCTGGCGGCGCTTGCCGTCGGCCGACAGCAGGATCATCTGCCCCGCCTTTTCGGTGACGAGGATGCGATTGTCCGGCAGGAACGCCAGCGCCCAGGGCGAGACGAAATCGGCGACCACCGTCTCGCGGAACGGTTTGGCTGAGGGCGGCGTCTCACCGGCCTGCGCGCCCTCCCCGGTCGCGGGGGCGTTGCCCGAACAGGCGATCAGGGCCACCGGCAAGGCGGCGAGCAGGTGCAGGCGCATGAATGTCTCCCTTTTATCGGTGCAGCGAACGCACGGGCCCGCACGATGGATGCTTGTTTCTATGCGGGGGCCGGCGTATATAGCCGCTGCCTTCTCTAACATCGTCAGGTGAAAGAGGCTGCGGGGGACCCCTTCCGCGGCGGCGAACACGCATATCTGTTTTGGAGCCCGCATGGCGGACATCGCCCTTCTGACCGCATTGATCGAACCCGAAGCCAAAGCGCTGGGTTTCGACCTCGTGCGCGTGAAGATGTTCGGCGGCAAATCCGACCCCACGCTCCAGATCATGGCCGAACGGCCCGACACCGGCCAGCTGACGATCGACGATTGCGCCGATCTGTCGCGCCGCATCTCGGACGTGCTCGATGCGCTGGAGGCCGAGGGCAAGGACCCGATCGAGGACGCCTATCGCCTCGAAGTGTCGTCGCCCGGCATCGACCGCCCGCTGACCCGCCCGCAGGATTACGTGAATTGGGCGGGACATGAGGCGAAGGTGACGCTGGTCGAGAAGATCGACAACCGCAAGATCCTGACCGGCGATCTGGTCGGGATCGAGGGTGATCGGGTGACGATCGACGTGCGCGGCTATCAGCCGATGACCGTCGGCCTCGACCAGATCCACGACGCGAAGCTGACGATCACCGATCGCCTGCTCGCTGCCACCGCGCCGCTTTCCAGCGAAGGCGCGGACGAATTCGAAGAAACAGACGACACCGACGCATCCAACGAAGGACAGCAGTAAGATGGCCACCGTCGCCACCGCCAACCGCGCGGAACTGATCGCGATCGCCAATTCGGTCGCATCGGAAAAGATGATCGACAAGAGCATCGTGATCGAGGCTCTGGAAGAAGCGATCCAGCGTGCGGCCAAGACCCGCTACGGCATCGAGAACGACATCCGTGCGAAGCTCGATCCGCAGACCGGCGACCTGCGCCTGTGGCGCGTCGTCGAGGTGGTCGAGGCGGTCGACGATTATTTCAAGCAGGTCGACGTCAACCAGGCGCAGAAGCTGCAGAAGGGCGCAACCGTCGGCGACTATATCGTCGATCCGCTGCCCCCGATCGAATTCGGCCGCATCCAGGCGCAGGCGAGCAAGCAGATCATCTTCCAGAAGGTCCGCGACGCCGAGCGCGAGCGCCAGTATGAAGAGTTCAAGGACCGCCAGGGCGAGATCATCACCGGCGTCGTCAAGCGCGTCGAGTTCGGCCACATCGTCGTCGATCTGGGCCGCGCCGAAGGCGTCATCCGTCGCGACCAGCAGATCCCGCGCGAAGTCGTCCGCGTCAACGATCGCATCCGGTCGCTGATCCTCAACGTCCGCCGCGAGAACCGCGGGCCGCAGATCTTCCTCAGCCGCGCGCACCCCGACTTCATGAAGAAGCTGTTCGCGCAGGAAGTGCCCGAAATCTACGACGGCATCATCACCATCCAGGCGGCGGCGCGTGACCCCGGTTCGCGCGCGAAGATCGGCGTCATCAGCCGCGATTCGTCGATCGACCCGGTTGGCGCCTGCGTCGGCATGAAGGGCAGCCGCGTGCAGGCCGTCGTGCAGGAAATGCAGGGCGAAAAGATCGACATCATCCCCTGGTCGCCCGACACCGCGACCTTCGTCGTCAACGCGTTGCAGCCCGCTTCGGTCAGCCGCGTCGTAATCGACGAGGAAGAGGACCGGATCGAGGTGGTCGTGCCCGACGACCAGCTCAGCCTCGCCATCGGCCGCCGCGGCCAGAACGTCCGCCTCGCCAGCCAGCTGACCGGCAAGGCGATCGACATCCTGACTGAGGCCGACGCGAGCGAAAAGCGCCAGAAGGAGTTCGTCCAGAATTCCGAGATGTTCCAGAACGAACTGGACGTCGACGAGACGCTGGCGCAGCTGCTGGTCGCCGAAGGCTTCGGCGCGCTGGAAGAGGTCGCCTATGTCGAGCTGGACGAACTGGCCGGCATCGAGGGCTTCGACGAGGACCTCGCGCAGGAACTGCAGAGCCGTGCGCAGGAAGCGCTCGACCGCCGCGAGGCCGCGGCGCGTGACGAACGTCGTGCGCTGGGCGTCGAGGACGCGCTCGCCGACATGCCGTATCTGACCGAAGCGATGCTGGTCACGCTCGGCAAGGCGGGCATCAAGACGCTCGACGACCTCGCCGATCTCGCCACCGACGAACTGGTCGAGAAGAAGCGCGCCGAGCCGCGTCGCCGCAACGAGGACGCGCCCAAGCGCCCTGAGCCGAAGGGCGGTATCCTCGCCGAATACGGTCTCAGCGACGAGCAGGGCAACGAGATCATCATGGCCGCGCGCCAGCATTGGTTCGAGGACGAAGCGCCGGCAGCCGCCGATGCCCCCGCCTCGACCGACGCGTCGGAGGGTGAGGAGGCCTGATGCCTTTCGTCTCGATCCGACTGGCCGGCTCCGCGACCAAGGAGCAGAAGGCAGGGGTCGTCGCGGACGTGACGGCCAGCCTCGTCACGCGCCTCGGCAAGAACCCCGCCGCGGTCCAGATCGTGATCGAGGAAGTGTCGACGGAGAATTACGGTGCCGGCGGTCAGCTGATCGCCGACCGCGATGCGCCCCAAGTGCGGGAGGACGCTGATGCGGTTCCCTCGCAATGAGACGCTGACGGTTCAACGACGCTTTGTGAGGGGCGACTCGTTCGCCCTTCCCTATCCGTCATCCCCGCGCAGGCGGGGATCCAGACTCGCTGACGTTGCGACTCTGTCGCGGACGGTAGTGCGTCTGGATTCCCGCCTTCGCGGGAATGACGATCGCTATCTGGCGGAGGTGGCGGCATGACCGACCCCATCCGCAAATGCATTCTGACGCAGGACCGCGATGTCCGCGACAACCTCGTGCGACTCGCAATCGCGCCGGACGGGCAGGTGCTGCCCGACGTGCGTGCCAAGGCCCCCGGCCGCGGCGCGTGGATCGGCGTGACCCGCGCCGAACTGGACGAGGCGATCACCAAGAAGCGACTGCGCGGTGCGCTCGCTCGTGCGTTCAAGGGCGCCGAGCTCGTGATCCCCGACGACCTGCCCGCGCGCATCGCCGGGGCACTCGAACGCAACGCGCTCGACCGCCTCGGCCTCGAATCGCGCTCCGGCCTGCTGCTGACGGGGTCCGAAAAGATCGAGACGGCGGCACGCTCGGGGCAGCTGCACGCGCTCTATCATGCGGCCGACGCCGGCACCGACGGCAACCGCAAGCTCGACCAGGCGTGGCGGATCGGATCGGATCGTGAAGGATCGGACATCCGGGGCTTGGTATTGCCGGTCTCGCGCACCATATTGTCGTTGGCGCTGGGCCGCGAAAATGTGGTACACATCGCCCTGACCGACCGCGCTGCCGCCGCGCGGGTGAGCGACGCGCTCGACCGCTGGCTGCATTTTATCGGACCTGAACCCACTCCCGTGCCTTGCGAAACGGCCCCGCAAGGCGCATCGGCGCACCGGTTATCCGGCGCCGAACCCGGCGGGACGCGACCGGCCGTAGACGTGAACGAGGAATTTGAGTGAGCGACACCGACAACGATAAGCCGAAACTTGGCATGCGCGCGCCCCTGGGGCTGAAGCGCACGGTCGAGACCGGCCAGGTGAAGCAGAGCTTCAGCCATGGCCGGTCCAATACGGTGATCGTGGAAACGAAGAAGCGGCGCGTGCTGGGCCGCCCGGGTGAGGCGCAGGCTGCGCCCGAGCAGCCGGTGCAGGCGCCCGTCGCCGCGCCGACGCCGGCTCCGGCGGCCCCCGCCCCGCGCCCGGCGCCGTCGAACGAGACGCCGCAGGAGCGCCAGGCCCGCATGCTGCGCGAGGCCGAGGACCAGCGCATGCACGCGTTGGAAGACGCGCGTCGCCGCGAAGAGGCCGCGCGTGCGCAGGCGCTTGAGGACGAACGCCAGCGCGCCGCCGAAAAGGCCGCCGCTGCTGCGGCAGCCGCCGCCGCTCCCCCGGCAGCGCCCGAGCCCACGCCCGCGCCCGAGCCGGTTGCACCTGCCGCAGCCGCCCCGGCGGCGCCTGCCGCGCCGACCGTGACCGTGCCGACCCCGGCCGGCCGTGGCTTCCGCCCGGTCGAGCGACCCGTGCCGCCGACGCCGGTCGAGGAACCCGTTGCGGCGCCCGAACCGACGCCGGCCCCCACGCCCGCGCCGGCCCCCACTCCGGCTCCGGCTCCGGTGGTCGCGCAGCCTGCGCCGCGTCCGGCGGCACCCGCCCCGGCGCCTGCGCCGACGGTGGAACTCGGCCGCGATCCGTCGCTTCCCGCGCCGCGTCGCTTCTCGCCAGTCGCGCGTCCCGAAATTCCCAAGCCGCAGCCCAAGCCGGCGCCGGCGCCCGCGCCCGCAGCGGCTCCGGCCGCGAGTGCGTCGGGCAGCAGCGCCTCGGGTGGCGTCAACCGCAACCTGCCTTCGGGTCAGGCGACGCCGCGCAACGCGCCGCCGAGCCGTCCGACGCAGCGCGACCGCAAGGGCGACGAGCGTCGTGGCGGAAAGCTGACCGTCAACCGCGCGCTGGGCGACGATGGTGCGCGCAGCCGCAGTCTCGCCGCGCTGAAGCGTGCGCGTGAAAAGGAAAAGCGTCACTTCGGTGGCCCGCGTGAAGCGCAGCCCAAGCAGGTCCGCGACGTGCAGGTGCCCGAGGCGATCACCGTCCAGGAACTCGCCAACCGTATGGCGGAAAAGGGCGCCGACCTCGTCAAGACGCTGTTCAAGATGGGCATGCCCGTCACGATGACGCAGACGATCGACCAGGATACGGCCGAGCTGCTCGTGACCGAATTCGGCCACAACATCGTCCGCGTCTCCGACAGCGACATCGATCTGGCAATCGACACGGTCGAGGATGCCGAAGAGGCGATGAAGCCGCGTCCCCCGGTCGTCACGATCATGGGCCACGTCGATCACGGCAAGACCAGCCTGCTCGACGCGCTGCGCGGCACCGACGTGGTGCGCGGCGAAGCCGGCGGCATCACGCAGCATATCGGCGCCTATCAGGTCACGCTGAAGGACAAGTCGAAGATCACCTTCCTCGACACGCCGGGCCACGAGGCGTTCACGCAGATGCGTGCGCGCGGTGCCGACGTCACGGATATCGTGGTGCTGGTGGTCGCGGCCGACGACGGGCTGATGCCGCAGACGATCGAGGCGATCAACCACACCAAGGCGGCCGGCGTGCCGATGATCGTGGCGATCAACAAGATCGACAAGTACGAGGCGAATGCCCAGCGCGTGCGCGAGCGCCTGCTGGAGCATGAGGTGGTGGTCGAGGAAATGGGCGGCGACGTCCAGGACGTCGAAGTCTCCGCGCTCAAGAAGACCGGCCTCGACGAGCTGATCGAGAAGATCCAGCTCCAGGCCGAGCTGCTCGAACTGCGCGCCAACCCCGACCGTCCAGCCGAGGGCACGGTGATCGAGGCGAAGCTCGACAAGGGCCGCGGCCCGGTTGCGACCATCCTGGTCAACCGCGGCACGCTGAAGGTCGGCGACGTCTTCGTCATCGGCGCGGAAAGCGGCAAGGTCCGTGCGCTGGTCGACGACAAGGGCCGTCAGGTGAAGCAGGCCGATCCGGCGATGCCGGTCGAGGTGCTCGGCATCTCGGGCGTGCCGTCGGCGGGCGATCCGCTGCAGGTCGTCGAGAACGAGGCGCGCGCCCGCGAGGTCGCCGAATATCGCCAGGGCGTGCTGACGCAGAAGCGCACCACGACCGCGCCGGCGAGCCTCGAGAGCATGTTCTCGGCGCTGAAGGCCAATGCGGCGAAGGAATATCCGCTCGTCGTCAAGGCCGATACGCAGGGCACCGTCGAGGCGATCGTCGCGTCGATCAACAAGATCTCGACCGATCTCATCAAGGCGCGCGTGCTGCATTCGGGTGTCGGCGGCATCACCGAAAGCGACGTGACGCTGGCGGGTGCCAGCGGCGCGCCGATCATCGGCTTCAATGTCCGTGCCAATGCCAAGGCGCGCGAGATCGCCGATCGGCAGAAGGTGGCGCTCAAGTATTACGACGTCATCTACGACCTGATCGACGAGATCCGGGCGGGCATGGCGGGCGAGCTCGGGCCGGAAGCGTTCGAAACCGTCGTCGGTCGTGCGGAAATCCGCGAGGTCTTCTCCGCGGGCAAGCACGGCAAGGCCGCGGGTCTGCTGGTCGTCGAAGGCGTCATCCGCAAGGCGCTCAAGGCCCGCATCACGCGCAACGACGTCATCATCTACCAGGGTGAGATCGCCAGCTTGCGCCGCTTCAAGGACGACGTCGCGGAGGTTCGCGCAGGGCTGGAATGCGGTGTGACGTTCACGCAGAATTTCACCGACATCAAGGCCGGCGACTTCCTCGAAACGTTCGAAGTCGAGATGCGCGAACGCACCCTCTAACCCTGACGTCCCTCTCCCTTTGGGAGAGGGAGGGAGCTGCCGCAGGCAGCGGAAGGGTGAGGGTGGCAATGGCGCCGTCCGTCACCCTCCCCCTCCCACCGCCTGACGGCGGCGGGCCCCTCCCTCTCCCGGCGGGAGAGGGGTTGGAGGCATGATGAACAAAGACTCCCAGGAAAAATCGGTCCGCACGCTGCGCGTCGGCGAACAGGTGCGCCACGTGCTGTCGGAGATCCTCCAGCGCGGCGACGTACACGACGAAACGCTGGCCAAACACATGGTCAGCATCACCGAAGTGCGCATGTCGCCTGACCTGCGCCATGCGACCGTCTTCGTGAAGCCGCTGCTTGGGCGTGACGAGGAGGCGGTGCTGAAGGCGCTGCGCACCAACACCGCCTACCTGCAACGCGAAGTCGCGCACCGCATCCAGAACAAGTACGCCGCGAAATTGAAATTCTTGGCCGACGAAAGCTTCGACGAAGGCAGCCACATCGACCAACTGCTCCGCCGGCCGGAAGTGGCACGCGATCTGGGTGACTCGGGCGAGGATTGACGGCTGGACGGCGGCAGGTCACGTTGGTGAATGACGGCGACCGTCATCACGTAGGCGGACGGCCGAATGCTACCGCCGAATCGCCCTGCATGCGCCATTGGTTCAATGCTCGAGGTGTCGGTGGGACGGAAGGGCAAAGCGTATTGGGTTCGCACGGCCGTAAGGCGCCATGGTCTATGGCTTTGTGCGCTCACCATCATAACGGCACTCAGCCAAGCGTCGTTCGTCCAAGCGCAGATCGGTGCGCTGACCACCAACTGCAAAGCCAGCGGGTTCAACCGCACCAAGACCGTCTATCAATTCGTTGCGACATGCCGCGGTCGGGCGCCGTCCCCGGATGGCAGCTTGGTTATTGTCCAGCGGGCATATCAAGATCGCCAGCCGCCGATCGAGCTTCAGGATTCGCGCGGCAAAATACTCGCGCGTCTGAGCTCTCTGTCCGATGATATGCCGTTCACGGTGCTCTGGTCGCCTGATGCCCACTGGCTTGCGGTGAACCATCATGTCGGTTCGTTCATGGATGAGCTTGAGCTCTTCGAAATCGTCGACCGCCGGGTCGTGCGGCGCCGTCAGCTTGTCACCGCAGCGAAACGGCAGGCAGTTAGTCGGTTCCGCTGCCTTACTCCGGACGCCGTCCTACCATCGGCGATGCGCTGGTCGAAGGACAGCCGGAATCTCATGATCGTTACGGTCAGTTCGTCCTACGCCTGTAGCGAGAACGCAAAGGCCGGCGACTGGTGGCCGCTGTGGATGATCGGCGACGTCGCTACGGGGCGGATCGACGCCAAGTCGGTGAGGGTCGATAAGGCAGAAGGCGCTTTACAGGAACCCCGCGATCCCCTGTACCGCCGCTTCTGATGGCCAAGCTCTATTTCTACTACGCCTCGATGAATGCGGGGAAGTCGACGACGCTGTTGCAGGCGGACTTCAACTATCGCGAGCGGGGGATGGAGACGATGCTGTTCACCGCGGCGGTGGACGATCGCTTTGCGCACGGCACCATCACCAGCCGCATCGGGCTGGAGGCGCCGGCGACGCCGTTCGAGGGTTTGACCGATCTCGCCGCCTGCGTCGCGGGTCGACTCGCGCGCGGCCCGCTCGCCTGCGTGCTGGTCGACGAGGCGCAATTCCTCTCCGCCGCGCAGGTCGCGCAACTGGCGCACATCTGCGACGTGCTCAACGTGCCGGTGCTCGCTTATGGTTTGCGGACCGATTTCCAGGGGCGGTTATTCGAGGGATCGGCGCGGCTGCTCGCGATCGCCGATGCGCTCATCGAGATCAAATCGGTGTGCGTATGCGGGCGCAAGGCGACGATGAACCTGCGCGTCGATGCCGAGGGTCGCGCCATCGCCGAGGGCGCGCAGACCGAGATCGGCGGTAACGATCGATATATCGCATTGTGCCGGCGGCATTTTTCGGAGGCGTTGGGCACGTAATCCCCTTTCGTCATCCCGGCGTACGCCGGGATCCATGGTTCCGGTGCCGCAAACGAGGGCGAGCTGCCATCGGCGTCACGCGTCCATGGATCCCGGCGTACGCCGGGATGACGAACAGGGGAGTGGCGCTCTCCCCTCCCCCGCGCCATATCGCGCGCCATGAACCCCGATAACATCGTCTACCGCACGGCCGTGTGGATCATCCCGCTCGTCATCGCGATCGTCTTTCATGAAGTCGCGCACGGCTGGATGGCGAAGTGGCTCGGCGATCCCACCGCCGCGGAGCGGAAACGGCTGAGCTTCAACCCGCTCCGCCACGTCGATCCGGTCGGCACGCTCATCCTGCCGCTCGGCCTCGCCATCGCAGGCGCGCCGGTGTTCGGCTGGGCGAAGCCGGTGCCGGTCGTCGCGCAGCGCCTGCGCAACCCCCGATGGGGCATGGTCGCGGTGGCGCTCGCCGGGCCGGGCATGAACCTGATCCTCGCCACGATCGCCGCGATTCTGATCGGCACCGCTGTCGCCCTACTGCATGGCGCACAGCCGACCGGCGTTGCGGCGTTCGTCTTCGCGAACCTCGTCAACTTCCTCTTGGTCAACGTCTTCCTCGCGATCTTCAACCTGCTGCCGATGCCGCCGTTCGATGGCGGGCATGTCGTCGAGGGCATCCTGCCCCGCCCGCTCGCGGCGCAATGGGCGAAGATCGGGCGGTTCGGCTTCCTGCTGCTGCTCTTTGTCCTCGTCGTCCTGCCGATGATCGCGCCCAAGGCCGATGTGGTCGGCCGGCTCGTCGGCCCGCCGGCCGATGCGGTGATCGGCCTGTTTCTGAAACTGGCGCAGGCGATCGGCTGATGCACGGCTGGATCATCGTCGACAAGCCGTTGGGGCTCGGCAGCACGCAGGTCGTCTCCGCTGTGAAGCGTGCGCTGCGCCAGGGCGGCTATGGCAAGTTCAAGGTCGGCCATGGCGGCACGCTCGATCCACTCGCGACGGGCGTGCTGCCGATCGCGGTCGGCGAAGCGACGAAGCTTGCCGGGCGGATGCTCGACAGCGACAAAGTGTACGACTTCACCATCCGCTTCGGCGAGCAGACCGATACGCTGGATGCGGAAGGCGTGGGTGTAGCGACGTCGGACGTGCGGCCGACGCTGGCCGACGTGGAGGCGGTGCTGCCGCGCTTCACCGGTGCGATTACCCAGGTGCCGCCGGCGTATAGCGCGCTGAAGGTCGACGGCGAGCGGGCCTATGATCTGGCGCGCGCGGGCGAGGAGGTGGTGCTGGCGAGCCGAGACGTGACGGTGCATGCTCTCCAATCCTCCCCCGCCAGGGGGAGGTGGCAGCGCGAAGCGCTGACGGAGGGGGAGGATACGACGACCGTCGCATCTGCGGACACGCCCCCTCCACCACTCGCCTGCGGCGAGCGGTCCCCCTCCCCCGCTGACGCGAGGGAGGCATTGCAGGACATCACCCTCACCGCCCACGTCTCCAAGGGCACCTATATCCGCTCCCTCGCCCGCGACATCGCGCTCGCGCTCGGCACGGTCGGCCACGTCACCATGCTCCGCCGTACCAAGGCCGGCCCCTTCACCCTCGCACCCGCGATAACGCTGGACAATCTCGCGGAAGCCGGTATGGGGCGCACCCTTGAACAGATACTCCTGCCGTTGAGGGCGGGGCTGGACGACATCCCGGCTCTACCCCTCACCCCCGATCAGGCAGGGGCGCTCCGCCAGGGGCGTGTTCTGACCGGGATCGCCACGGACGATGGCCCATACTTCGCATGCGACGGCGACACGCCGGTCGCGCTGGTATCGGTGGAGGACCAACAGGTCCGCGTCGTCCGCGGTTTCAATCTGTGATGTCGAGGATGAACACATGACCATTACCGCCGAGCGCAAGAACGAACTCGTCAAGGCTCACGCCCGCCAGGAAGGCGACACGGGTTCGCCGGAAGTCCAGGTCGCGATCCTGTCGGAGCGCATCAAGAACCTGACCGAGCACTTCAAGGGTCACAAGAAGGACAACCACTCGCGCCGCGGGCTGCTGATGATGGTCAACAAGCGGCGCTCGCTGCTCGACTATCTGCGCAAGACCGATGGCCAGCGGTATCTGGACCTGATCGCGAAGCTGGGTCTTCGCAAGTAACCTCCAGCGGGTGAAACGAGAGGGCGGCCTTCGGGTCGCCCTTTTCGTATATCCGTGCTATGGGCGCGCCACACGTTTCACGAATACCGGCACGAGCCGGGTAAGCGGAAGACGGGCAATTCGGCCCCGATCCATCGGAGCGACAAGACGCTCCACACCGCGCGAGCCGGCTTAGCTCGCAGATAGGCCCCCCGACGCATTTGGCGTGGGGAGTGAAGGAAAATACATGTTCAATGCCAAGAAGGTATCGATCGAGTGGGGCGGCCAGACGCTCACCCTCGAAACGGGCAAGGTCGCCCGCCAGGCCGACGGCGCGGTGATCGCGACGCTCGGCGAGACGGTGGTGCTCTGCGCCGTGACCGCCGCCAAGTCGGTGAAGGAAGGGCAGGATTTCTTCCCGCTCACCGTCCACTACCAGGAAAAGTTCTCGGCTTCGGGCCGCATCCCCGGCGGCTTCTTCAAGCGCGAGCGTGGCGCGACCGAGCGTGAAACGCTCGTCAGCCGCCTGATCGACCGTCCGATCCGCCCGCTGTTCCCCGAAGGCTTCTACAACGAGATCAACTGCATCGCGCAGGTTCTGTCGTATGACGGCGAGAACGAGCCCGATCTGCTGGCGATGATCGCCGCCTCGGCCGCGATGACGCTGTCGGGCGTGCCCTTCATGGGTCCGATCGGCGCGGCGCGCGTCGGCTACAAGGACGGCGAATACGTCCTCAACCCGTCGGATGCCGACGTGCTGACCGGCGAGCTCGACCTGATGGTCGCCGCGACGCATGACGCGGTCATGATGGTCGAATCCGAAGCCAAGGAGCTGTCGGAAGACGTCATGCTCGGCGCGGTGATGTTCGCACACAAGGCGTCGCAGCAGGTGATCGACGCGATCATCGACCTCGCCGAACAGGCCGCCAAGGAGCCCTGGGAACTCAAGGTCCAGGCCGACAGCGCAGGCGTGAAGGCCAAGCTGAAGAAGCTGATCGGCAAGGACCTGGAGGCGGCCTACAAGCTGACCGACAAGCAGGCCCGCCAGACCGCGATCAACGACGCGCGCGCCAAGGCCCGCGACGGCATGGCCGACCTGAAGGACAGCGATCCGCAGGCGTACCTCGCCAGCCTGAAGCTGGTGAAGAAGCTGGAAGCCGACATCGTCCGCACCGCGATCCTGAAGACCGGTCGCCGCATCGACGGCCGTACCACGACGCAGATCCGTCCGATCGAATCGGAAGTTCACTTCCTGCCGCGTGCGCATGGTTCGGCGCTGTTCACGCGTGGCGAGACGCAGACGATCGCGACCACCACGCTCGGCACCCGCGACGCGGAGCAGATGATCGACGGCCTCAACGGCCTGTCGTATCAGAACTTCATGCTCCACTATAACTTCCCGCCCTATTCGGTCGGTGAAGTCGGCCGCTTCGGTGCGCCGGGTCGTCGCGAAGTCGGTCACGGCAAGCTCGCCTGGCGCGCGCTGCACCCGGTGCTGCCGTCGAAGGAGGAATTCCCCTACACGATCCGCGTCACGTCGGACATCACCGAGTCGAACGGCTCGTCGTCGATGGCCACGGTCTGCGGCGGTTCGCTGTCGATGATGGATGCGGGCGTGCCGCTGAAGCGCCCCGTGTCGGGCATCGCGATGGGCCTGATCCTGGAAGGCAAGGACTTCGCCGTCCTGTCGGACATCCTGGGCGACGAGGATCACCTCGGCGACATGGACTTCAAGGTCGCCGGCACCAGCGAGGGCATCACCGCGCTGCAGATGGACATCAAGATCTCGGGCATCACCGAAGAGATCATGAAGGTCGCCCTGAAGCAGGCCCACGAAGGCCGCGCGCACATCCTGAATGAGATGGCGAAGGCGCTGGGCGAGACCCGCTCGGAGCTGTCGGCGCACGCGCCGCGCATCGAGACCTTCACGATCGACAAGTCGAAGATCCGCGAAGTGATCGGCACGGGCGGCAAGGTGATCCGCGAGATCGTCGCCACCACCGGCGCCAAGGTCGACATCGACGACGAGGGCGTCATCAAGGTGTCGTCGTCGGATTCGTCGCAGATCGAAGCCGCGATCAAGTGGATCAATGGCCTGGTCGAAGAGGCTGAGGTCGGCAAGATCTACGACGGCAAGGTCGTCAACCTGGTCGATTTCGGCGCGTTCGTGAACTTCATGGGCGGCAAGGACGGTCTCGTCCACGTCTCGGAGATCAAGAACGAGCGCGTCGAGAAGGTCTCGGACGTCCTGTCGGAAGGCCAGCAGGTCAAGGTGAAAGTCCTCGAGATCGA
Organism: Sphingomonas sp. DC4900; assembly: GCF_049896485.1. Taxonomy (NCBI): domain Bacteria; kingdom Pseudomonadati; phylum Pseudomonadota; class Alphaproteobacteria; order Sphingomonadales; family Sphingomonadaceae; genus Sphingomonas; species Sphingomonas sp. DC4900. The sequence continues at coordinate 114,660 of NZ_JAFCUK010000002.1, forward strand.
TCCGCGCGGCAAGGTTCGCCTGTCGATGCGCGTCGTCGATCAGGAAACCGGCGCCGAGCTGGAAGACACGCGTCCGGCGCGCGAACCGCGTGAAGGAGGCGACCGTGGCAGCCGTGGCCCGCGCGGCGACCGTGGCGATCGCGGCGACCGTGGCGATCGCGGCGACCGTGGTCCCCGTCGTGACGGCGGCGATCGTGGCGGCGACCGCGGCGATCGCGGCCCGCGCCGTGACCGTGGCCCCCGCGGCGAAGGCGGTGACCGTGGCCCGCGTAACGGCGGCGGCAACGATGACGGCCCCGCGCCGGAATTCGCGCCGGCCTTCCTGACCGGTGATCGCGACTGATCATCGGCCAACGGCTGATGGAATGGGGGTTCGGCAGCGATGCCGGGCCCCCTTTTCGTTTGGAGACCGATCGGCTTTTTGCCGTTCGAGAGCCGCGCCGCCGGCCCGGGGCGGATTGATGCAGATGAAGGCGAAACGCGCCCTATCATGCTAAAAGGTCATGGCTTGTGACGCGTTGCCCGTTGGCGACAAGCATCACCTCAATGAGGGAGGCCTTCATGCCGACTCATGCCGAAACCCAATTCTATATCCATCGCGAGCGCCAGGAACGCGCGCTCGCCGATCGCACGCCAAACAGCGACGGCCGCCGCGTCCACCTCGACATGGCCCGACGCTACGCCAAGCTGATCGCCGAGGGAGAGGCGCAGGAGGCCGTCGACCGACGTCCGTCCTGACGCCCCTGCCCCAGCATTTGCCGATATCGGCAGCATCGTTCCGCTAACCTTTGCGATCGCCAGCAGCGAAGAGCAGCGGGCCTTCGCTGCCCTCGACATGCGGTCGCCCCCAAAACTGCGCGTCGGTCCGCCGCGACCGTCAACCGCCCCGTTCGGGGAACCCCAAGGCTTCGCATGGATTATGCCGACCCGGATCCAAATCGTCACCACGGCGTGGCCCCGTTCCGAAAATGAAACCAAGATGAAATCCCGCTCGCCGGCGGCGTCATCGAATCGCAACACGCCCGCCACAGCCCGGCGGTAGGCGCGCCCCAGGAAGGCACATTGCCTCGAAGGGGAATATTTCGTCATGATGAAGATGTCCGGCAGCCGCGCGCTGCTGATGATCGGCGTCGCCGCATCCGCCCTCGCCGCCGCACCAGCGTTCGCCGCCGATGCTGCCAAGGCGACCGCCACTGCCGCGCCGGCCGCCGATCCCACGCCCGCCACGGACCCGACCCCCGCGGCCGAGCCGGACCAGCTGCAGGACATCGTCGTCACCGCCACCAAGCGCGAAACCAACCTGCAGAAGACGCCGATCGCGATCAGCGTGCTCGATCCCGAAGCGATCAAGGACCGTCACGTCCAGAGCCTGCTCGACCTGGGTGACGGCGCGGTGCCCAGCTTGCGCGTCGCGACCTTCGAAGCGCGCCAATCGGCACTGACGATCGGCATCCGCGGCATCGTGCCGTTCGACCAGAACCAGACCGCGCGCGATTCGGGCGTCGGCGTCTATATCGACGGCGTCTACCTCGGCCGCTCGCAGGGCCTGAACGCCGCGCTGTTCGACGTGCAGCGCATCGAAGTGCTGCGTGGCCCGCAGGGCACGCTGTTCGGTCGCAACACCGAAGGCGGCGCGCTCAGCATCGTCACTAAGGCGCCCACCGGGGAATTCGGTGGCCGCGTCACCGCAGGCTTCGGCAATTATGGCGCGCGCAATGGCGAAGCGCATATCGACCTGCCCGAATATCAGAACATCTCGATCAAACTGGACGGCGTGTACCAGCATCAGGATGCGACGACGCGCAACCCGCTCGCCGGCCAGCTCGGCTGGAACGCCTATGACCGCGTCGGCGGCCGGATCGCCGCGCGCTGGAAACCGACCGACAGCTTCACCGCCGACGTCGCCTTCGACAAGGCGCGTGATGAGAACACGCCGTTCTTCAGCCAGCTGATCAACTATAACCCGCTGGGCCGCACCGTCGGCGTGCTGGACCGCACCACCAACCGCATCGTCCTGCCGGGCAGCGCGGCCGGCGCGCCCACCTGCCTGTCGAGCACGATCTCGGCCACCACCTGCATCGCGCCGCTGCCCGCGCTGGTCGGCGTCCACCCGAACCGCCAGAGCGTCGCCGACGTCGGCGTGCCGCAGCAGTACAGCGTTGACAAGACGCAGGGCGTCAGCGCGACGCTGTCGTACAAGGTCGATCCGGCGATCACGCTGAAGTCGATCACCGCATGGCGCCGCGTGGCGACCAACCAGTGGGACAATTCGGGCGGTCCGGAGCGCGTCGCCTACGCCCCCAACGGCAAGTTCAGCCGCTACAGCCTGTCGGATCTGTACCAGAGCCAGTTCAGCCAGGAATTCCAGGCGATCGGCAGCGTCGACCAGCTCGACTGGGTCGCCGGCCTCTATTATTTTAACGAACAGGCCCGCGAATCCGCCGCGACGCCCTCGTCGAACCAGTGGAACGCCGACGGCACCGCCTACACCATCCTGCCCTCGCAGGTGTTCGGCACGATCAGCTCGTCCAACCAGGGCTGGGACTATAACTCCCGCTTCCTGCAGCGCGCCAGCGTCGCCCGCACCCGCAGCTATGCCGCGTACGGCCAGGCGACCTGGACCCCCGCCGCGGCGGAGATGCTGCACCTGACGGTCGGTGGCCGCTATTCGAAGGACAAGCGTAACGGCACGCTGTACCTCGTGTCGGGCGTGCCCACCAATTACGTGCTGAACTACGATCGCGGGCGGTTCGACCCGATGGTGACGCTGGCCGCCGACGCGGCGCCCGGCATCAACCTGTACGCCAAATATTCGAGCGGCTTCCGCGCCGGCGGTGCCAACGACCGCTCGTCGAACTTCGGCGCGTTCGGGCCGGAATCGGTGAAGGCGTATGAAATCGGCGCGAAGACCGACTTCCTGAACCACAAGGTGCGCGTGAACGTCGCGGGCTATATCATGGACCGCAAGAACACGCAGATCGACTTCGACAACGTCGATACCAACCAGTTCCTGCCGGGCACCACGATCGCCAACCCGAACTTCAACCTGCACACCGAAAATACGGCGAATGCGCCGGGCACGTCGAAGATCCGCGGTATCGAACTGGACGTCAGCGCGCGGCCGATCGACAGCCTGACGCTGACCGCCTCCTACGCCTACACCTACACCAAGGTGCCCGCGACGGCGAACCCGAACCCGGGCCCGACCTTCGGCGTGCTGACGCAGGTCTACACCGTCTACACGCCGCCGCACGCGGCATCGGCGGCGATCGATTACGATCTGCCGGTCGGCACGGGCAGCACGCATGCGCGCTTCCACCTCGACGCCAATTATGCGGCGCCGCAGTACAGCTTCCAGTCGGAAAGCGTGAAGACCGACTCGAGCTTCATCGTGAACGGCCGCATCGCGCTGGCGGACATCCCGCTGAGCGCACAGGGCCAGAAGGCGACGCTGTCGCTCTGGTCGCGCAACCTGCTCAACGAACAGCATATCTATCGCCGTTCGGACGCGAACATCGCGGTGCTGGGGTCGTATGCGAACTTCAACCCGCCGCGCACCATCGGTTTGGAAGGATCGGTGAACTTCTAAGCGGCCGACAGGTCAGACTGCCTAGGGGCGGTGCCGGCGACGGCGCCGCCCCTTTCGTTTGGACTCAGACAGACGTCATGCCACCGAAGGTTGGGATCTCCGTGCAATGAGGCGCAGCAGGAGCTGCGAGAGGCCCCGCCTCCGCTGGGGCGACGATACTGTCGGGATCGATCACCCAGTCAGCGGCACGCTCAACACCACGCGCAGCCCCGGTGCCGCATCCTCCAGCGACAGCTCGCCATGATGCAGCCGCGCGATCGCCGCGGCGAGTGGCAGGCCCAGGCCGAACCCGCCGGTCGACCGGCTCGCATCCAGCCGGCCGAAGCGCCGCAACGCGGTGGCGCGATCCGCCGCGGCGATGCCAGGCCCGTTATCGGCCACCCGGACGATCGCCTGCCCCCGCATCGCCACGGCCGACAGCGTGATGCGCGTCCCCGCTGGCGTATGGCGCACGGCATTGACGATCAGATTGACCAGCACCTGCGTCAGCAACTGGCGATCGGCGTGGACGGGCAGCGCGGCGACGGGATCGCAGACGAGGACATGCGCATCGTCCTCGACCACCGGCGCCATCATTTCCCCGACCTCCGCGACGAGTTCGCCCAGGTCGAAGCGCGCGAAGCCCGCCCGCCGCGCGCCGCCCTCCACTTCGGCGATGCGCAGGATCGCGGCGAACATGCCGAGGATCGTGTCGCTCTGCGCGATCGCCGCGGACAGGCCGTCGCGCATCGCTGGCGTCTCGGCGCGGCGTTCGAGCTGGACGAGCTGGCCGCGAAGCCGCGCGAGCGGGCTGCGCAGGTCATGCGCGATGTCGCTCGACACTTCGGCGATCCCGCGCATCAGCTCGGCGATCCGGTCGAGCATGGCGTTGAACGCGTGCGCCTGTGCATCGAACGCGCCGCCATCGCCCTCGGTCGGCACGCGGCGCTGCATGTCGCCATCGACGATCGCCGCCGCGGTCGCGCGCATCGCACCGATCCGCCGCTCGACGAGCCGCGAAAACATCACGAGCCCCAGCCCGACGACCAACAGGATCGATCCGAAACCGGCAAGGTAGCTACGCAGCCGCGCCGTGCCCGAATCGTCGAACGGCTCGGTTTCGGCAATCATCGTCAGCCGCCGCCCATCGCCGACGTCACCGGTATAGGCGCGCCCAGCGGTCAGCCCCTTGATCCCGTCGTCGCTGTGCAGAGAGCTGAAGCCGCGCGGCGGCACCTGGCGCAACCGGATGTTGCCGCCGATCTGCCGCCCCTGCGCATCGACCAGCATCGCGCCGATGTCGCCGGTGTCGCGGTCGCTCGCCAGCATGCGCAGCCGCTCGACCAGAACCGGCGTCGGCATCGGCCGCTCGCCTTCGTGCGCGATCGCGTCGACCGCCGTGGCGATCCGCTGGTCGACCAGCTGGACGATCGCCCGACGCTGCGCAGTGTAAATGGCGACGCCCGTGCCCAGCGTCGCCGCGATCATCGCCGCGACGAAAATCCAGGTCAGCGCCCGCAGCGATCGCGGCGCACGCAGCCGCCGGCTCCGCGGCATGCGTCAGCTGCGCAACAGATAGCCGACGCCGCGCATCGTCTGGATCGGATCGTCGCCGCCATGCGCGGTCAGCTTCTGGCGCAGGCGGCGGATGTAGACGTCGACCAGATTGGTGTCGGGCTCGAAATCGTACCCCCACACCCGCTCGATCAGCATCGCGCGCGTCAGCACCGTATCGGCGTTGCGCACCAGTTCGGCGAGCAGCTTCAGCTCCAGCTTGGCGAGGTCGAGCGGCTTTTCGTCGCGCCATGCCCGGAACCGCGACGGGCTGACCACGATATCGCCTGCGCGCAGCGTGTCGCTCGCCTCGCGCGTCCACTGCCGGCCGCGCACCACCGCCTGCAGACGCGCGTGCAGTTCGGCCGCCTCGACCGGCTTGACGACATAATCGTCGGCGCCGGCGGCCAGGCCACTGATCTTGTCATCGGACTGGCCGCGCGCGCTCAGCATGATGACGGGCACCGATCGCGCGTCGCCGCGCAGCCGCTCGAGCAGCGCGATTCCGTCCACCCGCGGCATCATCCGGTCGAGCACCACCGCATCGAACGCATCCTGATCGATCGCCGCGAGCGCCGCCCGCCCGTCGCTCGCAGTCGACAGCGCGTGGCCGAAGCCGGTCAGTTCATCCGCCAGCGAATCGGCCAGGACGGGGTCGTCATCAACCAGAAGGATCTTCATGGGGCTCAAGTCCGCTCGACGCTGTTACGTCCAAAGGGCTGCCGTGTCGGCGGATAAAGATCAAATGACAAAGGTGTAAGGTGCGCGCAGGCGGCATTCGCGATGCCCCCGCATCGCCCACCTCCGCTACCCTGCAACCGGAACCGATCCGGCCCCACGGCAGTACTGCCCCCACCTCTTGTCCATTGCCCCCCGATCCTGTCAGGATAGCCCATGCCCAGCGCCCCCCGCCCCGCGTGAACCGTCTCGCCCCCGATCCCGATGATGCGCGCTTCATCCGGCGCATCTTTTACGTCCTCCTCATCGCAGCGGTCGCCGCGGCGCTGCTGCGCGCGGGCAATCTGCTGATCCTTGCTTTCGGGTCGATGCTGGGCGCGATCGCCATCCATGCGCTCGCCGACCTTTACCGCGATCACCTGCGTGTGTCGGACCGGACCGCCTTCTGCCTCGGCATGGCGACCGCCTATGGCGTCGTCGCCTTCCTCGTCTGGCTGTTCGGGGTGCAGTTCCGCGAGCAGGTCAACGTGCTCGTCACGCAATTGCCCAACCTGCTCGACCAGCTCGCCGCCTGGGCATCGCAAAGCCCGGTCGGCGCCAAGATCGTCGATGCCGTGCAACAGGCCTATGCCGGGTCGAAAGCGGCGCAGGACGTCGGCGGGCTGGTGCAGGGCGCGGGCGAACTCATCCTCAACAGCATTCTGCTGCTCGTCGGCGCGGCCTTCTTTGCCGCCGATCCCGGCATCTACCAGCGCGGCTTCCTGTTCCTGATCCCGCCCTCGAAGCGCCCGGCGATCGAGGATGCGTTGTTCGACGTCGGCTCGACGCTGCGGCTGTGGCTGCGCTCGTCGCTGATCCTGATGACGACGATGGGGCTACTGATCGGCATCGGCCTGTGGATTTCGGGCGTACCCTCCGCCGCCGCGCTCGGCCTGCTCGCCGGCCTGTCGGAATTCATCCCCTATGTCGGCCCCACGGCGGCGATGATTCCGGCGCTGGGCCTCGCCGCGACGCAGGGCAATGGCGCGCTGATCGGCGCGCTCGCCACCTATGCGATCGTCCGGCTGATCCAGACCAACTTCATCACCCCCTACGTCCAGGCGCGCGTCGTCTCGATCCCGCCGGCGATCACCGTCTTCGCGATCATCGGCATCGGCGTGATCTTCGGTATCTTCGGGCTGTTCTTCTCGGCGGCGCTGCTGGTCGTGATCTTCACGTTGGTGCGCAGCCTGTATCTGCGCGAGGTGCTGGGCGAGGATATCCCGCGCAGCCGCCACCAGACGCTGCTCGGCCCCGATCTGACACCGCACGATCCGGATGCCGATCCCGAGGCGGACGAGCGCAAATCGTAAAGATTGACGCCCGCACTTAATCCCGAATTAACCTTTTACCTTCAGATGTCGTTTGGTTAATGAATCGGGGCGAGCCGCGAGCCAGGGGTGCTGGCGGCCTCGCCAACAGGGGACGACGCGATGCGGGTGTTGTTGATCGAGGACGAGCCGACCACGGCCAAGGCGATCGAGCTGATGCTCGGCACCGAGGGATTCAACGTCTATACGACCGACCTTGGCGAGGAGGGCTTGGACCTCGGCAAGCTGTACGACTACGACATCATCCTGCTCGACCTCAACCTGCCGGACATGCACGGCTATGACGTGCTGAAGAAGCTGCGCGTCGCCCGCGTGACCACGCCGGTGCTGATCCTCAGCGGCATCAACGAGATGGACAGCAAGGTGCGCAGCTTCGGCTTCGGCGCCGACGATTACGTCACCAAGCCCTTCCATCGCGAAGAATTGATCGCCCGCATCCATGCGGTCGTCCGTCGTTCGAAGGGCCATTCGCAATCGGTCATCCGCACCGGCAAGCTCGCCGTCAACCTCGACGCCAAGACGGTCGAGGTCGATGGCGCGCGCGTGCATCTGACCGGCAAGGAATATGCGATGCTCGAGCTGCTCAGCCTGCGCAAGGGCACCACGCTGACCAAGGAAATGTTCCTGAACCACCTGTACGGCGGCATGGACGAACCCGAACTCAAGATCATCGACGTCTTCATCTGCAAGCTACGCAAGAAACTCAGCCTGGCCTGCGACGGCGAGAATTACATCGAGACCGTCTGGGGCCGCGGCTATGTGCTGCGCGAACCCGAAGAGGTCGTCGCGGTCGCCTGACCGCCCATTTTTACCCCTCCCCAGTATCTGGGAGTGAAGGGCCGCAGCATCGGGGGGTGCTGCGGCCCTTTTGGCGTGCGGCTTACTTCCGCTGCCACACCTTCTGGCCGCCGATCCACGTCTGTTCGACCTTGGTCGCGCGCAAGTCTGCGGGGGAGGCGAGCAGGGGGTCGCGGTCGACGATGACGAAATCCGCCTTCTGGCCGGGGGCGAGGCGGCCGAAGCGATCCTCGGCAAAGCCCGCATAGGCCGCGCCGCCGGTATAGGCCCACCACGCCTGTTCGCGCGTGATCGCCTCCTGCGGCTGCCAGCCGCCGAACGGCTGGCCGTCGGGGCCCTGGCGCGTGAACGCCGCCGCCCAGCCGGCCCAAGGATCGGGCTTTTCCACCGGATAGTCCGATCCGAACGCCAGTTTCGCGCCATTGCGCAGCATCGACGCCCAGGCATAGGCACCGGCGAGGCGTTGCGGGCCCAGCCGCGCCTCGGCCATCAGCCGGTCGCTCGTTTCATGGACCGGCTGCATCGAGGCGATTGTGCCATATTTGCCGAAGCGCGGCAGGTCGACGGGGTCGACGATCTGCGCATGCTCGACACGCCAGCGCCGGTCGCCCTTATAGGTCTGCGCCATCTCGTCGATCGCATCCAGCACCTCGGCATTGGCGCGGTCGCCGATCGCATGCACCGCGACCTGATAGCCGTCCATCGCCGCGCGGCTCATCCGGTTGCGCAGCACGGTGTCGTTCATGAAGCCCGCGCCCGTCTGGCCCGGCGCATCGGCATAGGGCGCCTTCAGCCACGCGCCACGCGATCCCAGCGCCCCGTCGGCGTAGAGCTTGACGCCGACCAGCTTCAGCCGATCGTCGTACAGCCACGGCGTCGGCCCGGTACCGCCGATCTGCACCGTCGTATCGACCCCCATGCCATAGCTCATGATGCGCACGCGCAGGCCGCCGAGGTCCGCGATCCGGCGATAGGTCAGCCAGTCGTCGATGCTTGTGCCCATGTCGGCGGTCGCGGTGACGCCATAGCCGAGCAGAATTTCCTGCGCCTTCAGGAAGGCGGCGTTGCGGTCCTTGCCCAGCGGCTGGGGCAGAATCTTCACCACCAGATCCTGTGCCGCATCGACGAACACGCCCGCGGGCTGCCCCCCCGCGCCCTTCTCGATCCGGCCGCCCGCGGGCGACACACTCTTCGCGGTGACCCCGGCTGCTTTCAGCGCGGCGCTGTTGCCCCAGCCGGCATGGCCGTCGGCGCGCGCCAGCCACACCGGACGATCGCCGACCGCAGCATCGAGATCGGCGGTCGTCGGGAAGCGGCCCAGCCCCCACGTCTCCTGGTTCCAGCCGCCGCCGATGATCCACGCCTTGTCGGGATTGGCGCGCGCATAAGCGGCGATCTTCATCTGCGCCTCGGCGAGGCTCTTCGTATCAGACAGGTCGAGTTCGAGCGCGCGAAAGCCCAGTTCCATCACATGGCCATGCGCGTCGATCATGCCGGGCAGCAGATATTTGCCCTTCATGTCGGCCCGCCAGTCGAGCTTCTCCGGCCGTTTGTCCTTTGCCGACAGCAACCTGACGACGGCGCCCTGCGCATTGACCAGCATCGCCTGGAACCGGACGACCTTACCGTCCTTGTCCAGCGTCATGCCGTTGACGTTATCGACCAGCCCGTCGGCGCCGGCCGCGTGCGAAGTCGCCAGAACCGCGGCCAGCGCCGCCACTATTGTCAAAGCCGATCGTGCCATAGCCTCAGCGCATAAGCGGTGTTCCCCCGCCGCACCAGATGGTCTAGCTCGGCGCCATGGCCACCAACCCTGCCGACACCGCCTCGCTCCCCGTCTCCATCGACGATGTGTACGCCGCCCACGCCCGCATTCGCGATGCGATCGTCCGCACGCCGACGCTGATCAGCAAGACGCTGAGCGAGATGACCGGCGCCACCGTGTTCCTGAAGTTCGAAAATCTGCAGTTTACCGCGGCGTATAAGGAACGCGGCGCCCTCAACACGTTGCTGCAATTATCGCCGGAAGCGCGCGCCAAGGGCGTCATCGCCGCCTCGGCTGGCAATCACGCACAGGGCCTCGCCTATCACGCCAACCGGCTCGGCATCCCCGCGACGATTGTGATGCCGCGCACCACGCCGACGGTGAAGGTGACGCAGACCGAAGGCCACAAGGCCAAGGTGGTGCTGGAAGGCGACACGTTCGACGCCGCTTACGCCCATGCCCGCGTGCTGGAGGCGGAGTGCGGCTTCACCTTCGTCCACCCGTTCGACGATCCGCGCGTCATCGCCGGCCAAGGCACTGTCGCGGTCGAGATGCTGGAGGACGTGCCGAGCCTCGACACGCTGCTGATCCCGATCGGCGGCGGCGGCCTCATCTCGGGCAACAGCGTCGTCGCGCGCGCTGCGGACCATCCGATCGAGGTGATCGGCGTGCAGGCCGAACTCTTCCCCTCGATGTACAACCGCATCCGCGGCACCGCTTTGCCCTGCGCCGGCGATACGCTCGCCGAGGGTATCGCGGTGAAGGAACCCGGCGGCATCACCTCGCGCATGGTCGCCGAGCTGGTCGACGACATCGTGCTGGTCGGCGAGCGCAATCTGGAAGAGGCGGTCAGCCTTCTGCTCCAGATCGAAAAGACCGTGGTCGAGGGCGCCGGGGCCGCCGGCCTTGCCGCGCTGATGGCCTATCCGGAGCGGTTCAAGGGCCGCACCGTCGGCATCGTGCTGTGCGGCGGCAATATCGACACTCGCCTGCTCGCCAACGTGCTGCTACGCGACCTCGCCCGGTCGGGCCGCCTCGCCCGCCTGCGCGTGCGGCTGCAGGACCAGCCCGGCGCGCTCTACAACGTCGCGCGCATCTTCGACGCGCAGCGCGTCAACATCATCGAAGTCTACCATCAGCGCATCTTCACCTCCTTGCCGGCGAAGGGCCTGATCACCGACATCGAATGCGAAGCCCGCGACCGCGACCACCTCAACCGCCTCATCACCGCGCTACGCGAAGGCGGCTTCGAAACGAGCATGGTGGAACAGGCGTAGGGGCTAGCGGATACTCCACGCATTTATGCAGCGTCCGTTCCATCCTGCGGGCGAAAGCCGCATGATGCACAGGCCCCCGTGGGCGGAAATACCTTTGCTGTAAGACACTTCCACCAAAGCGATGCGGCGATCGGTCGACAGGATGGGAGCGCTGAACGCAACCGCATAGCCGCTCTTCTCCCCCACGGTGTCGTCCTTGTCCCATGCGCACTGCGGGACGAAACCGGGGGATACGGCCGCCGCCTCGTTGGACTGCAGGTCCGCAAACTCATCGGCGGTCAAGCCGGTATAGCTTCGAAACTCCGGCCTATACGTCGCCAGAGGCGACGGGTCCGTCTTTGCAGGTCCGACCGTCGACAGATCGGTGCCGTGCCCCTCGCCTGTCGATATTCGATAGGCCTTTTGCAGCAACGTACACGTCTCGGGGGGCGTAACCGCTTGCGCAGGTGTCGGCGTCGACAGCGCCAGTGCGATAACCCAAAATGCCGGCATGATTCCCCCCGATGATCAAACGGATCATAAACACCCCGCATCTCGGTACAAAGATGCGTGGCGCCGGACGTCTTCGGGGAACGCGACACAAAAAAGGGGCCGCGCCGTGGCGCGACCCCCGCTTTGCAGCTGAGCGAACGCTCAGTTGCTGTCGGAATTGCCGTCGTCGACGATCGCGACGACACCGATCGCCACCACGCTGGCGGCGATGATCGCGGCGAGCAGGCCGCCACCGGCGAGCTTGTTCTTTTGCGCCGACGGGGCGCTGGCGCGGACCGACTTGGCCACCGACAGCGAGGCGGCGGGGTTCACGGGAGCCGCGAACGCCGGCGTGGCGATCGAGGCGGTGGTCAGCGCGAGCGCGGCGAGCGAGCCTGCAATCTTGGTCATCAGTCAACTCCGAAGTTACACCTAGGGACAGGGCCAACGTCCCGTCCGGCCTGAAGTTCCCGCACCGCAGCAATCAGGGTGCGGCGCAATATGGGCGCTGTCCGTCCCGGATCGGACCAACAGGCCGTGCTGGAAAGACTCTCTGCCGCCGATTAACCTTCTTTGATGGTAAAGCCGCTTTTCAGGACCGACGGGGTGATTCATATGTCGCCGCGGCGTATCGTGCGCCTGTCTGCTTCGGGGGTTTGTCGGCGGTGACTGCGCCTTTTCGCTTTCCGCGCTTCTTCGTCACCACGCCCGCGCCCTGCCCCTATCTGCCGGGCCGGCAGGAGCGGAAGGTGTTCACCGAATTGTCCGGCCCGCATGCCGCCGAGCTGAACGACGCGCTCGGCCGTATCGGCTTTCGCCGGTCGCAGGGCGTCGCCTATCGCCCCTCGTGCGCGGGCTGTGCCGCCTGCGTGTCGGTGCGCGTCGTCACCGACGAATTCGTGCCCAATGCGACGCAGCGCAAGCTGCTCCGCCGCAACGAGGATCTGGAGGTCAGCGCCTGCCGCCCCTGGGCGACCGACGAACAGTTCCAGTTGCTGCGCCGCTATCTCGGCGCACGTCATCCGGGCGGCGGCATGGCGGGGATGGACGAGGAGGATTATGCCGACATGGTCGAGCATTCCCCGGTCAATTCGCACGTTATCGAATATCGCACGCCCTCGGTCGGGGGCGTGCGCGGCCAGCTGGTCGGCGCCTGCCTGACCGACCGGCAGGCGGATGGGCTGTCGATGATCTACAGCTTCTTCGATGCGGATGGCGACGATCCCGCGACCGCGCGGCCGGGCCTCGGCAATTACATCATCATGGACCATATCCTGCGCGCGCGGGACAGCGGCCTGCCCTATGTCTACCTCGGCTATTGGGTGAAGGGGTCGGCGCGCATGGCATACAAGACGCGCTATCGCCCGATCGAGATGCTGGGCCCCAACGGCTGGCGCGCACTGACCGACGAGGAACTGGCCCCGCCGCCGCTGCCCGACGCGATGGCGGTCGCCTGACGCGGCTCAGGTCGGGTCGGATTCGGCGCCGATCACCGCACCCTCGGTCATCAGGCGCCGCGGCGCCTCGCTGCCGCGATGCACGCGAACGCCCGCCGCGATCATCATCCGTGGAGCAGGCGCGTCCGCCTTGGGGGCATCGGTCGCGGGCGCCTCGGCGATGCTCGCCACCGGCGTCATCCGGCCGCGATGCACCGTGACGCCGCGATCGTCCTGACTGTCGCGATACAAAGTCGCGACCTGCGGCTGCGCTCCGCCATCGCCACCGCCCGCGACCACCCCCGGCTCGACGCCCGCATAGGCCGCACGGAAGCTGAGCGCGCTCTCCATCGCGCCGCGCCAGCGATAGAAGATATGCGCGCCGACCGACCCGATCCGCGTCAGGCTGGACGCCCACCACGGCAGGATCGCATCGGTGTGGTAGAAGGTCGCGCCGCCGACCGGGGCATAGACGTTGCCCGCCAGCGCCGCCTGGGCCACGCTGCGCGCCCGCGCCCAGGCATAGGGTTCGCGGCGATGCGCCATCGATCCGTCGCAAGTGAAGCTGAACTGGCACCCCGTGCGCCGCGTCGATCCCTGAAACACCACGCCGCACACGCTGTGCGGAAAGGCACGGTCGCGCACACGGTTCAGCACCACCTGCGCGACGGCGCGCTGGCCATCGATGGGTTCGGAGCGCGCCTCGTAATAAACCGCGGCGGTCAGGCAGTCGGTGGCGCGCGCCGCATCCTCCTGGCTCTGCATCTGCGCGAGGAAGGGCGGCGCGGCCTGTGGCGCAATGGCCGCGGTATCGTCGCCGTCCACCGCATCGCGCAGGCTCGCGGGCAGACCGGCAAGCCCCGGCAGATCGCCGGGCACGTCGAGTGCCAGGTCGCGCAGCAACTGCCGCGGCGTCGGCGGCGGCACCGCCTGCGACACGCGGCTGACGCCCTGCCGCGGCGGCACGCACGACGCAGCGCTGACCAGCATCACGCCAACCCATGCGTATCGCAGCCTCGAGATGCGGACATACCCCACGCTGCCCGCCTAACGCCCGCGGAGTTGTGATCCGGTTAACTGCGTTTGCGGAGGAGCGACACGCACGAACAGCCCCTTTTCGTCATCCCGGCGCAGGCCGGGATCCATGGATGCGGGATCCCTGCCGCATCAACCGCCAACCGGCGTTCCGACACCATGGATTCCGGCGTCCGCCGGGATGACGAAAGGAATGCGCGCCCCCCAATCGTCATTCCCGCGCAGGCGGGAATCCAGACGCGCTACCGTCTCGGCTCAAGTCGGACCGTCAGCGGACATGCATCCCGCCAGCACAGCGAAGACGGCACGCAGCTATTGCGCCGCCGACACCTTCACCGCGACGTCCAGCTCCTCCTCGCCCTCGCCCAGCCGCGATCCCGCCACCGGCGCCGCGCCTGCCGCATCGAGCGCCGCGGCGACGCGGACGCTTTCCTCCTGTGGCGAGCGCCCCGTGCAGGGATCGAACCCCACCCAACCGAGCCCGGGCACATGCGCCTCCGCCCAGCCATGCGGCGTCGGGCGCAGCGATCCTTCGACGATGCTATATCCCGACACATAGCGCGCCGGAATGTCGAGGCTGCGCGCCGCCACCGCGAACATCTGCGCCAGATCGCGCGACGTCGCCGCCTCGCGCGTGAACGCTACCGCCGCGCTCAACCCCGCCTCCGGCCGCCGCCGGTCGAGCGCGAAGCGGCCATGGAAGGCGTGGTTCAGCCGATGCAGCTGCGCGATCACGCCGTCCGCGCCCGCCACCGCCTCGCGCGCATAAGCGGCAATCGCGGGGTCGCGTGGCGTTGCGTCGGTCGCGCGCAGGAACACTGCGGGCGGCAACACCTCGTTGACGCCGCGCACCACGCCATCCGAATGGCTGGTCAGCACCTCGCCGCGCACCGCGATCTCGATATCGAGCAGCGGCCCCTCGACGTACAGCATGGTGACGGCATTGCCGAAGCCATCGCGTCCGCGCCGCATCGTCGCGTCGTGATCCACGTCGATCCGCCAGCGCGCCACCGTCTGGTCGTGGCTGTTTTCGGGCGTCATGCGCAGCATCTGGACGAGCCGGCTCTGCGGCTCGCTGAAGCGGTAGACGGTGCGGTGATCGATCGAAAGGCGCATCAGCCGAACCGGAACTGGCGGCCGATCGCCTCGTGCAATTGGCCGTTTTCGCGGATGAAGGCTTGCAGATATTGGTGCAGTCCGCTCGCGATCACCTCGCCCGACCGCGTCCGCCCCAGCCGCGCGGCGCGCATCCGCGCCATGCGGTCCGCCTCACCGTGCGCGCCCGTCCGCTCGGCGAGCAGCCCGAGCAGATCGACCGTCGTCTCGGCGGAGGCGAGCAGGCTGCGCGGCAGGTCGCGGTTGGCGATCAGCAAGTCGATGACGTTCGCCGGGGTCAGCCCGTCCGAATAGAGCCAGCGATAGGCGGTCACTGCCGACACCGTCTGCAGGATCGTCGTCCACTGGTCGCGATCGACCACGCCGCCCACCGCCTCGCCCTCGGGCAGCAGGATATGGTATTTGACGTCGAGCAGGCGTGCGGTGTTGTCGGCCCGTTCCACCGCCTGCCCCAGCCGGATGAACCAGTGCGACTGATTGCGCAGCATCTGGTGCACCGCGCCTTCGAAACCGCGCGTCTCGTTCTTCACCGCCTCGACCAGGCTCAGCGTCTGGGCGGTGTCGCCCACCTGGTTGCGGTTTTCGAACACCAGCCACGCGCGGTTGATCGCGGTCCACGCCTCGCGGCTCAGCGCCGTGCGCACCGCCTTGGCATTGTCGCGCGCGCGGTCGAGGCAGCGGATCACCGATCCCGGGTGGCTGGTATCGAGCGTCAGGAAACGCACGACCTCGGTCTGGCGGAGCGCGGCGCCACTGGCGGCGAACGCCTCTTCGGTTTCGGTGACCGCAAGCGCCGACGACCAGGCGATCTCCCCCGCCGGCCGCGACGACATCACGTCGAGCCGCACGGTCGCCTCGATCAACCGCGCGATGAAATCGGCCCGCTCGAGATAGCGACCAAGCCAGTAGAGCGACGCGCCGGTGCGGGAGAGCATCATGCGAAACGCTCCCCGGAAAGTGTGGCACGCACCCCACGCCCCACCCACTCCGTCACCCCGGACTCGTTCCGGGGTCCACCCGGCCGCGGGGGCAGCGCCCGAACCTCCAGCCATCCCCCTCGCCGCGGAGTGGACCCCGGACCAAGTCCGGGGTGACGGAGGGTTCGTGGGTAATGGTGCGACACGCTCACGCCACGCCCCCCTGGCTCTGCGTCATGCCACCCCCCGTCTGCGTTTGCGTCTGCGTCTGCCGCTGCCGCGGCGTCTCTTCCGCCATCAGCACGAAGCTGTCCTTCGTTCCCCCGCCCTGGCTCGAATTGACGACCAGCGACCCCTCCTTCAGCGCGACGCGCGTCAGGCCACCCGGCACCACCTGCACGCCGCACGACCCGGTCAATACGAAGGGACGGAAGTCGACATGCCGCGGTGCGACGCCCGCATCGGTCAGCGTCGGCACGGTCGACAGCGCCAGCGTCGGCTGCGCGATATAGCGGTGCGGCTCGGCGACCAGCGCGGCACGGAACGCCTCGATCTCGGCCTTGCTCGCCGTCGGGCCGACCAGCATGCCATAGCCGCCCGACCCGTCGACCAGCTTCACCACCACCTCATCCAGGCGATCGAGCACATAGGACAAGGCCTCGGGCTCGCGGCAGCGCCACGTCTCGACATTGGGCAGCTTCGCCTCGCCGCCCGAATAGAAGCGGACGATCTCGGGCATGTAGCTGTAGATCGCCTTGTCGTCGGCGATGCCGTTACCCGGCGCGTTGATAATCGCGACGTTTCCTGCGGCATAGGCCGCGATCAGCCCCGGCACGCCGAGCATCGAATCGGGGCGGAAGACCAAGGGATCGAGGAAGTCGTCGTCGATCCGGCGATAGATCACGTCCACCTGCACCCGGCCTGCGATCGTGCGCATCCACACGCGATCGTCGTCGACGACCAGATCGGCCGCCTCGACCAGTTCGATCCCCATCGAATCCGCGAGGAAGCTGTGCTCGTAATAGGCCGAATTGTAATGACCCGGCGTCAGCACGACGCACACCGGCTGGCTGCCCCGCCCCGGCGGCGCCACCGACTTCATCGTCTGGAGCAGGCGGTCGGGATAGCTGTCGACCGGCTCGACACGATATTCGCGGAACAGCTCGGGGCACAGCCGCACCATCGCCTCGCGGTTCTCGAGCATGTAGCTCACACCCGATGGCGTGCGGGCGTTGTCCTCCAGCACGAAGAACTGGTCGGGCCCGGTGCGCACCAGGTCGATGCCGCAGATATGCGCCCAGATGCCGTGCGGCGGGCGCATGCCGGCGATCTCGGGGCGGAACTGCGGGTTGCCGAGGATCAGGTCGGCGGGCAGCACGCCCTCTTTCAGGATACGGCGCTCGCCATAGATGTCGTCGAGGAAGGCGTTGATCGCCTCGACCCGCTGCACCAGCCCCTCGGACAGACGCGCCCATTCATCGTGCAGGAACACGCGCGGCACGATGTCGAACGGGATGATCCGTTCGCGCGTGTCGGTGTCGCCATAGACCGCGAAGGTGATGCCCAATTGGCGGAAGGTATTTTCGGCGGCCTGCTGCCGACGGCGCAGATCGTCATCCGGAGTATCGGCGAGCCACGTGCCCAAGGCTGCCAGTTCGGGCCGCGGCGGCGTGTCGCCGTGCTGCCCCATGATCTCGTCGAACGCCGGTCGTTTCCCCATCGGAACGATAAAGCCCCCCTGCCAGCTTCGGTTCCATGCTGCGAGGAATCGCTGCGCCGCACAAGAGGGGAATATTCAACCAGTTCCGCAGAGGCGCCCCCCCCCAAGCCCTCCCCCGCCAGGGGGAGGTGGCAGCGAAGCTGACGGAGGGGGAGGATGGCGGTGTCCTGTACAATGGGAACCGCGCTTACCTCCCCCTCCACCATTCGGCTGACGCCGAACGGTCCCCCTCCCCCTGGCGGGGGAGGACTTCGACTTGGGGGTTATTTCAGCTCCGCCAGCATCCCCGGCGTCAGCACCTGCGGCAACACCCTCGGCTCAGTCGCTCCCGGCGCATAGTATAGATACAACGGCACGCCCGCGCGGTTATGCGCCTGGATGAACCGCCCCAGTGCCGGATCGCCATCGGTCCAGTCGCCCACCAGCACCGCGACATTGTTGCGCTCGAACGCCGCGCGCGTCGCGTTCGTGTCGATCGACGAGGCTTCGTTGACCTTGCACGACAGGCACCAGTCCGCGGTGAAATAGGCAAACACCGGCCGCCCCTGCTTGCGTAGGCTCGCCAGCCGTTCCTCGCTGAACGCATCGCCGCCGGTGTGCGCGGGCTTGGTCGCGCCGCCGGTCAGCGCCGCCGCCAGCCCCGCCGGCACCACCAGCGCTGCCAGCGCCAGCGCCCAGCCGAAGCCCTGGCCGCGCCGCTGCCGCGCGCCGCCCAGGCTCAGGATCACGCCCGTCGCGACCAGCGTCGCGAGGCCCAGCGCCAGCCCCATCGTCCCCGCCTGCCGCCACGCCAGCCACAGCAGCGCGAGCACCGTCAGCGCCATCGGCACCGCCAGCACGCGACGGAACCGCTCCATCCACAGCCCCGGCTTAGGCAACCGCCGCCGCAGCGCGGGCACGAAGCCGATGGCGAGGAACGGCAGCGCGAGCCCCAGCCCCAGCCCCGCGAACACCGCCAGCGCCGCCGGCCACGGCAGCACCAGCGCCGCACCCAGCGCCGCGCCCATGAACGGCCCGCTGCACGGCGTCGCGACGAAGGCGGCGAGCGCACCGGTCGCGATCGATCCCGCCGCCCCGCCATGGCTGGCGAAGGCGGGCACCGGCACCTCGAACCGCCCGGCGAGGTTCAGCGTGATCGCAAAGGTCAGCGCGATCAGCAGCACGACGATGCGCGGGTCCTGCAATTGGAACGCCCAGCCGACCGCCGATCCGCCCGCCCGCAGCGCCAGGATCAGCGCCCCCAGCCCGACGCACATCAGCACCGTGCCCAGCATATAGCCCAGCGCATCGATCCGCGCCGCGCGCTCGTCCGATCCGCCACGCGCCAGATGCAGCGCCTTCAGGCTCAGGATCGGGAACACGCACGGCATCACGTTCAGGATCAGCCCGCCCAGCACCGCGCCGGCAAAGGCGAGCAGCGCAGCCATCCAGCCGCTCCGATCGTCAGGCGACGCCACCACGCCGGGCTTGGCGGTCACGCTCAGCCCCAGGTTGCGACCGATGCGCAGCACGCCCGCAATCTCGCCCTTCGGCGCGCCCTCGGTGGTCAGCAGCAGCCGGTCGCCGTCGCGCGTCACGCTCTGCGCCGCGGCATATTTCACCATGTCGGGGCCATAAGGGAAGAAGGCGACGTCAGAGACTTTGGCCGCGGCGGGCAGCGGCACCGCCATCACCAGCTTGCCGTCTTTCACCTGATAGGTCGCGGCGGCATCCAGCGGCTTGGGGATCGCCGCGCGCCAGCGGTCGAAGTCCGCGCCATGCGACGGTGCGCCATCCCCGACCGTCAGGTCCAGGCTCAGCGCCTGCGCCTCGGGCACGCAGATCGTGTCGGTGCAGACGAGATAGTTGATCGCCAGCCGCACCGGCAGCTTCGTACCCTTGGCCAGCCCCGCCGGCACCCGCAGCGTCGCGAGCGGCGCATAGGGCGCCTCATACACGTAATTCATCAGCCCCGCGACGACGAGCGTCGAAGGCACCGGCCATTGCAAATCGGGCGCGGCGGTCACGCCCTTGGGCAGCGTCCATTGCAGCGCGGGCGCGAACCCCGCATCGCCCGGATTGCGCCAATAGCCGTGCCAGCCCTTTTCGGGCTGCGTCGCGATCGCGATCGTCAGCGCCTGGCCGGCGCGCGGGCTGTCGCTCTCCGGCACCAGCTGCATGGCCAGGTGCGGCGCGCCGCCCGCGGGGGCGGGGTCCGCCGTCGCCGGCACCGCCCACAGGCTCGCCACAATCGTCATCAGCGCGCAACACAGTGCGCGCATCGCCACCACCGCCGTTCGCGGCTTGCCCATTCTTGCCCGATCCATCGCCGCCCGTCATAGCGGCGGCGGTTTCGTAACACGAGTACCCTCGATGAAAGCGCTGATCGCCGCCGCCCTGTTCGCCACCGCCGCCGCGCCGGCGATCGCCCAAACCACGCCCGCGCCGGGCTTTCGCCCCGAACCGAGCCCCGCGCCCCGCATCCCGACGTCCGCCACGGCTCCCGGCGCGACCAGCACCGCGCTAAAGACGCCGCCGAAGCTGATCGTCGCCATCTCGGTCGACCAATTCTCCGCCGACCTGTTCCAGCAATATCGCAATCACTTCACCGAAGGCTTCGCGCGCCTGCTGACCGGTGTCGTCTTCCCCTCGGGCTATCAGAGCCATGCCGCGACCGAGACGTGCCCCGGCCATTCGACGATCCTCACCGGCATGCGCCCGGCGCACACCGGCATCGTCGCCAACAACTGGGTCGAGCAAAACATCGCCCGCGCCGACAAGATCGTCTATTGCACCGAGGACGAAACCGTCCCCGGCACCGACCACGAACATTACGTCGTCAGCGACAAGCATCTGAAGGTGCCGACGCTCGGCGAGATGATGAAGGCCGCCGATCCGCGCACCCGCGTCGTCTCGGTCGCGGGCAAGGATCGCGCCGCGGTGATGATGGGCGGCCACAAGGTCGACGAATTGTGGTGGTGGGACGGCAAGACCTATTCCAGCTACGCCGGCCGGGCCGTGCCCCGCGCCGTCCAGCGCGGCCGCGACGCCGTGGCGGCGCTGGTCGCCAAGCCCCAGGAACCGCTGCCGCTGCCCTCTTATTGCGAGGCGCTCGACCGGCCGATCACGGTGGCAGGCAAGGTCTACGGCCAGGGCCGCTTCGCGCGCGCGGCGGGTGACCTCAAGGGCTTCCGCGTCTCGCCCGCCAGCGATGCCGCGGTGTTCGCGATCGCCGCGGGGCTGATCCAGGACATGGGCCTCGGCAAGGGGCCGCAGACCGACATCATCGATATCGGCGCCTCGGCGACCGACTATATCGGCCATGCGCTCGGTACGCAGGGCACCGAAATGTGCATCCAGATGGACCAGCTCGATCACACGTTGGGCAGTTTCCTCAACACGCTCGACAGCTGGGGCATCGATTACGAGGTCGTGCTGACCGCCGATCACGGCGCGCACGACATGACCGAACGCCAGCAGCAGCATGCGATGCCGATGGAAGAGCATGTCTCCGGCGACGCCTCGATCAAGGTGGTGAATGCCGCACTGATGCGCGAGTTCGGCCTCACCGTTCCCGCGCTGGTCGGCGCGGAGGGCGACGTCTATCTCGGCAAGGACCTGCCCGCCGCGCTGCGTCCCCGCGTGCTGGCCGAGGCGCAGAAGCGCTTCGCCGCCATGCCGCAGGTCGCCGGCGCCTTCACCCGCGCGCAGATCGCCGCCACGCCCTTCGCCACCACGCCGCCCGAAAACTGGACGCTCCTCGAACGCGCGCGCGCCTCGTTCAATCCGGACGTGTCGGGCGACCTGCTCGTCCTGCTCAAGCCGCGCGTGACGACGATCGAAGAGCCGAAGGAAGGCTATATCGAAACGCATGGGTCTCCCTGGGATTACGACCGCCGCGTGCCGATCCTGTTCTGGCGCAAGGGCATCGCCGGCTTCGAACAGCCGCTGTCGGTGGAAACGGTCGACATCGCGCCGACGCTCGCCGCGACGATCCATCTGCCGGTAAAGGGCCTCGACGGCCGCTGCCTGGACCTCGACCCCGGCACCGGCGATACCTGCGCACGATGACGACCCCGCGTTTGCCCCTCCGCTCGCCCCACCCACACCGTCACCCCGGACTCGTTCCGGGGTCCACCGGGCCGCGGGGGCAACGCGTGAACCTCCAGCCATCCCCCTCGCCGCACACCCCTCGTCACCCCGGACTTGTTCCGGGGTCCACCCAGCCGCAGGGGCAGCGTCCGAGCCTCCAGCCATTCCCCTCGCCGCAGAGTGGACCCCGGACCAAGTCCGGGGTGACGAAGTGGGTGGGATGGCTGGCGCTCGTCATCACGGCCGCCGCCACGCCTGCGCTGGCCCAATCCCCCATCCTGCAATCCCAGTTCATCGACGCCGCCCCGCCCTACCCACAGGCGCACGCCTCGACGATCGTCGAACTCCCCGACGGCCAGCTCGCCGCCGCATGGTTCGGCGGCAGCGGCGAAAGCCGGCCGGACGTGAAGATCTGGTTTGCCCGCCACAGCGCCAAGGGCTGGGACACACCCGTCGCGGTCGCCGATGGCCGCGGCGTGGACGGCAAGCTCTACCCCACGTGGAACCCGGTGCTGTTCCAGCCCGCCGGCCAGCCGCTCCATCTGTTCTACAAGATTGGCCCCAACCCCCGCGACTGGTGGGGCATGGTCATCACCTCCACCGACGGCGGCCGCCACTGGAGCCAGCCGACGCGCCTGCCCGACGGCATCCTCGGCCCGATCAAGAACAAGATGTTCGTAACGCGCAACGGCAGCTGGCTCGCGCCGTCCAGCCGCGAAGTCGGCACGCCCGAAAAGAACCGCTGGTTCCTCACGATGGAACGCTCCACCGATCGCGGCAAGACGTGGCAGGCGGACGCGGAAATCCCCTCGCCGATGAATATCGAGGCGATCCAGCCGAGCGTGCTGAGCTTCCCCGACGGCCGCCTCGAACTGATCGCCCGCACCCGGCAGGGCGCGCTGGCGATGAGCTGGTCGAAAGACGACGGCAAGAGCTGGTCACCGCTCGCCGCGATCGACCTGCCCAATCCCAATGCCGGCACCGACGCGGTGACGCTGCAGGACGGCCGACAGCTCATCATCTACAACCACGCCGCGCACCGCCCCGACACACCCGGCGACGGCCCGCGCTGGCCGCTCAACATCGGCCTGTCCGCAGATGGCGTCGACTGGCACAAGGCGCTGACGCTGGAATCGAAGCCGATGCCCGACGGCTACGCCTATCCCGCGGTCATCCAGACCCGCGACGGCCTGGTCCACATCACCTACACCTGGAACCGCACGCGCATCCGCTACGTCGTGGTGGATCCCAAGCGGCTGAAATAGCGCCCACCCGCCGTTCGCCCTGATCCCGTCGAAGGGCAGCTTTCCACACGGGCGACGGTGCGCGGGGATACCCGCCCTTCGACAGGCTCAGGGCGAACGGAAGGGGCTTCCCCCCTCACCGCGTCTCGAACATCCGAATCCCCGGCCCCAGCCGGTTCGCCCCCACCGACAGCCGCTCGTGGCTCAGGTCCGCGACGAACGCCGGGTTGGTCGGCGCCCCCGGCGCCAGCCGCGCGTCATTGCCCTCGATGCGCAGCCCCGCGGACGGATAGGTCTTCGCCTCCGCCGCAATGACGATCAGGCCGCTGTGATTCTCCTTGGCGCGGCCCTGCACGAAGGTGTTGCGCGTGATCAGCCCGCGCGCGCCTTCCGGCAGGTCGATCATGTAATTGGTCTTCTGCCCCGCCGTGTCGTCGAAGCTGTTGTCGCTGATCGTCACATTGGGCACGCGCAGCTTGACGTAATGCCCGCCGCGACCGCGCTCGAACCGCGAATTGGTGATCGTCACCTGCCCGCGATTGGCGAGGTAGATGCTGTGTGCGCAATCGGGCGTCTCGTCGCACTGGCCGAGGCCGGAAAAGGTCGCATGGTCGATCCGGATGCGCTGCCCGGTCGGCTCGCCGCCCAAGATGCCTTCCTGGCTGTCGAGGAACATGGAGTTGGTGACGGTCAGGTCGCCCATTTCGGTGCGGATCCCTGCGCCATTGCCGTCCGGCACGCGATAGCCGCGGAACACGAGGCCATCGACCGTCGATCCCTGTCCGCGCAGCACCAGCCCGGCCTTGTCCTCGCACGCGGTCTTTTCGAAGATCGCAGTGCCCGGCTGCGCGGCGCGGAAGGTGATGCGCCCGCCCTGCTGCACCGCGCATTGCCGGTACACGCCGGGCGCGATGCGGATCGTTCCCGTCCCCATGCGGATCGACGACACCGCCTCCTGCAGATCGGTGAAGCCCTGCCCCGTCTCGACGATGGTGAACGGCGCCTGCTGCTGGGCAAAGGCGGGGCTGGCGACGAGGACGAGCGCGATCAGGGTACGGGTCATGGCCGCAATCCTGCCGCCCGCCCGCGCGCCACGCCAGCCTCAATTGCAGTTAACGGATCGCCCCGTTCTTTCATGGGGTTAGCGGACACGGGACGTGTCCCAGCGCGGGTCAGAAAAAGCATTGCGGACGCGGATCGGAGGGGGCAACACGCATGCCGCAGCGCGTCGGGGGACACGCCGCACCGGGGATATTGTCCAATCATGCACGCGATGTCGGCGACCGAGGTATTCCTCCTCGCCATCCTGATCATCTTCACCTTGCCCTATGCGGTGTGGCGGCTGGGGCGAACCGATTATTGGGCGCCGCTGGTCGTCGTGCAGATCATCGGCGGTATTTTGCTGGGGCCGGGCATCCTCGGCGCGATCTTCCCCAATTATTACGCCTTCGTCTTCGCGCCCGCGACGATGGGGGCGCTGAACGGCATCGCGTGGTGGTCGGTGATGCTGTTCGTCTGGGTGGCGGGGCTGGAGCTGGACGTCGGCGAGGCGTGGCGGCGGCGGCGCGAGACGGGCGTCACCGCCGGCCTTGCATTGGGCGTGCCGCTGATCGCGGGCAGCCTCGCCGCGCTCGTCATCCTGCGCTATCCCGGCTGGCGCGGGCCGAGCGGTGCGAACTGGCAGGTGGTGCTCGGCATCGGCATGGCCTGCGCCGTCACCGCGCTTCCCATCCTCGTGCTGCTGATGGAAAAGCTCGCCATCCTGCGCGCGCCGCTGGGCCAACGCGTGCTGCGCTACGCCAGCCTCGACGATATCGCGATCTGGGGCGTGCTCGCGCTGATCCTGCTCGACTGGGAGCGCGTCGGGCGACAGGCGGGCTTTCTCGTCGGCTTCGCCGTCGCGACCTGGGCGATCCGCAAGCTGCTGCGCGCGCTGCCGGAAAACGATCGCTGGTACGTCGGCCTGATCTGGCTCGCGCTCTGCGCGTTCGCCGCCGACTGGGCGGGCCTCCACTTCATGGTCGGCGCGTTCCTGGCGGGGGCAGTGCTCGACGCGCATTGGTTCGGCGAGGCGCGGATGGACCGGTTCCGCGGCACGATCCTGCTCGCGGTGATGCCCGTCTATTTCCTGTCGACCGGCCTCAAGACGCAATGGGGCATGGGCGGCGCATCCGTGTTCGCGGTCGCCGCGTTGCTGCTCGCCGCCTCGGTCGGCGGCAAGCTCGCCGGCATTCACCTGGCGGGCCGCATCCTCAAATGGCCGAAGGGCGATGCCAGCGCGATCGGCTGGCTGCTCCAGACCAAGGCGCTGATCATGATCATCTTCGTCAACATCCTGTTGGACAAGAAGATCATCACCAGCGAGACGTTCACCGCCCTGCTGCTGATGGCCGTCGCCAGCACGATGCTGACCATCCCCGTCGTCGCCCCGCAGCTCCGCCGCAACCCCGGCCTCGCGAAACGCGGATTCTAGCGCCCCCGTCATCCCGGCCTTGAGCCGGGATCCCGCTTCTGCTCGGGCGAACGAACGCGGGACCCCGGATCACGTCCGGGGTGACGGAATAATCGTTGGTGTCGCTCACCGGTTCGGCGGAAAATCCCGGAACGCGTCGTTGGGCCAGATGAAATTGTGATAGGTCAGCATGGCGCTGAACGACAGCGCCTCGACCTGGTGCCACCAGCCCACCGGCATGAACAGCGCATCGCCGGGGTGGATATCGACATGATAGCAGCGCGCCGAGAGCACCTCGGGATATTGCGCCACCTTGTCGTCGCTCATGATGTCGTGGACGTCGCTGAACACGAAGTCATTGTTGGCGAGCTTCGACGTCTCGTCCGGCGGCAGCAGGAACAGGCGCTTGGTGCCCATCAGCTGCACCAGCAGATTGTTGTTGAGGTCGTGGTGCAGCGGCGTGAACGTGCCCTTCGGCCCGATCCAGATGCTGCCGATCCGCTCGTCCAGAAACGGCACCGGCCCGAAATCGCCCATCAGCGGCTGTAGCGCCACCGTATTGGCGACGTTGTTATAGGCGGTGATATAGGCGTCGTTGCCGGTGTCGGCGCTCGTCACCATGTCAATATAGGCGTCGAACGGCATGGTCCGCGTGTGGCGCGTCTTGGCGATCTCGAAATCGGGGGCGCTGTTGCGGCCGCCCTGATAGGTGATCTCCGCTGACCCCACCTTGCGCGCCAGCTTCTTAGTCGTCCACTGGCGCACCGCCGGCCATTTCGCCGCCAGCCCTTCGATCACCACCGGAATGCCCGGCGCGTAGAACAGGTCGAGGAACGTCTCCGCCGATACCGGCCCGCGGATGCGCGGCACTGCGGTCAGCACCGGGCTCAGCGCCTGCTGGCGCTGGCGCGTCCGCACCCGCCACGCATCGCGCTCCGCGGCGACCGAGGCAAAGTCCGGCAGCGCGACACTGCCCGGCACGGGTGGAAGCTGGAGGCACATATGGCAACGTCCCTTGGCGTATACGGGCAGCCCTGCGGCACGCCCTTCCTCGCCGCTGCCTATCGGGAAGTGGTTAACAATCCGGTAGCACTCCGCCTCCCCTCCCTTCCAGGGAGGGGAGCAAGAGAATGCCTCAGTCCAGATTCGGCCGCAGCCAGCGCGTCGCCTGCTCCACCGAGACGCCGCGCCGCGTGGCGTAATCCGCCACCTGATCCTCGCCGATCCGCGCCACGCCGAAATATTCCGCCTGCGCATGGCCAAAGTAGAAGCCGCTCACCGCCGCGGTCGGCAGCATCGCGAAGCTGTCGGTCAGCTCCAGGCCCGCATTGCCCTGCGCGTCGAGCATCTCGAACAGCGTCACCTTCAGCGAATGTTCGGGGCACGCCGGATAGCCCGGTGCCGGCCGGATGCCGCGATATTGTTCGCGCACTAGCGCTTCGTTGGTCAGCTGCTCGCCCGGCGCATAGCCCCACAAATCGGTGCGGACATGCGCGTGCAGCCGCTCCGCGAACGCCTCGGCCAGACGATCCGCCAGCGCTTTGAGCAGGATGTCGTTGTAATCGTCGTTGTCCGCCTTGAACCGCGCCAGATGCGGCTCGATGCCGTGGATGCCGACCGCAAAGCCGCCCATCCAGTCGCCCGCCGGATCGATGAAATCGGCGAGGCACATGTTGGCGCGGCCCTCACGCTTGGCGATCTGCTGGCGCAGGAACGGTAGCCGCACGCTCGCTTCCTGCGTGCGGTCGAGGTTCGGGATCTGGAAGCCTTCGGGAATGCTCGCGCCATCGGGGCTGCGATGCGCCTCGCGATGCTGTGTATAGACCCACACGTCATCGTCGTGACGATGGCACGCCCACAGCCCGGCGACGCCGCGCGCGGTCAGCCACTTCTCCGCGACGATCCGGTCGAGCATGGCTTGCGCGTCCGCATACAGGCTGCTCGCGCTCTCGCCGACCACGTCGTCGGTCAGGATCGCCGGGAAGTTGCCGGCAAGCTCCCACGCACGGAAGAACGGCGTCCAGTCGATATACGCCCGCAGGTCGGCGAGGTCCCAGTCGTCGAACACATGCACGCCCGGCTGCGCCGCCGCCGGCGCCTTCAACGCCATGTCGACCGTCAAGCCCCGCGCCCGCGCCTCGGCGAGTGGCAGCAGGTCGTTCTGTCCCTTGTTGGCGCGCGCGATCCGCACCTTTTCGTAATCCTCGGCGACACCGGCGACATAGGCATCGCGCTGCGTGTCGCTGACCAGGGTCGTCGCGACGCCGACCGCGCGGCTGGCGTCGAGCACATGGACGATCGGCCCGTCATAGGCGGGCGAGATACGTAGCGCGGTATGCACCTTCGACGTCGTCGCACCGCCGATCAGCAGCGGCATCGACATGCCCGCGCGCTTCATTTCTTCGGCCACCGTCACCATTTCGTCGAGGCTCGGCGTGATGAGGCCGCTGAGGCCGATCATATCGGCGTCATTCTCGTTCGCCGCCTCGAGGATCTTCGACCAGGGCACCATCACGCCCAGGTCGACCACCTCGAATCCGTTGCATTGGAGCACGACGCCGACGATGTTCTTGCCGATGTCGTGGACGTCGCCCTTCACGGTCGCGAGCACGATCTTGCCCTTGCCCTTCGCGCCCGGCTCCTTCGCCGCCTCGATGAAGGGCAGCAGGTGCGCGACCGCCTTCTTCATGACGCGCGCGGATTTCACCACCTGCGGCAGGAACATCTTGCCCGATCCGAACAGGTCGCCGACGACGTTCATCCCGTCCATCAGCGGGCCCTCGATCACCTCGATCGGCCGCGCGAACGCCTGGCGGCATTCCTCGGTATCGTCGACGACATGCGCGTCGATGCCCTTCACCAGCGCATATTCCAGCCGCTTGACGACCGGCAGGCTGCGCCATTCCGCCGCGGCCTTTTCGGCCACCGCATCGGTGCCGCGGAACCGCTCGGCGAGCGCGACCAGCCGGTCGCCCGCCTCCGGATCGCGGTTGAGGATAACGTCTTCGCACGCGGTGCGCAGCTCGGGATCGATCGTGTCATAGACGTCGAGCTGCCCTGCGTTGACGATCCCCATATCCATGCCCGCGGGGATCGCGTGGTACAGGAACACCGAATGCATCGCGCGGCGCACCGGCTCGTTGCCGCGGAAGCTGAACGACAGGTTGGACAGGCCACCCGAGATATGGACGTGCGGGCAGCGCGCCTTGATCTCTTTGCACGCCTCGATGAAGTCGACGCCGTAATTGTTATGCTCCTCAATCCCCGTCGCCACCGCGAAGATGTTGGGATCGAAGATGATATCTTCAGGCGGGAAGCCGATGCCCATCAACAGGTCATAGGCGCGTGCGCAAATTTCGACCTTGCGGTCCTTGGTGTCCGCCTGGCCCACCTCGTCGAACGCCATCACGACCACCGCGGCGCCATAGGCCATGCAGCGCTTGGCATAGTGAAGGAACGACTCCTCGCCCTCCTTCATGCTGATCGAATTGACGATCGGCTTGCCGCTGACGCACTTCAGCCCCGCCTCGATCACGCTCCACTTGGAGCTGTCGATCATGATCGGCACGCGCGCGATATCGGGCTCGGCGGCGATCAGCTTCAGGAAGGTCGTCATGGCATGCTCGGCGTCGAGCAGCCCTTCGTCCATGTTGACGTCGACCACCTGCGCGCCATTCTCGACCTGCTGGCGCGCGACCTCGACCGCGCGCGTATAGTCGCCCGCCATGATCATCTTCTTGAACGCCGCCGATCCGGTAACGTTGGTGCGCTCGCCGATATTGACGAACTGGGCAGAGGAATTGGTCATCGTCTTTTCTTCCAATCCTCCCCGCTCGCGGGGAGGGGGACCGCTCGGCGAAGCCGAGGGGTGGAGGGGGCTCTCCACCGGCGATATCGTGTGTGGAGAACCCCCTCCACCATGCTGGGCATGGTCCCCCTCCCCGCAGGCGGGGAGGATTGGGATCACGCCGCCATCGTAAACGGCTCCAGGCCCGCCAGCCGGGTCCGCACCGGTGGCGTCGGGATCGTGCGCGGCGCAACCCCGCGCGCCATGTCGGCGATCGCCTTGATATGCGCTGGCGTCGATCCGCAGCAGCCGCCCAGCACGTTCACCTGACCCGCGCTCGCCCATTCGCCGACCAGCCCCGCGGTCGTCGACGGCGCCTCGTCATACGCGCCCAGTTCGTTGGGCAGGCCCGCATTGGGATAGACCATGATCAGCGTGTCGCACGTCTCGCTCAGCGTCTTCACGTGCGGCCGCAGCTGTTCCGCACCGAACGAACAATTGAGCCCGATCGTCACCGGCTTGGCATGCCGCACCGCATGCCAGAACGCCTCGACCGTATGGCCCGACAGGTTGCGCCCGGAGAGGTCGGTCAGCGTCATCGACAGCATCAGCGGCAGGTCGCGCCCCAACGCCTCGGCGGCGTCCAGCGTCGCCATGATCCCCGCCTTGGCGTTCAGCGTATCGAACACCGTCTCGATCAGGATGAAGTCCGCCCCGCCCTCGACCAGCGCATCGATCTGTTCGCGGTAGACGTCCTTCAGGTAATCGAAGTCGATCTCGCGATAGCCGGGATCGTTGACGTCCGGCGACAGCGACAGGGTCTTGTTGGTCGGCCCGATCGCGCCCGCAACGAAGCGCGGGCGGCCATCCTTCGCCTGGAATTCGTCCGCGATCCGCCGGGCGAGCCTCGCGCTCTCGACGTTGATCTCGCGCACCAGATGCTCGGCGCCGTAAT
The DNA here is from genome assembly GCF_049896485.1 of Sphingomonas sp. DC4900. Classification (NCBI taxonomy): domain Bacteria; kingdom Pseudomonadati; phylum Pseudomonadota; class Alphaproteobacteria; order Sphingomonadales; family Sphingomonadaceae; genus Sphingomonas; species Sphingomonas sp. DC4900. Next base: position 144,874 of record NZ_JAFCUK010000002.1, read on the forward strand.
CCGCCTGGCTGATCCGGTTCGCCGAGAAGGTGTTCGTCTCCGCGATATCCGCCCCCGCCTCGAAATAGGCGCGATGGATCGCCTCCGGCACCTCGGGCTTGGTCAGCGCCAGGATGTCGTTATTGCCCTTCTGGTCGTGGGACAGCCCCAAAGTGCCGGCATAATCGGCCTCCGAAAGCTTCCAGTTCTGGATTTCGGTCCCGAACGCCCCGTCGGTGATCAGGATGCGCTTGGCGGCTTCGCCCAGGAAGGTGTCGCGTATGGTCATCAAAGTCCGTCCTAAAACAAGTCCTCCCCCGCCAGGGGGAGGTGGCGCCGCGAAGCGGTGACGGAGGGGGCGGTAAGCGGGAGACCCGTCATCCAGTCCACCGCTTACCGCCCCCCTCCACCATTCGGCTGGCGCCGAACGGTTCCCCTCCCCCTGGCGGGGGAGGACTTCCCTTTACGCCGCCGCCGCGTCCTGCATCGGCTTCGCCCGCACGCCCAGCAGGTGGCAGATCGCGAACGACAGCTCCGCCTTGTTGAGCGTGTAGAAGTGCAGCGACTTGCAGCCGCCCGCATACAATTTGCGGCTCAGCTCCGCCGCCAGCGTCGCCGCCACCAGCTGCCGCGCGGCGGGATGATCCTCCAGCCCGTCGAACAGCCGCGCCAGCCACGCCGGCACCTCGGTGCCGCACATCTTGCTCATGCGCACGACGCTGGCGAAGTTGGTGACCGGCATGATCCCCGGCACGATCTCCGCGGTGATCCCGGCGGCGGCCACCTTGTCGCGATAGCGGAAGAAGGTTTCGGGCTCGTGGAAGAATTGCGTGATCGCGCGCGTCGCGCCCGCATCGATCTTGGCCTTCAGATTGTCCAGATCCGCCGCGACGCTCACCGAATCCGGATGGCATTCGGGATAGGCCGCGACCGAAATCTCGAACGGATGCAGCCGCTTCAGCCCCGCGACCAGCGCGGCGGCATTCTCATAGCCGCCCGGATGGCTTTCAAACTTCGCGCCCGCCGCGGGCGGATCGCCGCGCAGCGCGACGATGTGGCGCACGCCCGCCGCCCAATAATCCTCGGCGACCTGATCGATCTCCGCCTTGGTCGCCTCGACGCAGGTCAAATGCGCCGCCGCCGCCAGGCTCGTCTCGCGCTGGATGCGGGCGACGGTGGCGTGCGTGCGCTCGCGCGTCGAGCCGCCCGCGCCATAGGTGACGGAGACGAAGCTGGGCCCAAGCGGCTCCAGCGTCCGCACCGCTTCCCACAATTGCTCGTCCATCTTCTCCGTCTTGGGCGGGAAGAATTCGAACGACACGTCCAGATGGCCGCCCACGTCCGCGTACAGCGGTGCCTTCAGCGCGATCTGCGCCTCTTCCAGCTGGTTCACCGAAATCGTCATGCCGCTCTTACCTCACGCAGGCTGGCGCCGGACTTGCGCCCCAGCCATAAAGTCACCGTCAATTCGCCGCCGCCCAGCGTCTCCGTCCGGGCGAGGCTGAGCCCCGCATTGCCGAACCAGCCCGCGATCTGGTCGTCCGCAAAGCCCAGCCGCGTGTGCGCGTTACGGGTGCGCAGCTCCTCGCGGTCGTGTGGCGCGAAATCGACGATCAGCAACCGCCCGCCCGGCCCCAGCACGCGCGCCGCCTCGGCGATCGCCGCGCCCGGCTGCTGCGCGAAGTGGAGCACGTGATGCAGGATCGCGACATCCGCCGCGCCGTCCGCCATCGGCAGCGCATACAAGTCCGCCTGGCGCAATTCGGTGTTGGGCCGGTCATGCAGCTTCGCTCGCGCCAGCCGCAGCATCTCCGACGACCGGTCGATGCCCAGCGCGCTGTCCGCCTGGTCGCCGAACAGCTCCAGCATCCGCCCGGTGCCCGTGCCGATATCGATCAGGCTGCCGAGCGGCCCGGTGCCCAGCACCGCCGCCATCGCCGCCTCGACCTCGCTCTCGGCGACGTGGAGCGATCGGATCGCATCCCATTCGCCGGCATGCCCCTCGAACCACGCCGCCGCGCTCGACGCGCGATCGGCGCGCACCGCGGCCAGGCGCGCGGCGTCCGCCACCGCCCAATGATCGGGCTCATATTGCGTCCAGGCGTCGATCGCGCCCGCGACCGGCTGCGTCGCCGCCGCCTCGCCCAGCGCGACGAACACCCAGCTGCCCTCCTTGCGCCGTTCGGCAAGGCCCGCATCGCACAGGATCTTCACGTGCCGGCTGACCCGCGGCTGGCTCTGCCCCAGCACCTGCGCCAGCTCGCCCACCGACAGCTCCATCGTGCGCAGCAGCGAGAAGATGCGCAGCCGCGTCGCGTCGGCAAGGGCACGGAAGATGTCGAGTGCATGGGCCATGATCGCATCAACATATAAAGATATCTTTATATGCGGTCAACGCGGACCGAAACGGTCGCAAACGCGTTTGCGGCGGGTTAGACGTTTTCCCTGGGAGACCCGATTCATGAAGCGCCTGCTGATCCTCGCCGCCCCGCTCGCCCTTGGCGTCGCCGCCTGCAGCCAGAATGCGCAGGACCAGACCGCCGAAGCCGGCAATGCGATCGCCGCCGATGCCGCCGCGACCACGCGCAACGCGGTCAGCGATGTCGACGCCGCCACCGACGAAGCCTTCGGCTCGGCCGAACGCCACCTCGACAATGCCGGCAACGCCATCGATCGCGCCGCCGATCGTGCCGACGCACGCGCCGATCGTGCCGGCGACGACATCGACCGCGGGCTCGACCGCGCCGGCCGGTCGATCAGCAACGCCGCCGACCGCGCCGCCGATGCCACCGGCAACACGCTGGAACGCGCCGGCCGCGCGCTAAAGGACTAAGACGAACGACAGGCGTGTCATTCCTCCCCCTGGCGGGGGAGGAATGAATATCAACCGCATCCAACACACCGGGGGGAATTGACCGCCACATGTCGAACCGGATCGCCACGGCGCTCATCCCCCTGCTGCTCTCCGCATCGCTCGCCGCCTGTTCGGGCGGCAGCGACGATCCCCGCGCGGTGACGCCCGACGAAGCCGCGCAATTGAACGACGCCGCCGCAATGCTCGACGCCAACAGCATCGATCTCGACGCGGTCAGCGACGACGCCGCGAACGACACCCAGCCCGCCGCCGACCCGCGCGCCGCCAACCAAATGGACGCCTCATGACCCAGCTGCGCCGCCTCGGCTCCACCGACCTCCGCATCGCGCCGCTGGTGCTCGGCGGCAACGTCTTCGGCTGGACCGCCGACCGCGACGCCAGCTTCGCCGTCCTCGACGCCTTTGTCGCGGGCGGCGGCACGATGATCGACACCGCCGACGTCTATTCGGCCTGGATCGACGGCCACAAAGGCGGCGAATCGGAAAGCATGATCGGCGACTGGCTCCGCCACAGCGGCAAGCGCGATGACGTGCTCATCGCGACCAAGGTCGGCATGATGCCCGGCGAAGGCGGCGAAAAGCTCGCCCCCGCCCGCATCGTCGCCGCCGCCGAAGCCTCGCTCAAGCGTCTCGGCACCGACCGCATCGACCTCTATTACGCGCATCAGGACGACGACACAGTCCCGCAGGAGGCCGTGCTCGAAGCCTTCGGCACGCTGATCGACGCCGGCAAGGTCCGCGTCCTCGGCGCCTCCAACTTCCACGCCGCGCGCCTCAAATCCGCGGTCGACCTCGCCAAGGCGAGCGACCTGCCCCGCTACCACGTGCTCCAGCCCGAATATAACCTCGTCAGCCGCCACAAATTCGAAGGCGAGCTGCAGGATTACTGCGTCACCGAAAACATCGGCGTCCTCCCCTATTACGGCCTCGCCTCCGGCTTCCTCACCGGCAAGTACCGCACCAAGGACGACCTCACCCAAAGCGTCCGCGGCGGCCGCATGGGCGAACTGCTCGAAGGCAAAGGCGCCGCCGTCCTCGCCGCGATGGATCAGGTTGCCGACGAAACCGGCGCCACCCACGCCCAGATCGCCCTCGCCTGGCTGATGGCGCAAGAAGGCGTAACGGCGCCCATCGCCAGCGCGACCAGCGTCAAGCAGCTGGAGGATCTGCTGCCGGCGATGGAGCTGGAACTGACCAAGGACCAGCTCGAGCGGCTGACAGACGCGGGGGCGTGACCGCATCCGCCGAGCCGCCTTTCAATGCCATCACCGCCTAAAGTGTGTCGCTTTTTGTTTTCCCGATTTGGACTGTCGTCTCGGCAAAACGACTATACCTCGCGACGCAATATGTCGGGTTCGTCCGAACCCGCGGTACATCACGAGCAAGACTACTGCGTCAGGTCATGGCTGGCTGGCAACCGACGTCAAAACCGCGATCCGATCCTTCGTGACTGTAACCGTGGTCGGCCGATCAACATGAAGTGTTAGGCCTTCGGTGGACACGTTGAGGCTGTCGAGCGAGTGCGTTCCGGGCGCCAAAGCGTCCAGCGTTGGGAGCTTCACCTGCGGACTGAGGGAAATGGTGTACGTCGTGAGGAGCGCCTCCCCAGGTTTCGATGGTGCTCTCTCGGACATCACGGAGTAGCCCTTGAGCGCAAGCTTTATACCCGGCTGCTCGACTTGAAAGTTATTGACATCCAGAAATGCCATGGCCGCCCTTCCAACGGCTATCATCTGCTTTGTGCTGCTGAACTCCTGACCATCCGCCAATCGGCTACGGGGAATCGATATAGAAAGAACGAGATGGCGCGAGCCTAAGCGCATAAAATCGGCCGGGCTTTCCAATGTTTTCGGCGCCGCGGCCAATGCGGCTTTCATTTCGAGCAAAATTTGCCCGGCGCCATAAGTCGCCTGCGCTGTCCGACCGAGGCGCGTTCTTTCGTTATTATCTGTAATGCCCAAGGCCTTTTCGAGCAGTATATCGAGCGGCTCCCCGCTTTGAACACGTGCTTTCCAGTCCGACGGGCCGAGTTGATCGAGTAGCAGGGCGATTGCTCCACCAACGTCATAAGCGCGCGTCCGAAACCAGTTACCGCTGTACGACCCCTTGGCATTGGCGAACAGGTTGCGACGCAAGCCGGTCGCTAGCTGAGTAGCGACGCTACCATCTTCTCCGGTCAGTACAATGGCGGCAGCTTTGAAACCCACGTACTGGGCCGTTCCTTCCAGGCGTTCGAAGTACCGTTCTTTACCGACGATTGCTTCTCCCAACGTGGTCTCCCGGATTCGCCTGAGGGCCACATACTGTCGTGACAGTTCCGTCCGCTTCGCAGCCGTTTGCGCAAGGATAGCATCAGCCAGCACGCGCCTTTCCAGTTCAGCGGCTGCGGTAAAGCTGGCCCGATCCGTGATCTCTGTCAGATCAACATAGTCCCCTCCGTATCGCCGATCTTTCTTGTCGAACGCGTCGTGCTGGAAGTCATGGAACTGTTCATGGAACAGCGTCTCGACAGCTAGTGGCCAATCGTTCTTGACCGTCATCATCATCATATTTGGTGTGCCCGCGGGATAGTCGAACACGAAGTCCGAATCCGCTCCCGGCAGCTTGCCGTCGCGATAGGTCACATTGCGTGGTTGCCCATCGGCGCCGACCAAAACGGCGCCGGAGGATGGGTCGTAGAGGATGAAGCCCTGATTTTCAGGCCAATACCCAGGCCATATCCGCGAAAGTTCCCCGGAATGATCGAGTATGAGGCTGGCCTTGCTACGTAAATCAGCTGGCGGATTGCGAACATCGCTCTGAAAAGCCATGATAAACGGCGCCATCAGAGTTGCCGCCATCCATCCGTACCGGTTCCGAGCCCGCATGTTCCCCCCGATGTGGCGTGGGGATACAATTTATCATGACGACCTAATCGGTCAACACAAGAATACGGATCTTTTCAGAAATCATACCGCCGATAAATTGTTTTGCACAATGCACATGATTGACACTTAAGACATTGTTATCCGTCAGGTCTATGATACGATAATATTTAGCTGCATATCCGCCCGTTGGTTAGGCATCATATAATCGAGCCGAAAGTGGCAACATGATCGATCTTGGATGTTCTTCGATGAATCGGTCGGTGATGACCGCGGTTGTGTCTCACTTCGCTCGAACGGCAAATCAGATTGCACGGCGAAGCTCTTTCCTACACGGAACAAATGTGAAACACTCAGCCCCGCACCGACTCGGCGCGCCGCTCTTTCTCTCCCCACCCGCGGGGATCGCATACACAAAACCGCCCGCCGGATGACCCGGTCGGGCGGCAATCGAGGCGCCATCCGGCGCACGCGCCGGGGAAGGCTTTCGGGACGTTACGTACCGTCCACTTCGTCCACTTCCACGGACCAAAACGGCCCCCGCACCGTCGGGCACGGGGGCCGCGGGGGTTATGCCGCGAACTGGTTCATCGTGTTGTGGACGCCGCCCGCCTTCAGCGCGGCCTCGCCGGCGAAATACTCCTTGTGGTCGTCGCCGATGTCGCTGCCCGACATGTTCTGGTGCTTCACGCAGGCGATGCCTTCGCGGATTTCGCGGCGCTGCACCCCCTTGACGTAGCCGAGCATGCCCTCGTCGCCGAAATAGGCCTTGGCGAGGTTGTCGGTGCTCAGCGCCGCGGTGTGATAGGTCGGCAGCGTGATCAGGTGGTGGAAGATGCCGGCCCGCGCCGCCGCATCCTTCTGGAAGGTGCGGATGCGCTCGTCGGCCTCCTCTGCCAGCGGCGTGCCGTCGTAATCGACGCTCATCAGCCGCGCGCGGTCGTACGCCGACACGTCCCTGCCCTCGGCGGCCCAGGCGTCGAACACCTGCTGCCGGAAGTTGAGCGTCCAGTTGAAGCTGGGGCTGTTGTTATAGACCAGCTTGGCGTTCGGCACGACCTCGCGGATGCGATCGACCATCGACGCGATCTGTTCGATGTGCGGCTTCTCCGTCTCGATCCACAGCAGGTCGGCGCCGTTCTGGAGCGACGTGATGCAGTCGAGCACGCAGCGATCGGCGCCGGTGCCTTCGCGGAACTGGAACAGGTTCGACGGCAGGCGCTTGGGCCGCAGCAGCTTGCCCTCGCGCGTGATGACGACGTCGCCGTTACCGACCTGGGTCACGTCGATCTCGTCGCAGTCGAGGAAGGCGTTATACTGGTCGCCGATGTCGCCCGCCTCCTTGCTGAAGGCGATCTGCTTGGTCAGCCCTGCCCCCAGCGAGTCGGTGCGCGTCACGATGATGCCATCGTCGACGCCCAGCTCCAGGAAGGCGTAGCGGCAGGCGCGCACCTTCGCCAGGAAGTCCTCGTGCGGCACGGTGACCTTGCCGTCCTGGTGGCCGCACTGCTTCTCGTCGCTGACCTGGTTTTCGATCTGCAGCGCGCAGGCGCCTGCCTCGATCATCTTCTTGGCTAGCAGGTAGGTCGCCTCGGCATTGCCGAAGCCCGCATCGATGTCGGCGATGATCGGCACGACATGCGTCTGGTGGTTGTCGATCGCCTGGGTCAGGCGCTGCGCCTCCACCTCGTTGCCGCTCTCGCGCGCCTTGTCGAACTCGCGGAACAGCAAGCTCAGCTCGCGCGCATCGGCCTGGCGGAGGAAGGTGTACAGTTCCTCGATCAGCGCGGGCACGCTGGTCTTCTCGTGCATCGACTGGTCGGGCAGCGGGCCGAACTCGCTGCGCAGCGCCGCGACCATCCAGCCCGACAGGTACAGGTAACGCCGGTCGGTGGTGCCGAAATGCTTCTTGATGCTGATGATCTTCTGCTGCCCGATGAAGCCGTGCCAGCAACCGAGCGACTGGGTGTAGGCCGCGGGGTCGGCATCGTACGCCGCCATGTCCCGCCGCATGATACCCGCGGTGTAGCGCGCGATGTCGAGCCCGGTCTGGAAGCGGTTCTGCAACCGCATGCGCGCGACCGATTCGGCATCGATCCCGCCCCAGGTGGCGTGGCCGCCGATCGTCTGGCGGGCGGTGCCGATCTGCTGCTGGTAGGTCATGTCGCATATCCCTCGCTGTCTGGATGCGAGGATGTGTACGGAGATTGACACGGCACTCGGAGGGAAATGCGCCGCAAATCGCGTCCAAACGTCACGCCATCGGCGTTAACGCCTGTCACATTGTATGATTATTTTCAGTCAGTCCCCGGTGAAGGTGAACCCCGACACACCCCGATCCCGCTCGTTGATCAGCAGCGCCCGCCCCGCCGGCGGCGCCGACCGCTGCGGGCAATCGGTCCGCTGGCAGGCCCGGCACCCCAGGCCGATCGGCGTCGCATCGCCCTTCAGGTCGATGCCACGCGCCACCGCCAGCGCCCCGCCCAGCTCCGCCGCCACGCCGATGCCAACCGCGAATTCGGCCAGCACGCCGCCATAGCGCCGCCGCTGCGGCGTCACCGTCCGCGCAATCGTCAGCCACCGCGCCCGGTCCTCGAGCTCCACCAGCTGCACCGCAAGGCTGCCCGGCCGGTCGAATGCCTGGTGCAAGCGCCACAGCGGGCAGCGCCCCTCCGCCTCGGCGAGCGGCGACCCACTCGCCCCGGAAAAGCGCTTCGAACACTGCCCGGCGCGATCGATGCGAATGAGGAAGAACGGCAGCCCCCGCGCCCCGACGCGGTGCAGCGTCGTCAGCCGGTGCGCCACCTGCTCAAACCCCGCCCCGAACCGCCGCTGCAACAGCTCAAGGTCATACCCCGTGCTCTCGCAAGCCCGCAGGAACCGGGCATAGGGCATCATCACCGCCGCCGCGAAATAGCTGGCAAGGTGCCGCCGGAACAATCGCTCCGCCGAGCGGTCGGCAAATCCCGCCCCCTTGGCAAGCGCATCGATCTCGGCCCGTGCCTCGATCTGCGCCAATTGATAGGCGGCGGCAAAGGTACGCGACGCCGAATCGAGCACTTCGCTCAGCTGCAACTGCCGGGCATGCAGGTCGAGTCGGCGCAGCAGATCGGGCATCACGTCGACGGGCAGGATGCGGATCGTCAGCTGGTGCTTGACGCGCAACCGCTCGGCGATCGCGCCGTACAGGTCACCCGCCCCCAGTCGCAATTCGTCCGCCAGCGCTTCGGCTAGACTGTCGAGGTCCGCGAAATGCCCGCGCCACCGCTCGATCTCGCGCCGCACCTCCGCGACGGGGTCGGCCGCATCGCCGTCACGCGCCGCCCCTGCACCCAGCCGATCGTACGCCCGCGCAAACGCCTCCGCCCCGCCCGGCGCCCCGGCGAGCCATTCGGCGATCTCGTTGCGATCGATCTCCAGGTCCGCGAACAGCGGATCGGCCAGCCGCCGCCGCATCGCCGCTTCGCCACCGCCCGGCTCGCCCGCGGTCAGCGCGCGCGGATCGAAATCGTACGATTCGGCCAAACGAACGAGCAGTGCCGCCGACAGCGGCCGCTGGTTGCGCTCGACGAGGTTGAGATAGCTTGGCGAGATGCCCAGGACCTCGGCCATCGCGGCCTGCGTCAGCGCCGCCTGCCGCCGGAGCCGCCGCACCGCATGCCCCGCAAACAATTTACGCTCGGCCACGCCCCACTCCCCCACGCCACACCTGCGCTACAGGATCGCAACCCCGCGCGCTTGTCATTTTGTTACAGCATGACGCGCCCGCTTGTCCATGTGGTGGACACCATGACCCCGCTGCGCATCCGGCCCCTCTCGCCGCACCCGCCCCCACCTAGCTAACGGAATTCTCGAAAGTTTCCTGGGGAGGAAAGGTGGCCGCCGGCATCTCGTATGCCGGCGGCCATTCCCGTTCAGGGGATCAGGCGATGTGGCCGCGAAACCAATCCGCGAGTTCATCCACGCTCAATTCCCCCGCCGCCAATGCAATAAAAGCAACCACCACCTCCGCATCGGTTGCGGTCAGTGTGCAGCCGTTGAGCATCAGGAACGTTTCGCTGACCACCAGCGCCGTACGCTTGTTGCCGTCGACGAACGGATGGTTTCGCGCGATCCCGAAGGCATAGCTCGCCGCCAGATCGGCGATGTCCGGTTCCCCGTATGCGATCAGGTTGTGCGGACGCGCCAGCGCACTTTCGAGCATCGATTGGTCACGGATGCCCGCGGCTCCCCCATGCTCCGCCAACTGCTCCTCATGCGCGACAAGCGCGACCTCGATGTCAATCCAGACCCAGTCACTCATTTGGCCAGTTCGCGCAGCGCGTCGCGGCGCTTGCGCATCACCTCCCGCGCCGCTGCCATCTGGTCAGCAAACCCGATATCCTGTTTTCGCAGGAACACGCCGCCGTCCTTGGCGATCACATCGACCGTGTCGCCCTGCGCGACCCCTAGTTGCGCCAGCACGTCCTTTGGCAGAATCACGCCCTGCGAATTGCCGATCTTGATGACGCGGACTTCGGTTGCCGTCTTCAGACTGGAAAGCTTGTTCATACGCCCGTTATAACAGAGCCGCGGGAGCCGATCCACCGGCTCATGCGTCTCGTCACCACGCCGCATCGGCGGCGCAACAGGGAGCGACAATGGCAGACGGGCTGACCGCGCGGATCCGCGAGAATATCGTGCTGTACGGGGCGCTCGCCGCCAATCTCGGGATCGGTGTCGCCAAGTTCGTCGCCGCGGGCATCACGGGCTCGTCGTCGATGCTGACCGAGGGTGTTCACAGCTGCGTCGACAGCGGCAATCAGGTGCTGCTGCTCTACGGCCAGCATCGTGCCAAGCGCGCACCCGATGCCGTCCACCCCTTCGGCTACGGGCGCGAGCTGTATTTCTGGGCGTTCGTCGTCGCGATCCTGATCTTCGCGGTCGGCGCGGGCGTGTCGGTGTATGAGGGCTATCGCCACATCATCACGCCCGAACCGTTGCTCGATCCGCTGGTCAATTACATCGTGCTCGGCATTGCGATGGCGATGGAGGGCGCGTCCTGGTTCATCGCGATGCGCGAATTTTCGAAGGCGAAGGGCAAGGCAGGCTGGTGGCGCGCGATCCGCCAGAGCAAGGACCCGGCAGGCTTCATCGTGCTGTTCGAGGATTCGGCCGCGCTCGCCGGCCTCGTCATCGCCGGCGTCGGCGTGTGGGCGAGCCATTATTTCGTCGATCCGCGTATCGACGGCGTCGCATCGATCCTGATCGGGCTGATCCTCGGCCTCGTCGCCGTGCTGCTCGCGCGCGAAGCCAAGGGCCTGCTGATCGGCGAGCGCGCCGACCCGCAGGTGGTGGAGACGGTGCGCGACATCATCGCGCGCCATCCCGCCGTCACCGCCGTCAACCACGTCCGCACCATCCACACCGCGCCCGATGCGATCTTCGTCGCCGCCAGCGTCGATTTCGACGATGCCCTCACAATGGGCGCGGCCGAGACGCTGATCGAGGAGCTGGAGGACGAATTGCGCGCCGCCGTCCCGCGGCTCAGTTCGATCTATATCCGCCCCGAAAAGCGCGAGAATGCCGCGACGCTCGCCCATCCCGTCCAGGCTTAGGGGCGCGAAAATACCACGCCGCCTCAGTGTGATCTCCGTTGCCCAAGCCCCGCCGCCGCCTGTATCATCGGCGCATGGTTCGCTCCCTCCTCCGCCCCCTGCTCGCCACCGCGCTGCTACTGTCCTCGCTGTTCGGCGCGGCGCCCGCTTGGGCGGCGGTGACGATCACCTTCTGGAGCCACGAACTCGGCAACAGCTTTCCGCACGCCTTCTTTACGCTGCGTGGGGTGCCGGATGCGGGCGGTGCGCCGGTCGATGCCAATTATGGCTTTACCGCCAAATCGGTGTCGCCCAAATTGCTGCTGGGCACCGTGGCGGGGCGGCTCGACATTTCGAAGCCCTTCTACATCGCCGGCAGCGACGCGCAGTTCTCGGTCGTCCTCACTGACGCGCAATATAACGCCGTGCTCGGGCTGGTCGCGGCGTGGGACGAAAAGACCGGCGACGCGCATTACAATCTCAACCAGCGCAATTGCGTCCATTTCGTCAAGGAAGCCGCCCGCATCGCCGGCCTGACCGACCTCGACCGCCCGAAGCTGATGAAGAAGCCGCGGTCCTACCTTCAGTCGATCGCGGAGGCGAATGCCGGGCGAGTCACGGTGGTGAAGATGCACGGCAAGGCCTATCTCGCGACGCTGCCGCCGCTGGCGACGACGCCCGTGGTGGCACCGGCAGTGATGGCGGCGCCAGCGGCTGCTGCAACAGCGGCGATGCCGGTGGCAACAGGCGCACCATAAACCCCCACCCTCCCGTCACCCCGGACTCGTTCCGGGGTCCACTCTGCGGCGAGGGGAATGGCACGAGGCTCCAGCCGTGCCCGTGCGGCCCGGTGGACCCCGGACCAAGTCCGGGGTGACGTCGGGGGCTGGCGCGGGGGACGGCAAGAGGCTCAAGCCTCGCCCCCGCGGCCCGGTGGCCCCCGGAACCAGTCTGGGGTGACGACGTGGGGAGGAAAGGTCGCTACGCCGGCACGATCTCCATCACATCCAGCGTCGATTGAAACCCCGGGAACGGCAGAACCAGCCGCCAGCGCGCCTCGCCGATCCGCTCGACGAAGCCCGCCATGTCGCGCCGCAGATCGCGGCCGTATGGCATCGGCCGCGCCTCGTCGCCGAGCGCCAGCGTGCCGAGGAAGATCGTCCGCGAATCGGTGCTGTCGAACAACACGCCGCTCGCCCGCTGCACGCCGTCGGTGGCAAACTGGCGCTTGGGGCCCTCCCCTTCGACCCGGCACGCCGTCCAGGCGCCGCTCAGCAGCGCGCGCGGCGGCGGCGCGGTGCCGGCGAGCCGCTCGGCACCGTTACCGCCCAGCCGATAGGTGCGGCAGCGATAGGCCCCGGGCTTCAGCATCTCGCCGCGGATCACCTGGTCGGGATTGAACAATGCCGGGTCCGCCGACAGCACTGCTGCGCCCGCCGGATCGGCGCGCGCCTCCGCCAGCGCCTTCACCCAGGCGTCGCGCCATTCGCGCAGGCGCTGCCGGTCTTCCACCGTCGCCACCGCGCGCCAGTCGACTGCGGCCGTATCGGGGTCGCGCGCATGCGCCAGCGCCGCGCCTGCCAGCACCGTTGCGACCAGCGCCGTCGCCGTGCCCAGCCACACGCCCCTCATGCGGCCGTCCAGCCGCCGTCGACCGACAGGTTGGCGCCGGTGATCGCCTTCGCCTCGTCGCGACACAGGAACAGCGCGAGCGCCGCGACCTGTTCGGGCGTCACGAATTCCTTGGTGGGCTGCGCGGCGAGCAGCACGTCGTTCATCACCTGATCGCGCGTCAGCCCGCGCGCCTTCATCGTATCGGGAATCTGCGCCTCGACCAGCGGCGTCCAGACATAGCCCGGCGAAATGCAATTGACCGTGATGCCGTGCGTCGCGGTTTCCAGCGCGACCGTCTTGGTCAGCCCCACCAGCCCGTGCTTGGCCATGACATAGGCCGACTTGTTGGGACTCGCCACTTGGCTATGCGCCGATGCGGTCGAGATGATCCGCCCCCAGCCGCGCGCCTTCATATGCGGCACCACGGCCTTCATAACATGCCAGGCGCTCGTCATGTTAATGCGGACGATCGCTTCCATCTTGTCGTCGGGAAAGTCTTCGATCGGCGACACGTGCTGGATGCCGGCATTGTTGATCGCAATGTCGATCCGCCCCGTCTCGGCGACCGCGCGGTCGATCAGCGCCGCGATCTCGTCGGGCTTGGTCATGTCGGCCGCGTCGTACAGCGCGGTCGCGCCGCTGGTGGCCGCCAGTTCGGCGCGGATCGCCTCGATGGCATCCGCATCGCCAAAGCCATTGATGACGAGGCTCGCGCCCTCTGCCGCCAGCGCCTTCGCATAGGCGAGGCCGATGCCGGAGGTGGAGCCGGTGATGACCGCGGTCTTGCCCTGAAGGATCATGCTACTCTCCTGATAACACGCCTGTCGTGGCGCCAAGCGCAGCCGGTTGCAACCGGGGGACGGGTTCGGGCATTCGTTACACACGCTAAACGGAGCCTGCCATGCGCCTCGACGATTTCGATCCCAACGACATTAACGTCGGCGACCAGCGTGGCTCGGGCGGCGGCTTCGGCGGGGGTGGCGGCGGCGGTCTATTGTTCGGCCTGCTGCCGCTGATCGGCAGCCGCTTCGGGTGCGGCGGCATCGTCGTCGTGTTGTTGCTGTTCGCGGTATTCGGCGGGCTCGGTAACCTTAGCACCCTGATCGGTGGCGGCGGTGGCAGCACCGGCCGGCCGGCAACCCAGGTCGAGGGACCGCAGGCGGTGACCAAGGCCTGTACGCTCGACGCTGAGAGCAAGGCGGCATGCAACACCTTCGATTCGGCGCAGCGGACGTGGACCGCGCTATTCCAGCAGGAGGGGCAGCGCTTCCAAAAGCCCAGCCTGCAATTCTACAGCGGCAGCGGCCGGTCTGGATGCGGCGCCGCGCAGGCAGCGATGGGCCCGTTCTACTGCCCGACCGATCAGGGCATCTATCTGGACACCAGCTTCTTCAACGAACTGGCCAATCGCTTCGGCGCCAAGGGTGACTTCGCGCAGGATTACGTGATCGCCCACGAATTCGGCCATCACATCCAGAACCTGCTCGGCACGTCGGACAAGGTGCAGCAGATCCAGCGCAGCAGCTCGGAGCGAGAGGGCAATGCCGCCTCGGTCCGCCTCGAACTGCAGGCCGATTGCTACGCCGGCGTCTGGGCCGCACAGAACCGCAGCCGCATGGAGCCGGGCGATCTGGAAGAGGGCCTGACCGCCGCCGGCGCGATCGGCGACGACACGCTGCAAAAGGAAAGCCAGGGCCGCGTCGTCCCCGACAGCTTCACCCACGGCACCTCCGCCCAGCGCCAGACCTGGCTGCGCCGCGGCATCGAAACCGGCGATCCGGCCGCCTGCGACACTTTCTCCGGCGCGATCTGACGGAGATTTCGAACGGCGGTAAACACCGCCACACCCGCCCCGTCATCCCCGCGCAGGCGGGGATCTTCCCTGGACGGTACGCTTCGGGAGCCACGAGGAGCCCCAACTCTCCTAGACGTTCCGTCATTCCCGCGAAGGCGGGAATCCATAACCGCTAGCGTTTATAATGGAGTCGCCGCGGTAGCGCGTCTGGATCCCCGCCTGCGCGGGGATGACGAGGCGGGTGAAGCGTGCGTCCCTCCCTGACAAACGTCGCCCCGGCGCGCCCCTACCGGCTCGCCATCTGCCGCGCGAAATGCACCTCGACCGCCTTGGTCACGCTTTCCGCAATCTTCTCCCGCCCCTCGCTGCTGTCGAGGAACGCCGCATCGCGCGGGTTGGAGATATAGCCCGTCTCGAACAGGATCGACGGCATGTCGGGCGCCTTCAGCACCATCAGCGATGCCATGCGGTGGAACACCGGCTTGGTCGGAATCAGCGGCTTGGCCTCGCGCCCCAGCAGCCGCGCGAAGTTCGCCGACGTGTTCATCGTCTCGCGCTGCGCCAAGTCGATCAGGATCGACGTGACGTCCGCGCCCGCATCGCCCAGGTTCACGCCGGAGATCACGTCCGCCTTGTTCTCGCGCGCCGCCAGCCGCGCCGCTTCCTTGTCGGAGGCGACTTCCGACAGGGTGTAGACCGACGCACCGCTCGCCTCCCCGCTGCCGACGCTGTCGCAGTGGATCGAGATGAACAGATTGGCCTTCAGCCGCCGTGCGATGCCGTAGCGTTCGCGCAGCACCAGAAAGCGGTCGTCGTCGCGCGTCAGCGCTACGCGCACCCGCCCGGTGGCGAGCAACTGGTCGCGAATCGTCCGCGCGATGCGCAGCGTCACGTCCTTTTCGCGCAGCCCGGTCACCGGATTGATCGCACCCGGATCGACGCCGCCATGCCCCGCATCGATCACCACCAGCGGCCGGTTGTCGTCGCCACGCACTTTGGGCAGCGGCAGGCCGCGCGCCGGGGGCGGCACCGGCACCGATACCTTGTACTTGGGCCGTGCCGCCCAGCCGCCGATGTCGAAGGACAGGAAGCTCAGCGGCCCCGCCGCCCCCGCCGCCGCGAAGCGCGCCGCGCTCGCCGGCTCGATCGACAGCACCAGGCTGCGCCCGTCCTGCTCGAATGAGGCATCACCGATGATCGCTGGCCGCGCGAGGTCGAACAGAAGCCGCGTGCCCGCACCTTGCCGCAGCTGGGTGACGCTGCTCACCGGCCCGCCGCCGCGCGCGCGCGCACCGGGTACGGCATCGGCGATGTCGACGGCGATCTGACGGCTGGCCGACAGGATCTCGCCGCTCGCATCCGCGACCGGGCCATCGAAGCGGATGACGATCCGCCCGTCCTGCACCGCGACACTACGGATCATCGTCGCCGCCCAGGCGGGCGCGCTCGTGAACCATCCCGCAATCAGGGCGAACAACGTCAGCACACGGCGTCCTTGCCGCGACAGGCGTACGCGGGTCCAGCGAAAAGCCATACACAACCCCTCGGGCGATTCTGAACGCGATCGCCACGGGGCCGTTGTGACGCACAGGGTGCCAACAGGGGGTTGCCCGGCAAGGTTAATCCGGAATTCGGCACGATTTTGCCGGCCGATACGGCAAGTTCCTGCCAGTTGCGGTTCGCGCAGGCCGATGCTACCAACGGACTGCACCCGTGCGTCGCCCGTGAATACAGATCGGAGATGCGCCGGTTCTCGCGCCGTCCTGGCGCGGTCTTAACCAGGTTGACGCTCGCATGACGCACTTTTCCACCGTTCGACACCGCCCGGCCTCGGCCGGCGGCGTGTCGGGCGTGCGGGAGGGCCGTGCCCCCCGATGTGCCGGGCGAGCAGACGCATCTTTGCCACAAACCCGCGCCGGTCCGCCCGGCGCCACCTATCAACGCGCATGCGCGCCCTGCCGCCCGGTCCGTCACGGACCCGCCGCCGGAGCGCCACGCGCGCGGAGACTATTCAATGACCACGCGTATGCTGATCGACGCACGCCACCGGGAAGAAACCCGCGTCGCCGTCGTCAAGAATAACCGGATCGAAGAGTTCGATTTCGAATCTGCCGAACGCAAGCAGCTCAAGGGCAACATCTATCTCGCCAAGGTGACGCGCGTCGAGCCGTCGCTGCAGGCGGCGTTCGTCGATTACGGCGGCAATCGCCACGGCTTCCTCGCCTTCAGCGAAATCCACCCCGATTACTATCAGATCCCCAAGGAAGACCGCGACGCGCTGCTGCGCGAAGAGGCGGAGCATGCCGCGGAGGAAGCCGCGCTGCGCGCCGAGCATGACGACGACGATCATGACGACGATGCGCACGACGATTACGACGACGCCGATCATCATGACGACGACGATGCCGATCACGACGACGCCGAGGGCGGCGAAGGCGCCCCCGCGAAGAAGCCGCGCAATGGCAATGACGACCAGGTCGAGGCGCTGCGCCAGCGCCGCATGAACCTGCGCCGCCGCTACAAGATCCAGGACGTCATCCGCCGCCGTCAGGTGCTGCTGGTGCAGGTCGTCAAGGAAGAGCGCGGCAACAAGGGCGCGGCGCTGACGACCTATCTGTCGCTTGCCGGTCGCTATTGCGTGCTGATGCCCAACACGTCGCACGGCGGCGGAATCAGCCGCAAGATCAGCAACGCCGCCGATCGCAAGCGCCTGAAGTCGATCATGGCCGACATGCAGCTGCCCAGCTCGATGGGCTGCATCGTCCGCACCGCCGGCCTGCAGCGCACCAAGGTCGAGATCAAGCGCGACTTCGATTATCTCGCGCGTCTGTGGGACGGCATTCGCGAAGCGACGCTCGGCTCGTCGGCGCCGGCGCTGATCTATGGTGACAGCGACCTCATCAAGCGCGCGATCCGCGACATCTACAACAAGGACATCGACGAGGTGATCGTCGAGGGCGAAGAGGGCTATCGCCACGCCAAGGAGTTCATGCGGCTCCTGATGCCCAGCCACGCCCGCCGCGTGAAGCAATATGCCGACGCGGTGCCGCTGTTCCAGCGCGCGCATGTCGAAGATCAGCTCGCCGCCATGTACCACCCGGTCGTGCAGCTGAAGTCGGGCGGCTATCTGGTGATCAACCCGACCGAGGCGCTCGTCTCGATCGACATCAACTCGGGCCGGTCGACGCGCGAGCACAATATCGAACAGACCGCGACCGCGACCAACCTCGAAGCCGCCAAGGAAATCGCCCGCCAGCTGCGCCTGCGCGACATGGCCGGCCTCGTCGTCATCGACTTCATCGACATGGACAACAATTCCAATGTCCGGAAGGTCGAGAAGGCGATGAAGGAAGCGCTGAAGGACGATCGCGCCCGCATCCAGGTCGGCCGCATCTCGTCGTTCGGCCTGATGGAAATGAGCCGCCAGCGCCTGCGCACCGGCGTGCTCGAAGCCTCGACGCGCCCCTGCCCGCATTGCGAAGGCACGGGCCTCGTCCGGACCGCCTCGTCGGCGGGCCTCAGCGCGCTGCGTCTGATCGAGGACGAAGCGGCCCGCGGCCGCGGTTCGGTGCTCACCCTGCGCGCCAGCCAGGAAGCGACGATCTACGTCCTCAACAAGAAGCGCGCGGACATCGCCGAGATCGAGGATCGCTATGGCGTGATCGTCGAGATCGTCCCCGATCGCGAAGAGGAAGGCGCGCGCATGTCGGTCGAGGCCAGCGGCCCGCCGCCCGCGCACCCGCCCAAGATCGAGGCGCTGGTCGAAGAAGACTATGACGACGTCCCCGAGGATATCGAGGACGAGGAAGAGGAAGACGAGATCGTCGAGGCCGTCGAGGAAGAGCCGCGGCGTGAGCGCGAGCGCGAGGAGCGTGGCGAGGGCGAAGGCCGTGGCCGCCGCCGCCGCCGTCGCGGTCGCCGCGGTCGCAACCGCGAGGACGAAGCTGGCAACACCGCGTCGGACGATACCGCCGAAGCACCGGTCGACGCGACCGACGCGGAGGATGCCGACACCGACGTCGAACCGGTCGCGGGTGACGAGGCCGACACCGTCGAGGCCGACGGTGAGCAGCCGCAGGGCGAAGGCCGTCGCCGTCGCGGGCGTCGCGGGCGCCGTGGCGGTCGCCGCCATGCCGAAGGCACACCGGTCGAGGGCACGGACGCCGCGGTCGACAGCGCCGACGCCGATGGCGATGCGCCGGCGGCCAACGAACCAATCGTCGAGGCTGGCGATGCCGGTCCGGTGACGACCGGTCTCGACGCGCCGGCCCCGGCCAAGGTCGAAGACGCCGAGCCCGTCGAGGCCCCGCGCACCCGCCGCCGCCCGCGCGCCCGCAAGGTCGCCGACGCGGCGCCGGTCGAGGCCCCCGCCGCGGCCGAAGCGGAGCCCGCCGCGGCCGAAGCGCCGGTCGCCGCCCCGGCGGCCGACGCCGAACCGGCGCCCAAGCCCAAGCGCACCCGCAAGAAGGCCACCCCGGCACCCGCCGCCGAAGAGGCTCCGGCCGCCAAGGCGCCCGCCGCGGAGGAAAAGCCCAAGCGTCGCCGCACGCGCAAGGCCGCCACGACCGATGCCGCCCCTGCGGACACGGTCACCGCCCCGGAACCCGCCGCCCCGGCTGAGCCCGAGGAAGCAGAAACCCCGGCCACGGACACTGCAACCGACACCGGCGAACAACCCCGCCGCGGCTGGTGGCAGCGCACCTTCGGCGCCTGATCGCCCCCGCCCACAGCGGCCAATAAAAAACGCCCTCTTCCACGCGGAAGAGGGCGTTTTTCATTAGAGCAGACCGCGGAACCACGTAGGACGCCACCTACCGCAACGTCATCCCAGCGAAGGCTGGCATCTCCGGTGACGGGGCACGACAGGAGCCGCAAAAGGGCTCACCCGCCGCTGGGAAGACGTCGGTCATGAAGCATGCGCTGCACCCAGTGCGATCGCAGACCAAAAGGCCCCAAGCCGCCATTCCGGCACATTCAGCGCCCGGCATGTAGGTCACAAACGGCCTGACCCAAACACCCCGTCATGCCGGACTCGTTCCGGCATCCACCGCGCCGCGCATGGGCAAACGTTGCGTCACGCAACGACGACGACCAGCACAACGGACGCCACAAGCGCCCCACACCTGATCCCAGCCGCGCTCAAACCACCGTCATTCCCGCGTAGGCGGGAATCCAGACTGGCAAGCCCCACGGCTCCTACCGCAACGGTAGCGGTTCTAGATTCCCGCCTAAGCGGGAATCACGGACAGGACGGAGAAGGCGACCGCGTCATCAGCCAACGCCACGACCCGGACCGTCCCGGCCCTCATCCTCAGCGCAGCTTCTCGGACCCATTCTTCAGCGCCGCCTTCTGCTCTTCGGTCATCGCCTGCGCATTCACGTCGGCGTCGTCGATCGCATCGGCCTGCTGTTCGCCGCTCTTGCGGATTTCCTTGGCCTGGTCCTTCAGATTGTCCGCTGCCTGCTCCATCGCATCGGCGCGGTTGTCGTAGGACTTCTCGACCTCGGAGCCGAGCTTGTCGTCGCCCTTGCCGCCGCACGCGCTCAGCGAGAGTGCCATCGCCACCAGCGTCGCGCCGGCCAGAATCGTCTTCTTCATGTGTCGTCCCCTGTTGTTGTCCAAGCGAAAGGGCCGCCCCGCGATGCGAGACGACCCTGTCGGTTACGCGAACTGATGTCGTGGATCAGATCTTGTCGCCGAGCGCGCCCTTGACGCTGCCCTTGACGTCCTGACCGGTGCCCTTGGCCTGCTGCGCTTCGCCTTCTGCCACCAGACGGCCATTGTCGGTCGCCTTGCCGACAGCTTCCTTGACGTTGCCGGCGATCTTGTTGCCGGCCGCTGCGACCTTATCGGTGAATTCGCCCATCGATCGTCTCCTGCGATTGACTGCGACCCGCCAGCCGGGCCGCTTGATCTATCGCAAGAACAACGGGCCGAAGTCGGACCGGTTCCGTGACAAAAACTTTAGCGTTTGGTGCGGAACCAATACGATATCAGATCAAACCGGCGAGTGGACTTGATGGGTCGGCATAGCGCCGCTGCCCCATCCGCCCGGCACGATAGGCCATCCGCCCCGCCTCGACCGCGCGCCGCATCGCGCCCGCCATCAGGATCGGGTCCTTGGCCTCGGCGATCGCGGTGTTCATCAACACGCCGTCGCAGCCCAGCTCCATCGCCACCGCCGCGTCCGACGCGGTGCCGACGCCCGCATCGACCAGCACCGGCACGCCCGCACCCTCGACGATCAGCCGGATCGTCACGCGGTTCTGGATGCCGAGTCCGGACCCGATCGGCGCGCCCAAGGGCATGATCGCCACCGCCCCGGCATTCTCCAGCCGCTTCGCCGCGATCGGATCGTCGACGCAATAGACCATCGGCTTGAAGCCTTCGTTCGCCAGCACCTCCGTCGCGCGCAGCGTCTCGTGCATGTCGGGGTAGAGCGTCTTCGCCTCGCCCAGCACTTCCAGCTTCACGAGGTCCCAACCGCCCGCCTCTCGGGCCAGCCGCAGCGTGCGGATCGCGCTCTCCGCGTCGAAACAGCCCGCGGTGTTGGGCAGGTAGGTGACCTTCTTGGGATCGATATAGTCGGTCAGCATCGGCGCATTGCGATCACTGACGTTCACCCGCCGCACCGCGACCGTGACGATCTCCGCACCGCTCGCCTCCAGCGCCGCGGCATTCTGCGCGAAATCCTTATACTTGCCCGTCCCGACGATCAGCCGCGACCGGAACGTCTTGCCCGCGACGCTCCACGTGTCGTCGACGATCGGCGCCTGATGGTCGCCACCACCGACGAAATGCACGATCTCGATATCGTCGCCATCCTCGACGCACACGTCTTTCAACGTCGAGCGCGGCACGACCTCCAGGTTCCGCTCCACCGCGACCTTCTCGGGCACCAGCCCCAGCTCGTTCGCCAGATCGGCGAGGCTGAGGCCGGCGGCGACGCGCTTGTGCTCGCCGTTCACGGTGATCGATACGGTGCCGTCGCTATGGGCCATGACGCGTCAAACTCCTTATGCGTGCCCCATCTAGGCGCGTCACGCCGCGTGTCCACCGTTGCGGGGTCGATTCACGCGAAGCCGCGACGCCGCAAAGAGGCAAAAGAAGGTGCGTTCACGCGGAGACGCGGAGACGCGGAGGTGGCTTGCCCGCGGCAGCGGGCTTTCTCTTATCGCCAGCGAAATTGAGACCGCTTCGCGGTGGAGCGGGGTGGTCGTCGCGTGCGCAACCCTCCGCGTCTCCGCGTCTCCGCGTGAACCCCTTCTTCGCGTCTTCGCGTCTTCGCGTGAAAACCCCCTGCTTTGCGCCGCCCGCGAAACGACGATACACCCCCGCCCATGACCGACACGATCTACGTCCTCAACGGCCCGAACCTGAACCTGCTCGGCACGCGCGAGCCGGAGATCTACGGCCACGACACGCTCGACGACATCGCCGGCCAGCTCGAAGACCGCGCCCGGGAGCTCAACCTCGACATCGACATGCGCCAGTCCAACCACGAAGGGCACCTCGTCGACTGGCTGCACGAAGCGCAGGCGCGCGGCGCGAAGGCGGTGATCCTCAACGCCGGCGCCTTCACGCACACGTCTGTCGCCGTCCACGACGCGATCAAGGGTATCCGCACGCCGGTGATCGAGGTCCACCTCTCCAACCCGCACACCCGCGAGGACTTCCGCCACGTCAGCTTCGTCGGGCGTGCCGCAAAAGGCACGATCGCCGGCTTTGGCGCCCTCTCCTACATGCTCGCGCTTGAAGCCGCGGCGCGCTTCTGACAGGAGGCCTTCCCATGACCGTCCAGACCCCCAACGGCGCCATGCAGGTTGACGTGAACCTCGTGCGCCAGCTCGCCGAACTGCTCGACGCCACCCATCTGACCGAGATCGAGGTGGAAGAGGGCGACCGCAAGATCCGCGTCGCGCGCAAGGCCGCCCCCCAGGCCGCGCCCGTCCATTACGCCCCCGCGCCCGTCGCCGCAGCGCCTGCCGCCCCCGCGGCCGCAGCGCCGGTCGAAGCCGGTGCGATGGCACCAGCCGTGTCGGCCAATGCGGTGAAGTCGCCGATGGTCGGCACCGCCTATCTCGCCGCCGAGCCGGGCGCGAAGCCCTTCGTCAGCGTCGGCCAGAGCGTCTCGGCCGGCGACACGCTGCTGATCGTCGAGGCGATGAAGGTCATGAACCCGATCGTCGCCGCCACCGCCGGCACCGTCCGCCAGATTCTGATCGAAAACGGCCAGCCGGTCGAATTCGACCAGCCGCTCGTGGTCGTCGAGTAACCACGCGTGACCGCTGCTCCCCGTCAGATCAAGAAGCTGCTGATCGCCAACCGTGGCGAAATCGCGCTGCGCATCCACCGCGCCTGCCGCGAAATGGGCATCCGCACCGTCGCGGTCCATTCCACCGCTGATGCCGACGCAATGCACGTCCGCCTCGCCGACGAGGCGATCTGCATCGGGCCGCCCGCCGCGGTCGACAGCTACCTCAACATCCCGAACATCATTTCGGCGGCCGAGATCAGCGGCGCCGACGCGATCCACCCGGGCTATGGTTTCCTGAGCGAAAACGCGCGGTTCGCCGAGATCGTCGAGCTGCATAACCTGATCTTCGTCGGGCCGAAGCCCGAGCATATCCGCACGATGGGCGACAAGATCGAGGCGAAGCGCACCGCTGGCGCGCTCGGCCTGCCGCTCGTCCCCGGATCGGACGGCGCGATCAGCGACGTCGCTGAGGCGAAGGCGATCGCGGCGAAGGCCGGCTATCCCGTCATCATCAAGGCGGCGTCGGGCGGCGGCGGCCGCGGCATGAAGGTGTGCCATTCCGAGGACGAACTCGAAACGCTGATGCAGCAGGCCGGCAGCGAGGCGAAGGCCGCGTTCGGCGATGCCACGGTGTATCTCGAAAAGTATCTCGGCAACCCGCGCCATATCGAGATCCAGGTCTTCGGCGACGGCAACGGCAATGCGATCCACTTGGGCGAGCGCGACTGCTCGCTCCAGCGTCGCCACCAGAAGGTGCTGGAAGAGGCTCCCTCCCCCGTGCTCGCCCATGCCGATCGCGAACGCATCGGCGGCGTCTGTGCGAAGGCGATGGCCGACATGGGCTATCGCGGCGCCGGCACGATCGAATTCCTGTGGGAAGACGGCGAATTCTACTTCATCGAGATGAACACCCGTTTGCAGGTGGAACATCCGGTGACGGAGATGATCACCGGTCTCGACCTCGTCCGCGAACAGATCCGCGTCGCCGAAGGGCATCCGCTGACGCTGCGCCAGGAAGACGTGCAGTTCCGCGGTCATGCGATCGAATGCCGCATCAATGCCGAGGACCCGCGCACCTTCGCCCCCTCGCCGGGCCTGGTGAAGCAGTTCCACGCGCCGGGCGGCATGCACGTGCGCGTCGATAGCGGCCTCTACGCCGGCTATAAGGTGCCGCCCTATTACGACAGCATGATCGCCAAGCTGATCGTCTACGGCACCACCCGCGAAGGGGCGCTGCGCCGCCTGCGCCGCGCGCTGGAGGAATTCGTCATCGACGGTCCGACGACGACGATCCCGCTGCATCAGGCGCTGCTCGACGATCCCGAATTCCAGCGCGGCGACTATACGATCAAGTGGCTGGAAGAGTGGCTCGCGAAGCAGGGATGATGGCGGCCGTCCCTGGGACGGCCTCCTCCTGACCCGCCAGCCCCGATCGTCCTACACTCACAGAGTCCTCCCAGCGAAGGTGGGAATCTCCCGGCAAGCGCGCGCAACACGCGCCGCGAGAGGCTTCTGCCTTCGCCGGGACGACGGATCACGCGCCCGCACCGCACAAATCCCTGCTGCGCAACAACAATTCCCGAACACAATCGCATCACGATAACAGTCGTTGCTGACGCCCAAGTAACGGCATCATGAATTTGCCGTTAGAATGAAACCGATATGGACATATGGGAATTTTACCAGCGCCTCTAAGGAAGGGAGACTGGAACAATGACCCGGATGTTTGGCACGATCGCCGCCTGCGCGCTTCTCGCCGTTTCCTCGACTGCCGTTGCAGCGCCGCTGCAAGTGCAGGAAAAGGCGACCATTCCCAGCCGCAGCGGCGAAGTCCGCCACGTCGACCTGCTCAAGCAGGGCAAGCACCTCGAAACCGTGACCTGCGGCGACTTCGGCCTGCTCGACGAAAGCTTCCGCCCGCAGGCGGTCGTCTATGCCGCCAATTACGGTCCGAAGGGCAAGGCGCACCCGACCGTGACCCTCGACGGCGTCGAGAATGTCGTGCCGATCGTCGTGCAGCAGTGCAAAGCACAGCCCGGCAACCATTTCCTCACCGCCGTACGCAACGCCATGAAGGCTGCGCGTACCAAGGGCTGACCGCCTCACTCGGCCCGGTGCAGGGGGCGGCGCATCACAAATGCGCCGCCCTTTTGCCGTTCGGGCGACCAGACCCCGCCCGCCCCCGCACGCCCTCCCGCATCCCGCCGAACCGCGATATACCGCGCGTCATGCACGCCACCATCTATCACAATCCGCGCTGCGGCACCTCGCGCAGCACCCTCGCCCTCCTCGAAGACGCCGGCGCCGACGTCACGGTGATCGAATATCTCAAGCACCCGCCGACCGTCGCGGAGCTTTCGCGCCTCTATGCCGCCGCGGGCCTCACCCCGCGCGAGGGGCTGCGGATGACCGAACCCGATGCCAAGGCGCTGGCCGACGCCGACGATGCGACGATCCTCGAGGCGATGACGATCAATCCGATCATCATCCAGCGCCCGCTCGTCGAAACCGACAAGGGCGTCGTCCTCGCCCGCCCGGCCGATACGGTGCGCCAAATCCTCTAAGGCGAGACCACCGCCCCTTCTCCGTCATTCCCGCGAAGGCGGGAATCCATAACCTCTGACGTTTCGGCTCGAGCCGCACGGCCAGCCAGTCTGGATTCCCGCCTCCGCGGGAATGACGACACTTGCCGTCGCAGCCCGCCGTTTGGACCGCAGTCGAACGCCCGCTGTCCTACACGCGCCCGCTCTGCTATACTCGCCGCCATGCCGTTCCTGCCGCCTCGCGCCACCCGTTGCCCATCGGCACCGGGCCGGGGGCGTTTTCGGACGATACATACCGTCCACTTCGTCCACTTCCGCGCGTCGGATCGCTGCTCGCGACTCGGGCAACGGAGCACGAAATGCCCGTTTTCCAGGCAGCAAAATCGGCCGAATCCCGGTTGCCCCTCGGGCGCGGGACTGGCACGTTTGGTGCAACACCCGCGCTCGGGGCGAGGGTTTCAGTCAAGGGGCGTGTTCCGGTGAAGAAGGTCGAAGCCATCATCAAGCCGTTCAAGCTGGATGAGGTGAAGGAAGCACTGCACGAGATCGGCGTGTCCGGCATCACCGTCACCGAAGCCAAGGGCTTCGGGCGGCAGAAGGGCCATACCGAACTCTATCGCGGCGCCGAATATGTCGTCGACTTCCTGCCCAAGGTGAAGCTGGAGGTCGTGGTCGACGACGCGCTCGCCGAACGCGTGGTGGAGGCGATCGCCGCCGCCGCGCAGACGGGTCGGATCGGCGACGGCAAGATTTTCGTCATCCCGGTCGAAACCGCGCTGCGCATCCGCACGGGCGAGCGCGACGAGGCTGCGATCTAGTCACCGTCTGACATCTTCGTCATTTGACGCGGCGCAACAATCTGTGTGATTGGCACGCCCGCGACGCAACATCCTTCCGGTCCCGGCCGGGTCATTACCAGAGCAAAGGGCTTTCCATGGCGACCGCCAACGACATCCTGAACAAGATCAAGGACGAGGAGATCGAGTGGGTCGATCTGCGCTTCACCGACCCCAAGGGCAAGTGGCAGCACCTCACCATGGTCGCCAGCGTGATGGGCGAAGATGAATTCACCGACGGCCTGATGTTCGACGGCTCCTCGATCGAGGGGTGGAAGGCGATCAACGAATCGGACATGGTGCTGAAGCCCGATCTCGACGCGATCTACACCGATCCGTTCTCGGCCACCCCGATGCTGATCGTGTTCTGCGACGTCGTCGAACCCTCGACCGGCGAACTCTACGCCCGCGATCCGCGCTCGACCGCCAAGCGCGCCGAGGCCTATCTGAAGACGACCGGCGTCGGCGACACCGTGTACGTCGGCCCGGAAGCCGAATTCTTCATGTTCGACAACGTGCAGTTCGACACGAACTACGCCGAATCCTACTTCAAGATCGACGATATCGAGCTGCCGACTAACACCGGCCGCGAATATGAAGGCGGCAACCTCGGCCACCGTCCGCGCGCCAAGGGCGGCTATTTCCCCGTCGCGCCGGTCGACTCGGCGGTCGACATCCGCGGCGAGATGGTCTCGACGATGCTCGAAATGGGCCTGCCCTGCGACAAGCATCACCACGAGGTCGCAGCCGCGCAGCATGAATTGGGCCTGACCTTCGGCACGCTGACGCAGACCGCCGACCGCATGCAGATCTATAAGTACGTCGTGCATCAGGTCGCGCATGCCTATGGCAAGTCGGCGACCTTCATGCCCAAGCCGATCAAGGAAGATAACGGCTCGGGCATGCACACCCACTTCTCGATCTGGAGCGGCAAGACCCCGCTGTTCGCGGGCGAAGGCTATGCCGGCCTCAGCGAGATGTGCCTGTACTTCATCGGCGGCATCATAAAGCACGCCAAGGCGGTCAACGCCTTCACCAATCCGACCACCAACAGCTACAAGCGTCTGGTGCCGGGTTACGAAGCGCCTGTGCTGCTCGCCTATTCGGCACGCAACCGCTCGGCCTCGTGCCGCATTCCGTACGGCACCGGCCCCAAGGCGAAGCGCGTCGAAGTCCGCTTCCCGGATGCGATGGCCAACCCCTATCTCGCCTATGCGGCGCTGATGATGGCGGGCATGGACGGCATCCAGAACAAGATCCATCCGGGCGAGGCGATGGACAAGAACCTGTACGACCTGCCGCCGGCAGAGCTCGCCCAGGTCCCGACCGTCTGCGGTTCGCTCCGCGAGGCGCTCGACAGCCTGGCCGCCGACCACGACTTCCTGCTGAAGGGCGACGTGTTCTCGAAGGATCAGATCGAAGCCTACATCGAGATCAAGCGCGGCGAAGTCGCGCGCTGGGAAATGACCCCCAGCCCGGTCGAATATGATATGTACTACAGCGCCTGAGCGTGCCGGGCCGGCACGCGGTGCGGCAAAGCCGCACAGGCGCTGTCGGCCAGCCTCGCGCCGCGAGGACTGACGGCGTGGCTCCGCCACGCCGCCGCCAATGACAGAGGGGGCGCCGGACCAGATCCGGCGCCCCCTCTCTCGTTCTAGTTGGATGCCCGCCCGGCCATCCCACTGACAATGCTCGAAAAACCCAAATCCCCTGTCCTACACGCCCCGGCTTCGCTACCGCCGACGCCACCGCAACGCGACGCTCCGCCGGTCGCGGCAACGCAAGGACGACGACGATGGCCAAACGCTTCTGGGCACAGCTGATCGAGATGGATGAGCCGATGACGCCGGCCAGCATCCCCGGCGCGACCGATCACGAGTCCGCGGCGGAAAACCTCGTCGCGGATTTCGTCGGTGCGATGGGGGGAGAGATCACCAGCGGCGCGGTGCGCGTCTGGATCGATGGCGGCCTCGCGAAAATCTACGACTGGAGCGCCGAGTTCGAGATGCCCGATACATCCGACTTGTCGGATGACGAAGAGATCGAGGTTGAGGGCGAGATCGTCCTGACCGAACGGGTGCGGCACCCGGACTGACCGGGCCCGCCGCACCCCGCGGTTAAGTTACTTCTGGCAGGCGACGATCGCGGTGATGACCGAGATCGTTTCTTCCGGATCGCGAACGCGCACCGTGTCCAGCCCCAGTTCCTTCGCCGGATAATCGTTGCCGCCGGGGAAGATCGCGTCGCCGATGAACATCATCGCGTCGAGCGCAATGCCGCTTTCGTCACGCAGCTTCTTCAGGCCATAGGCCTTGTCGACGCCTTCCTGAGTGATGTCGATCGAGGTCGCGCCGCCCATGTTGATCGACAGGCCCGGCAGGCGCTGCTTCAGATCGGCTTGGATGACCTTGCGCTTCTCGAACTTCGGGTCCCAATGCTCTTTCTCAGCAACGGGCGCTTCCTGGCCGAGTGCGGAGAAGGTGATCTGGCTGCCGCGATCCTCGATCCGCTCGCCCCAGGTCTTTTCGGGAACGAAGCCCGTCGCTTCCAACGACTCGTCGAACGCCTTCAGGATCTTCGCCTTGGTCGCATCGTCGAACAGCTCGGCATAGACCGTCTGCCATGCGCCATCGCGGTGGACGTACAGCTTGGTGCCCGTCGTCGGCATCAGCCACAGCTTGGACAGGTCGGCGCGCGCCGGCAGGCGGCTCGCCACCTGCTTCTGGAACTGCGGCCAGTCGCCGCCCGAAATGACCGCGACATGCGCCACGCCGAGCAGGTCGGCGAGCGCTTCGCCCATCGGTTCCTGCAAGGGCTGCTTGCTCTCGGCCAGCGTTCCGTCGAGGTCGAAGGCAATCAGCTGTTTCATTCGGTAGCTCCGGTACGGGGAAGGATGATGGTGTCGATGGCGTGGGCGACGCCATCGGCGTCGTTGGCGGTGGTGACGTGATCGGCACGCGCCTTCACCGGATCGGGGGCGTTGCCCATCGCGATCGACAGGCCGGCGCGCTCCAGCATCGGCACGTCGTTGAACTGGTCACCGAGTGCGGCGATCGCATCCAGCGGCTGGTCGAACGCCGCGGCCAACGCGATCAGGCCGTCGCCCTTGTTGGCCGCCGGCGCGGTCACGTCGAGGTAATAGACCTGGCTCTGCACGATCGTCGCATCCTCGCCATGCGCCGCCTTGCAGCGGTCTGCGAGGTCGCTGAGCATCGGCGCGTCATCGCTGACGAAGGTGATCTTGTCGGCACGGTTCAGCAGATCGCCGAAATCGTCGGTGACGATCGGATCCTGATTCGACGCCAACCGCTCGTGCGCCACATGCTCACCCTGGTCGGTGGAGGCGTACCAATGGTCGTCAGCAAAGACCCACAGGTCGACCGGGCTGTCCGCCGCGATGGCCATCACGCCCTTCGCGACGCTCTCGTCGATGACGTGATGCTCGGTGATCGTGCCATCGCGCTTGAACAGGATGCCGCCGTTGAACGCCGCCATCGGTCCATCGAGACCCAGCGTCTCGACGATCGGCAGGATGCCGGAGATCGGCCGCGCGCTGATGACAGTGAACCCAACCCCCGCCGCTTCCAAGCGCGAGACCGCCGCGGTGGTCGCGGCGGTCAGTTTCTTCTGCTTGTCGACCAGCGTGCCGTCGATGTCGGACACGACGAGGGCAATGGGCTTCACGCCATCGCTCACTGCGGCATCTCGACGTGCCCGCCGAAGCCGAACCGCATGGCCGATAGGACTTTGTCGCCATAGGTATGTTCAATGCGGCTGCGATAGCGCGCGAACAGCGAGGCGGTGAGCACGTTGGCGGGCACCTTTTCCTCCATCGCGGCGTCGATCGTCCACTGGCCTTCGCCCGAGTCCGCGACGCTACCGGAGAAGCCGTTCAGTTCGCCGTCCTTGGCCAGCGCGATGGCCGTCAGGTCGAGCAGCCACGACGAAATGACGCTGCCCCGGCGCCAGACCTCGGCGATGTCGGTCATGTTGAGGTCGAAGCGCTCGTCCTCGGGCAGCTTGTCGCTGTTCTTCGATTTCAGGATGTCGAAGCCCTCGGCATAGGCCTGCATCAGGCCATATTCGATGCCGTTGTGGACCATCTTGACGAAGTGCCCGGCACCCGCGGGCCCGGCATGGATATAGCCCTTTTCGGCGCGCGGATCGGCCTGGCCCGCGATGCGGCCCGGCGTACGCTCGATTGTGCCGAGGCCGGGGGCGAGCGCGTCGAAGATCGGATCAAGCATCGTGACGGTGTCATCGTCGCCGCCGATCATCATGCAATAGCCGCGCTCGAGGCCCCAGACACCGCCAGACGTGCCGACGTCGACATAATGGACGCCCTTGTCCGCCAAACCCTTCGCGCGGCGGATGTCGTCCTTGTAGAAGGTGTTGCCGCCATCGATGACGACGTCGCCGGCCTTCGCGCCCTCGCCGATCGCGGCGATCGTATCCTCGGTCGGGCCGCCGGCGGGGAGCATCACCCACCAGATGGCGGGCGTATCGAGCTTGCCGCGGACGTCGTCGAGTGAACTGGCGGGAATCGCACCTTCCCCTGCGAGCTTCTCCACCGCCTCTGCGCTGCGGTCGTAGACGACGACCTGATGGCCCGCCTTCATCAGCCGTCGCGCGATGTTGCCGCCCATACGGCCGAGGCCGATCAGTCCGATCTTCATATCTGCTGCCTTACGGATGGTTGGATGTCGAAGGGTAGAACCCGGAGCAGGCCGAGTTGTTGCGGGGCCGGTTCGATTTGGTGCGGGGGCGCGGCCAGACAGTCAGCCCTTTCCCCTCGTCATGCCGGACTTGATCCGGCATCCCGCTTCTTCCTGCCGGTCGTAGCTGAGCAAGAAGCGGGACCCCGGCTCAAGGCCGGGGTGACGGAAGGGAGTAGGTCAGGCCTCGGCCGGCTGCTTGGCGGCGATCGAGCCCAGCAGGTCGTCGAACGCCTTGGCGAAAGAGGCGACGCCTTCCAGCACCAGCGTGTCGGTGACGCCCGTCAGGTTCAGCCCCAGACGCTCGGCATCGGCGAGAACCTTGCGCGCGCCCTCGACGTCCTGCGTCAGCGTCTCGGCGACGGTGCCGCGTTCGCGGAAGGCGTCCATCGTCGCGGGCGGCATGGTGTTGACCGTGTCGCGACCGATCAGCGTGTCGACGTAGAGCGTGTCCGGATACGCCTTGTCCTTCACGCCGGTCGAGGCCCACAGCAGCCGCTGCGGCTGCGCGCCCTTGGCGGCGAGCGCCTGCCAGCGGTCCGACTGTTCGAAGTCGAGGAACCACTGATAGGCGATCTTGGCGTTGGCGATCGCGACCTTGCCGCGCAGGCCCTTCAGCGTCTCGGCTTCGGGATCGCCCTCGGCCACGCGACGGTCGATTTCCTTGTCGATCACCGTATCGATACGGCTGACGAAGAAGCTGGCGACACTGGCGATATGGTCGATCGGCTGGCCCTGGCGGACGCGCTCCTCGAGGCCGGTGGCATAGGCTTCGGCGACGCGGATGTAGGCGTCGAGCGCAAACAGCAAGGTCACATTGACGTTGATGCCCTTGGCGATCGTCGCGCTGATCGCCGGCGCGCCCGCGACCGTGCCGGGGATCTTGATCATCAGGTTCTTGTGGCCGACCGCGTGCCACAGCTTTTCGGCCTCGGCGATCGTCGCATCGGTGTCATCGGCGATGTACGGCGACACTTCCAGGCTGACGTAACCGTCCTTGCCATCGAGGCGATCGTAGACCGGCTGCAACGTCTCGGCCGCGGCCTTGATGTCCTGGATCGCGAGATGCTCGTAACGGTCGATCGTCGCCGCGCCGGGGTTTGCCTTGTCGAAGGCGGCGAGCGTCGCGTCATAGGCGTCGCCATGGCCCATCGCCTTTTCGAAGATCGACGGATTGGAGGTGACGCCGGTCAGGCCGTCCTCGTTCACCAGCTTTTCGAGGCCCTTGGCTTCGAGAAACTTGCGATCGACGAAGTCGAGCCACACCGCGGTGCCCGCGGCGGAAAGGTCGCTCAGCTTGCTCATCACTTGGTCTCCAGCATCTCGCGCGCCACCTTGACGACATTGTCGACGGTGAAGCCGTATTTGTCCTGCAGCTTGGATATGGGGGCGGAGGCACCGAACGTCGACATGGTGATCGTGCGGCCTTCCAGACCGACGAAGCGATGCCAGCCGATCTCGCCCGCCTGCTCGACCGCGAGGCGCGCAGTTACGGCCTTGGGCAGCACGCTTTCCTTATAGTCGTCGGACTGGAGTTCGTAGCGATACCAGCTCGGCAGCGAGACGACGCGGCTCTTCACGCCATCCGCGGTCAGCTTTTCGTGCGCCTCGACGACGAGGTGCAACTCGCTGCCCGTCGCGATCAGGATGACGTCGGGCGTGCCGTCGCAATCGGCGAGAACGTAGCCGCCCTTCATCACGCCCTCTGCCGAGGCGTATCTCGACCGATCGAGCGTCGGCATCGCCTGACGCGAGAAGATCAGCGCGGTCGGGCGGCTGGCGTCCTCCAGCGCGGCGCGCCACGCATAACCGACCTCGTTGGCGTCACCGGGGCGGATCGTGTCGAGGCCGGGGATCGCGCGCAACGTGGCGAGATGCTCGATCGGCTGGTGCGTCGGGCCATCCTCGCCGACGCCGATCGAATCATGGGTGAACACCCAAACCGCGGCCAGTTCCATGATCGCCGACAGGCGGATCGGCGCGCGCATGTAATCGGCGAAGACGAGGAAGGTCGAACCGTAGCTGCGCAGGTGCGACAGCGCCATGCCGTTAACCACACCGCCCATGCCGTGTTCGCGCACGCCGAAGTGGAAGTTCTGGCCGCCATAGTTTGACGCTTCGAACGAGGCCTTGCCCTTGATGTCGGTCTTGGTCGACGGCGCAAGGTCGGCGGACCCGCCGATCAGCCACGGCACCTTCGCGGCGAGCGCATTCAGCACCTTGCCGCCCGAATCGCGGGTCGCGAGCCCCTTTTCGTCCGCCGGGAATTCGGGAACGTCGGCGTCCCAGCCCTCGGGCAGCGCATCCTTGAGCATCAGGTCGAGCTCGGCGGCGAGATCGGGCTGCGCCTCGCGATACTTCGCGAAATTCGCGTCCCATTCCTCGCGCAGCTTCGTGCCGCGGTCGGCAATCGCGTCGTGGAAGTGTTCGGCGACGCCATCGGGGATGTAGAAGCTCTTGTCCTCGGGCCAGCCATAGGCCTTTTTGGTCGCGCGGATGTTATCCTCGCCGAGCGGCTCGCCGTGCGCCTTTTCGCTGCCCGCCTTGGGGCTGCCCCAGCCGATCACCGAATGGACGACGATGAAGGTCGGCTTGTCGTTCGTCGCCTTGAACGTCTCGATCGCAGACGCAAACGCCTTGGTGTCGTTGGCATCGTCGATGTGGATGACGTTCCAGCCATAGGCCTCGAACCGCTTGCCGACGTCTTCGTCGAACGCGAGATCGGTGCCGCCCTCGATCGAGATGTGGTTGCTGTCGTAGATCCAGCACAGGTTGCTGAGCTTGAGGTGGCCGGCAAGGCTCGCCGCCTCGGCCGCGACGCCTTCCATCATGTCGCCGTCGCCGCACAGCGTGTAGACGTCATGGTCGAACAGCGTGAAGCCGCCCTGGTTGTAGCGCGCCGCGAGCCACCGCTCCGCGATCGCCATGCCGACGGAGTTGGAGCAACCCGCGCCGAGCGGCCCGGTCGTCGTCTCCACGCCCGTGGTGTGGCGATATTCGGGGTGGCCCGGCGTGCGCGAGGCGAGCTGGCGGAAACCCTTCAGATCGTCGAGGCTGAGCGCGGGACGGCCGGTCTTGTTACCGTCCGCGTCGATTTCCTCGATGCCGGCGAGGTGGATCAGGCTGTACAGCAGCATCGACGCATGGCCGACCGACAGCACGAAGCGGTCGCGGTTGGGCCAGTCGGGCTTGGATGGATCATAGCGCAGGAATTGCGACCAGAGCGTATAGCCGACGGGCGCCAGCGCCATCGGCGTGCCGGGGTGGCCAGAATTGGCTTTTTGCACCGCGTCCATCGACAGCGTGCGGATCGTGTCGATCGTCAGGCGTTCCAGCGATCCGTCCTCGTGGAGCGCAGTCGTCGTATCGGTCATGGATTAGGGCCCTTGCTCTTACGCTGCATCGAACGCCTGCACGCCCGATCCGTTGCGGTCGAAGGCAGCCTTTAACGGGAGGGCGCGTCCCGTTCCAGTCGCGAAACGACGCCGCCGCGCGCGATATAGGCGCCATCCACCTCGCGCAGGAACAGCCCGTGGCCAAGCGCGCCGGGCAAGGCATCGAGCCACGCTGCGGTGGCAAGGGGATCGGCAAGATCGAGGCGGCAGTCCGCGATCCAATTACCGTTATCGGTGACATAGGGGTCGCCCTCGCGCAGGCGCAGCGTCGCACCGTCCCCCAAAGCCGCCAGCACCGACGCACGGGCGAAGGGCAGGATTTCGACCGGCACCAGCACCCCGCCGATGCGCGAACGAAGCTTCGATTTGTCGGCGATCACCACCATCCGGTCCGACGCAGCGGCCACCACCTTCTCGCGCAGCATCGCCCCGCCCGCGCCCTTCACCGCATACAACCGGTCATCGATCGCGTCGGCGCCGTCGATCGTCAGGTCGACGCGTGGCACATCGGCAAAGTCGAGCATCGCGATGCCGAGGCTGCGGCCAAGCGCCTCGCTGGCGCGCGACGTCGCGACGGCCCGGATCGTCAGCCCCCCCTGCGCGATGCGTTCGGCGAGCCGGTGGATGGCGTGGGTCGCGGTGGATCCGGTGCCCAAGCCGACGAGCATGCCGTCGCGGATCTCCTCCACCGCCGCCGCCGCGGCAGCCGCCTTGTCGGCGTCCTGCCGCACCTTGTCGCATGTCTCCGTCATGGCACTCCTTTTCCGCACTGCGACAATTTGCGACATTAATAACGGTCAACTTGACTTGCATTTCCCCGTCGATCGCCGTCTTTGCATCGCGACGAGCAACCAACCACCGCGCCGCGCATTGACGCGCAGGTCGCGGCTGCGCGAGCCGAGATTAGCGGGTGACATACTTGACCACAGCATCGATTCGTCGCCGACGGCACCTTGCCGGGGCAGCCACTGTCGCCCTCGCCCTCACCCTGACCGCCTGTGGCGGTGGTACGCATGACAAGGAAAAGGCCGGCGGCCGCGGCGCGAATCGCGGGCCGA
This sequence comes from Sphingomonas sp. DC4900, assembly GCF_049896485.1. Taxonomy (NCBI): domain Bacteria; kingdom Pseudomonadati; phylum Pseudomonadota; class Alphaproteobacteria; order Sphingomonadales; family Sphingomonadaceae; genus Sphingomonas; species Sphingomonas sp. DC4900. Next base: position 180,381 of record NZ_JAFCUK010000002.1, read on the forward strand.
CCACGGTCGGTTATGTCGTGATGCAGCCGACCAGTGCCGCGATGGTCACCGAACTGCCGGGCCGGACCAGCGCCTATGAAAGCTCCGACGTCCGCCCGCAGGTGAACGGCGTCATCCGCCGCCGCTTCTTTACCGAAGGCTCGCTGGTGCGTCGCGGCCAGCCGCTCTACGAAATCGATCCGCGCCTGTATCGCGCCGCCGTCAACCAGGCGCAGGCGAACCTCGCCAGCGCGCGGGCCAATCAGGAAGCGCTGACGATCCAGGCGGATCGCTACAAGCCGCTCGCCGCGATCGAGGCGGTGTCGAAGCAGGAATATACCAACGCCATCGCCTCCGCCCGGCAGGCGACCGCCTCCGTCGCGCAGACGCGGGCGGCGCTGGATACCGCGCGCGTGAACCTGCAATTCACGACAGTGCCCGCGCCGATCAGCGGCCGGATCGGCCGATCGCTGTTCACCGTCGGCGCGCTCGTTTCGGCGAGCCAGACCGATCCCCTGGCGCAGATCCAGCGGCTCGACCCCATCTTCGTCGATATCCAGCAATCCGCCGCGGACCTGCTGTCGCTGCGCCGCAAGCTGATGCAGGGCGGCGTCGCGCCGACCCGGGCCGAGGTGAAGCTGCTGCTCGAGGACGGCAGCGATTACGGCTATACCGGCACGGTCGAATTCGCCGAGGCGCTGGTCAATCAGGAAACCGGCACCGTCACGATGCGCGCACGCTTCCCCAATGCGCAGGGGCTGCTGCTGCCGGGCATGTTCGTGCGGGCGCGCTTCGCGCAGGCGATCAACGAACGCGCCTTCCTGGTGCCCGAACCCGCGCTGTCGCGCGATGCCAAGGGCAATGCGAGCGTGATGATCCTCGGCGCGAACAACAAGGTCGTCAGCCGCCGCGTCACCGCCGCCCGCACGCAGGGGCAGTATTGGGTGGTGACCCAGGGGCTGAACCCCGGCGACAAGGTCATCACGCAGGGCCTCAACAATTTGCGCCCCGGCGCGCAGGTGAAGGCAGTGCCGGCGAACAGTGCGCAGGTGGTCGCGCCGCCGAAACAGGGTGAGGGCAAAGGCGACGGCAAGCAGGGTTCCGGTCAGGGCAAGGCGGGTTGAGCCGGATGCCCGCCCCGTCCCCGCTCGCCCTGAGCCTGTCGAAGGGCGGATTGCCACATGCGAGCGCTCCCCTGGGTTGCCCCGCCCTTCGACAGGCTCAGGGCGAACGGCTTCACAATAAATTTTCGGGCTGCACGATCGCATGATCTCCCGCATCTTCATCGACCGCCCGATCTTCGCCTGGGTGCTCGCCATCATCGTGATGCTGGCGGGCGTCGGCGCGATCCTGAGCCTGCCGATCGCGCAATATCCCGACGTCGCGCCACCGCAGGTGTCGATCCGCGCGACCTTCCCCGGCGCGAACGCACAGACGCTGCAGAATTCGGTGACGCAGGTCATCGAACAGCAGCTGACCGGCATCGACGGCCTGCTGTATTTCAGCTCCTCCTCGTCGAGCCGCGGCTCGGTGTCGATCACCGCGACGTTCGAAAAGGGCACCGATCCCGACATCGCGCAGGTGCAGGTGCAGAACCAGGTGCAGCAGGGCGTCGCGCGCCTGCCGCAACAGGTGCAGCAGCAGGGCCTCGTCGTCCGCAAGTCGAACCCGGACAACCTGCTGATCGTCGGCGTCTATGACGAAACCGACCAGAAGACGAACCAGGACGTCAGCGACTATCTCGTCTCCAACCTGCAGGACCCGCTAGGCCGCGTGCAGGGCGTGGGCGACGTCAACGTGTTCGGATCGCAATATGCGATGCGCATCTGGCTGAATCCGGCACGCCTCGCCAGCTACCAGCTGATCCCGTCGGACATCACCACCGCGATCCAGAACCAGAATACCGAAGTCGCGGCGGGCGAAGTGGGCGGCGTGCCGTCCAGTCCGGAGCAGATGCTGAACGCGACCGTCACCGCCCAGTCGCGCCTGCAAACGCCAGAGCAGTTCCGCCAGATCATCGTCAAGACGCTCCCCTCGGGCGCGACCGTGCGCCTGTCGGACGTCGCCCGGATCGAGCTGGGCGCGGAAAGCTATGCCGCCTTCAGCCGCATCAACCGGCACCCCGGCGCGGGCATCGCGGTGCTGCTGGCACCGGGCGCCGACGCATTGAAGACCGCCGAGCTGGTGAAGGCCGAGGTCGCGCGCGTCGCCAAAAGCTTCCCGCCGGGCCTGAAGGTCGCCTACGCCAACGACACGACCGCGTTCATCAAGCTGTCGATCGATGAAGTGGTGAAGACGCTGCTCGAGGCGATCGTGCTGGTCGTCATCGTGATGTTCGTGTTCCTGCAAAGCTGGCGCGCGACGCTGGTGCCCGCCATCGCGGTGCCGGTGGTGCTGCTCGGCACCTTCGCAATCTTCCACTTCGCCGGCTTCTCGATCAACACGATGACGCTGTTCGGTCTCGTCCTCGCCATCGGCCTGCTCGTCGACGACGCGATCGTCGTTGTCGAGAACGTCGAGCGGTTGATGGAAGAAGACCCGGAGATGACGCCGCGTCAGGCGACGATCGAGTCGATGAACGAGATCAGCGTCGCGCTGATCGCCATCGCGCTCGTGCTGTCGGCGGTGTTCCTGCCGATGGCGTTCTTCGGCGGATCGACCGGCGTCATCTATCGCCAGTTCTCGCTGACCATCGTGTCGGCGATGGTGCTGTCGGTGCTCGTCGCGCTGATCCTCAGCCCCGCGCTCACCGCCTCGCTGCTGAAGCAGAAGTCGCAGGAGGAGCGGGAAAGCAAGGGCATCAAGAAGCATCTCGGCAAGGTCGCCGAATGGGGCGAGGCCGCGGGCAATTGGTTCAACCGCACGTTCGAAAAGACGGTGACGCGCTACACCGGTGCCGTGCAGACGGTGGTGGATCGCAAGTGGCTGTTCCTGCTGATCTATGTCGGCGTCGTCGCGCTACTCGCCATGCTGTTCCTGCGCCTACCCACCGGCTTCCTGCCCACCGAGGACCAGGGCGCGGCGATCGTGCAGTTCCGCCTGCCCCCCGGTGCGACGATCGCACGGACGCAGCAGGTGCAGCGGCAGGTCGAAAACTATTTCGCCCAATATGAGCCCAAGAACACCTCCGTCCTGTTCACCGTCGCGGGCGGCGGTGGCGGCGGCGTCAGCGGCCAGAACACCGGCCAGGGCTTCCTCAACTTCGTCGACTGGAAGGACCGGAGTGGCAAGGAGAACACCGCCGATGCGATCACGCAGCGCGCATCCGGCGCGTTCCGCGGGCTTCGCGACGCGCAGGTCTTCGCGTTGGTGCCGCCAGCGATCCGCGGCCTCGGTTCGTCGGACGGCTTCACGATGGAGCTGCAGAACACCGGCGGCCTGACGCAGGAACAGTTCGGCGCCGCGCGCGACAAATTGCTGGCGATGGCCAATGCCGATCCGAAGCTGGCATCGGTGCGCCTGACCGAACTGCCCGACATCGCGACGCTGCGTATCGACATGGACCAGCAGAAGCTGGCGGCCTTGGGCCTGACGCAGAGCGCGGCGAACAACACGCTGACCACCGCCTGGGGTGGCCAGTATGTCAACGACTTCATCGACCGCGGTCGTGTGAAGCGCGTCTATGTGCAGGGCGACGCACCCTATCGCGCCGCGCCGGACGATCTGAAGCAATGGTTCGTGCGCGGATCGAACGGCCAGATGGTGCCCTTCTCGTCCTTCGCGACGACCGGCTGGTCGACAGCCCCCACCACGCTGTCACGCTTCAACGGCATATCCTCGTTCGAATTCTCGGGGTCGGGCGCGCCGGGTGTCAGCTCGGGCGACGCAATGGCGCGGATCAGCGAGCTCGCGGCACAAATCCCCGGCGCGTCGATCGCCTGGTCGGGCCTCAGCTATCAGGAACGACTGTCGTCGGGTCAGGCGCCGCTGCTGTACGGCCTGTCGATCCTGGTCGTCTTCCTGTGCCTTGCGGCGCTGTACGAAAGCTGGTCGATCCCGTTCGCGGTGCTGATGATCATCCCGCTCGGGCTGATCGGCGCGATCGCCTTCGTGACGCTGCGCGGCCTCACCAACGACGTCTATCTGCAGATCGGCCTGCTGACGACGATGGGCCTCGCCGCAAAGAACGCCATCCTGATGATCGAATTCGCCGAACAGGCCGAACGCAAAGGCGCGCGCGTCATCGATGCGGCACTGGAGGCGGCCAAGATCCGTCTGCGGCCGATCCTGATGACCAGCTTCGCCTTCATCTTCGGCGTGCTGCCGCTGGCGATCTCGACCGGCGCGGGTGCGAACAGCCGTATCGCGATCGGCACGGCGGTGATCGGCGGCATGCTGTCGGCGACCTTCCTGGCGATCTTCTACATCCCGCTGTTCTTCGTCCTCGTGCGCCGCGGCGTGCGCGATGGTCTTGCCAAGCTCAGGGGCAAGCCGACCGGCCACCAGGGCCATCACGACGACACGCCCCCTGCCCCGCCGATGCCGCCCGCCGCCGATCCGGAGCCTGCGCGATGACCCGTTCGATCCTCGCCATCGCGCTCGGCGCCACGATGCTCGCCGGCTGTTCGATGGAGCCGAAATACGTCCGCCCCGACACGCCGGTGCCGACGTCGTGGCCAGTGGGCGACGCCTACCTTCGCCAAAGCGAGGCACAGCTGCCGGCGATCACCTATCGCGACGTGTTCAAGGACGCGCGGCTGCAACGGCTGATCGACCAGGCGCTCGCCAACAACCGCGACCTGCGCGTCGCCGCCGCCAATATCGCCGCGGCGCGCGCGCAATATGGCATCCAGCGTGCCAACCTGTTCCCCGCGATCAACGCCACCGGCCGCTACACCTATTCGGATGGCGGCAACGGCACGCGCGGCATCGCGAACAGCGGTAACACCGGGACGGGCACTGGCGGCACGGGAACGGGCGGAACGGGCACCGGCGGCACGGGAACCGGCGGTACTGGCACGGGCGCCGGCACCGGCGTCGATACGGGCAACGGCACGGGGACGGGCGCGGTCCTCAACACCGGCGGCGGCAACAGCGCCTTCTCCGCGCAAATCGGTACGACGGCGTTCGAGATCGACCTGTTCGGCCGCCTGCGCTCGCTGTCGCGCGCCGCGCTCGACCGCTATTTCGCCACCGAAGCGGGCGCCCGCGCGACGCGGCTGACGCTGGTGGGCGAGGTCGCGAGCGGCTGGCTGACCTACGCCGCCGACCGGAGCCTGCTGAAGGTCGCGGAGGATACCGCCAAGAGCGCCGCGGTTAGCGTGCGCCTGACCCGCGCCCGGCTGGAGGGCGGGATCAGCGCCCGCACCGACCTGCGGCAAGCGGAGCAGATCCTCGAAACCGCGAATGCCGACCTCGCCGAGCAGAAGACGCTGGTCGCGCAGGACGTCAACGCGCTGCAACTGCTGGTCGGGGCGCCGATCGATCCCGCACTGCTGCCCGAATCGATCGACGTCGCCGCGCCGACGATCGCCAGCCTGCCCGCCGGGCTCGACAGCGGCATCCTGCTGCGCCGGCCCGACGTCGTGCAGGCCGAATATACGCTGCAAAGCTACAATGCGCAGATCGGCGCGGCGCGCGCGGCGCTGTTCCCGCGCATCTCGCTGACCGGGCTGGTCGGCTTCGCGAGCAACGCGCTCTCGACGCTCTTCACCGGCGGGGCGTTCAACTATTCGGTGGCGCCGTCGGTCAGCTATCCGATCTTCCAGGCCGGCGCCGGGCGCGCCAACGTCCGCTATACCGAGGCACAGCGCGACGCCGCGCTCGCGACGTATGAAAAGACGATTCAGACCGCGTTCCAGGAGGTCGCCGACGCGCTCGCCCGTCAGGGGACGATCGCCGACCAGTTGCGCGCGCAGGCGAATTTCCGCGATGCCGCCGCCGATACGCTGCGGCTGGTCAATGCGCGCTATCAGGGGGGGCTCGATACCTTCCTGTCTAGCCTCGACGCCCAGCGCAGCTATTATTCGGCGCAGCGCACGCTGATCGGCACGCAGCTGACCGCGGCGAACAATCGCGCGACGCTCTACCGGGTGCTGGGCGGCGATTCGTCGCTGGAGGTGACGCCCGACGGGCCGCAACCCGTCTCCCCCAGTGGCGCGCCGCGCCGGGACTGACCCTTGGCGCGGGTTGACGCCGGCCGGGCGACTGCCGATGTACCGGCCCCACACGTACGGTAGCAGACGGGCCAGGAGCGATCATGAGCCACACCATCCGCCGGTTCCGGCCGACCGACGACGACGCCGTCCTCGCCTTTACCGCGACGCTGCCCGAACATGACCTGCTGTTTTCCGGCCGCGACCTGCGCCATCCGCGGGTGATCGAGGCGTGGCAGCAGGCGGTCGGCGAAGGCTGGATCGATAGCCTCGTCGCCGAGGACGACGGTCGCATCGTCGCCACCGCGGCGCTGATCCGCGATCCCTTGGGCTGGAGCGGGCATGTCGGCGAAATCCGGCTGCTCGTAGCCCCCGACCGGCGTGGCCAGGGTCTGGGCAGCGACCTGTTGCAGGCGTTGCTCGCCATCGCGCACGCGCACGGCCTCGCCAAGCTGACCGCGACGATGACGCCCGATGCCGCAGCATCGGTGGCACTGTTCGAGCGGCTGGGCTTCACGCAGGAGGCGCGGCTCGCCGGGCACGTCCGGGCGAGCGACGGCGTCGCGCACGACCTGCTGATGCTGGCACGCGCGACGCCGTTCGGCTGAGGAACAGGCGGCCCCTCGCCACCCGCCCCTCGCGCGCGTCAGTCGCCCGATTTGGGCGGCGTCACCGCGTCGCGGCCGAAGCGCAGGATCATCTCGCCGATCTCGCGCGCCTGCTCCATCGAGCGTTCGCCCTGCCGGCGCAGGTAATTGCCCTGGATGCGCAGCACGTCGGTAACGTCGCGGGCCTGTGCCGCCTCGCGCATCGCCTCGAACGCATCATGCGAATTGCGTTCGGCCTGTTCGATGATCTTGAGGCCCAGCGCCGCGCTGCCGTCTGCCACCTTCTGGCCGGACGCGCGCATCGCCTCGCCGGCGCGGCGGGCGGGATCCATCACATGGTCGGTGAAGGCGCCGCGCATGGCCTCGCTCGCGCCGCGCATGGTGTCGCTGGCACGCTGTGCGGCATCGTGCATGGGGTTGCTGCCGGTTTTCGCGGCATCGTCGGTGGGATGGGTGTCGTCCGCCATTGCGCCTCTCCTGTCATGACGTCTGGATGGTATGGGACAAACGTGCTGCCCCGGTTTTTTGCTCCGCTACCCGCTTGCACGGACGCGGGGGGCGGTTAGAGATCAAGGCGATGATGACGCCTGAGGACCAGAAGCAACGCCGCATCCGCGGCGAGCTGCTGCACCGCGCGGTGGCGCTCGGCGAAGAGCTGATGCGGCTGGCCGACGATCTCGACATGACGGTTGCGGGACTCCACGTCTGCCAGGGCGTCGAGATGATGCGCGAGGAGGCGGAGCGGCTGGTCGGCCCGACGCACTGACGCGCCGGCCCGCAGCGCCCTTGCCATCACGCGCCGCCGATGCAGCGCAGCACCAGCGCCAGCCCATCGTCGGTCAATGCCAGTGGCGTCGCCGGATCGCGTGTGCCCGTTCCATGCACGGCGCAGCGGATCAGCGCGCGTCGGGCCAGCAGGTCCAGCCAGCGGGCCAGCACCGCCGGGCGCACGGACAGCAAGGCGCAAAGCGCCTCGCCCGTCACCGGCCGCGCCTCTTCATAGGCGACGAACAGCGTCAGCAGGATATCCCAGCCCGGCTCGCCGAACAGCTCGATCAGGTCGCCCGCCATGGCGTCGCGCTGACGACGCTGGGCCAACAGCGTGCGCGCGCGATCGGCATCGCTCGGCTCTTCGGGGCCGGCGGGCACGGGGGCGACGATCTCGCCCCGGCTGCGCGCGGCGGAGGCCCGCACGCGCTCCAGCGCCGACACCAGCCGTTCGTATTCTTCGCGATCGCGTTCGGGCCAGCGCAGCAACCGTATGTCGGCAGTCATGATGAAGGGATGTCCGGTTGGCGCAGGGGCGACCAGTCGCGGTCGCTCCCGAACTGGGCCTTGCGCTGGCGGTGGCGCAGCGCGCCGATCGCCAGCATCAGCAGCATGGGATAGGCGATCTTGCCGCTCGCGCCCGCGTACATCCACGGCACCAGCGACGGCTGAATGGCCTTCACGCCATGGATCGCCAGCGTGATCAGATGGAGCGCGCTGACGTACAGCGGCCAATAGCGGTCCGCCCGCAGCGCCACCCCCAGCAGGCCGAGCAGGATCGCGACGTCGATCGCGAGCAGGATCGGCTCGACCTGATGATAGGGGCCCGACGGATAGAAATCCGGCACCGCGAACGTGGCCAGAGCCCCCGTGACGAACAGGATCGCCGTCCATCGTTCGGGTGCGCCGCCGGCGAACAGCGCGTAACCGCATGTCGCCAGCAGGACCAGATTGAAGACGAGGATGTGTGTCATGGCCTGACCTGTCAAAGGAGCAGTTCGACGGTCAAGCCATGACACCTCAGGCAGCGACGCGCAGATGACTGACGTCGGCACCTGTCGGGGCGAATTCGGGCTTCGGACGTTCGTCGCCGAAGCTCGTTTCATACCCGATCTGCTTACCGATCTTTTCGATGACGCGATGGCCCGCGACGGTGTGGCCACGGGCGGCACCGATCGCCATGATCGCCTGGCCGAGCACTTCGAACGCCTGCTGCCCGGCGATCGCCGGCAGGTTGGCGGCGTGGCGGGCGCGGGGCAGCGCCGCGAGCAGCTCGCCGCCGGTCGAAAAAGCCTCGTCGAGCTGCGTCTCGAGCTTCCAGAGCAGCTGTGCGACGGCATCGACCGCGGCCTTGGTATCCACAGACGACGCAGCGACCGAAGCGGTGCGCGATGCGATGATTGACGACATGATGGCGACCCTTTCCACCCCGTGCGGGGCGCTTTCGCTGACGATCAGGAAAGGTTGCGGGTCAGCGCCTCGATCAAATGGGTCAGTGCCTGGAGGCCGCTCATCAACATGCCGAAACCGACGATGGTGCCGAATGCGATAGCCTGTATCCAGATCAACCGATCCCCGACCGTCAGGTCGTTGCCCCGTTGTCCTTTCCGCCGGAAGGGCAGCCGGATCGGGAACGCCGATGACCTGAAAGGCCGGGCGCCGCCGCTGTCCGCTGCCATGACGATGGTCTCGTCCGGCACCACCGGCAGTGGCGGATCGGCGGCGAGCGGGGATAGCCGCGCAGAATGACCCCCGATTTTATCGGGGTCCCCGGCTCCTGGAATAATCGTTGTAAATTCAGCACTTGGCTCAGCAACCTGATCTTCATACGCCGCCCAGCGCAGCGCCGCATCGCGTCGATTGCGCGCGCCGAGCAGCTTCACCGCCTCGGTCAGATAGCTGTCGACGGTCGATTTTTCGATGCCGAGCTCCTCGGCGATCTCCTTGGAGCCCTTGAGCGCGCGTACCCCGCGCAGGCATTCGCGATGGCGACGCGACAGGCGATCGAACGCCGCGATCGGATCGGGCGCCGGGCTCGCCGTGGCACGCGCGCGAACGGCGCCGCCATCGCTCAGCGACGCGGCGATAGCGTTCGATCCGTTCCGCCCGGTGTCGTCGCGCGCCTTCATCGTCGTCCCATGCCCGGGGCGGGTCTAGCACGGCTGGCGCGCATCACCAGCGCTTCCGCCAATCTGGGTCTATTTTGCAGCTACCTTGCGATGTTTAGCGCCCGATGCCGCCTTGCGTACCGTCGCACGCTTGCCGCGCCGCTTGGGCACCGGAGTCGCACGGCCGCGCAGCAACGGCACGGCGAGCGCTGCGGCCGCCCCGACGACGAGCGTGCCGCCGATCGCCAGCCACGCCGGCAGGCCGAGCCCCTGACCACTTTCCGCCTGATTCGGCTTACCAAGCCGGGCCTCCGGCGCGGGGTCGTGATGGACGGGGCCAGCATGTTTCATCGCGGAATTGGGGATATGGGACACGGCATCGCTCCTTTTGGTCTTTCCACTCAACCGGATAGGGCCGGACAATGTTCCTGTTTCTGGGTTCCTGCTTCCGGCTTCCCGTTCCGGTTGGGTGGGCGGTTACCGGAAGGTTGACGGGCCCCCGCTCCGTACCGCCACGGCACACCGCGATTTGCGGACTCGCATTGCCCGCGAAACGCGCCCATCTTTGCGGCTCCGTACACCGTTACCGGAACACGCATCGTGGTTGCCCGTCGCCAGGCCATTGCGGCCAGACTGATCCTTGCCGGCGCCGTCATCGCAATCGCTGCGATTGCCGCGGTGGCACCGCATGGGACGGCATCGGTCGCCGGCCCGACATCCACACAGACGCCGACCGAGCGGCGGGTCACCCTCTCCCCGCCCGCGGCCGCGACCCATGTCACCACGCCCGCCGCAGCCACGGCCAAGCCGACGCCCGCCGCCCTCTCCACCCCCACGCCTGCGCCGGAGAACATGCAGGTCAAGCGCATCCTCGATATCGGCCCGATCAAGTTCGGCGATTACGCCTGGGATACCAAGGGCGTGCCCGATGGCCCTCTGATCATCACCGTCGATCTCGCCGCCCAGACGCTTTCCGTCTTCCGCGACGGCTATGAGATCGGCGCCGCCGCCATCCTGTACGGCGCCGACGAAAAGCCGACGCCGCTCGGCGCCTTTCCGATCCTGATGAAGGACGCGACGCACGTCTCGCGCACCTATGACAATGCGCCGATGCCGTACACGCTGCGCCTGACCGGCGATGGCGTCGCGATCCACGGATCGAAGGTCGAATGGGGCTATGCGACGCATGGCTGCATCGGCGTACCCGTCGCCTTCGCCAAATTGCTGTTCGCGCAGGCAAAGGTCGGCGACCGCGTCATCATCACCCGCGGCAAGACGCTGGCGACGGGACAGGCGATCCTCCCCGCACCCACGACCTGAGCCGCCAAGCGAACGCACGCGCAGCATAGGCGCTTCCCCAACCGTAAACCCCTTGCTAAGGCCGCGGCGACATACGCTTTCGCAGCGCTCATCGCGCGCCCGCGCGGCTCTCCCGCCGCCTCCCCGAGCGCCCTCGAGCCAAATTGAAGGGACCATAATGACCGCCATCGGCCAGGACAGCCTGAAGACCCGCACGACGCTCGACGTCGCGGGCAAGACCTACGATTACTACAGCCTTGCGAAGGCGGCGGAAAAGTACGGCGACATCAGCCGCCTGCCCTTCTCGATGAAGGTGCTGCTCGAAAACATGCTCCGCTTCGAAGACGGCAAGACCGTTACCGAAGAGGACGTGAAGGCGATCGTCGACTGGCAGAACGAGCGCCGTTCGGACCGCGAGATCCAGTATCGCCCCGCGCGCGTGCTGATGCAGGATTTCACCGGCGTACCCTGCGTGGTCGACCTCGCCGCGATGCGCGATGCGATCACCAAGCTCGGCGGCGACGCAGCCAAGATCAATCCGCAGGTCCCCGTCCACCTCGTCATCGACCATTCGGTCATGGTCGACGAATTCGGCACGCCGCAGGCGTTCGAGGATAACGTCGACCTCGAATATCAGCGCAACGGCGAGCGCTACGAATTCCTGAAGTGGGGCTCCAAGGCGCTCGACAACTTCCAGGTCGTGCCGCCGGGCACCGGCATCTGCCACCAGGTGAATCTGGAATACGTCAGCCAGGCGATCTGGTCGTCGACCGAAATGGGCGATCATGCCAGCGGTTCTGCGGCGATCGCCTACCCGGACACGCTCGTCGGCACCGACAGCCACACCACGATGGTCAACGGCCTGGGCGTGCTCGGCTGGGGCGTCGGCGGCATCGAGGCGGAAGCGGCGATGCTGGGCCAACCGGTGTCGATGCTGATCCCCGAAGTCGTCGGCTTCAAGCTGACCGGCGCGCTGAAGGAAGGCATCACCGCCACCGACCTCGTGCTCACCGTCACGCAGATGCTGCGCGCCAAGGGCGTCGTCGGCCGCTTCGTCGAATTCTACGGCCCGGGCCTGTCGTCGATGACGCTCGCCGACCGCGCGACGATCGCCAACATGGCGCCCGAATATGGCGCAACGTGTGGTTTCTTCCCGATCGACGACAAGACGATCGAATATATGCGCCTCACCGCGCGCCCCGAAGAAACCATCGCGCTGACCGAAGCCTATGCCAAGGCGAACGGCTTCTGGCGCCACGACGATGCCGCCGACCCCGTGTTCACCGACACGCTGGAGCTGGACATGGGCACCGTCACCGCCAGCCTCGCCGGCCCGAAGCGTCCGCAGGACCGTGTCAGCCTCGGCAATGTCGACGACGTGTTCAACGGCGACCTGACCAAGCTGTACAGCAAGACCAGCCCGAAGCGTGTCGACGTCGCCGAGCGCGGCCATGACATCGGCGACGGCGACGTCGTGATCGCCGCGATCACCAGCTGCACCAACACCTCGAACCCGTCGGTGCTGGTCGCCGCCGGCCTTGTCGCCCGCAAGGCGAATGCGCTGGGCCTGAAGCCCAAGCCCTGGGTCAAGACGTCGCTGGCCCCCGGTTCGCAGGTCGTCACCGATTACCTCAACAAGGCCGGCCTCACCGCAGACCTCGACGCGATCGGCTTCAACCTCGTCGGTTACGGATGCACCACCTGCATCGGCAATTCGGGTCCGCTGCCGGGTCCGATCAGCGCCGCGATCAACGAAAACGATCTCGTCGCCGCCTCGGTCCTGTCGGGCAACCGCAACTTCGAAGGCCGCGTCTCGCCCGACGTGCGCGCCAACTTCCTCGCCTCGCCGCCGCTCGTCGTCGCTTATGCGCTGAAGGGCACCGTGACCGAGGACATGGTCGAAACCCCGCTCGGCAAGGGCAAGGACGGCCAGGACGTGTTCCTGAAGGACGTGTGGCCGACCAACCAGGAAGTCGCCGACACGATGGCGGCGAACATCGACGACGAGATGTTCCGCAGCCGCTACGGCAACGTCTATGCCGGCGACGCCAAGTGGCGTGAGATCGACGTGACCGGCTCGGCCACCTACGCCTGGCCGGCGGCGTCGACCTATGTCGCCAACCCGCCGTATTTCGAGGGCATGGAAATGACCCCGAAGCCGGTCCACGACATCATCGAGGCCAAGCCGCTCGCGATCCTGGGCGATTCGATCACGACCGACCACATCAGCCCGGCGGGTTCGATCAAGGCGGACAGCCCGGCCGGCCAGTGGCTGACCGAACGTCAGGTCGCGCGCAAGGACTTCAACAGCTACGGCGCGCGCCGCGGCAACGACCATGTCATGGTCCGCGGCACCTTCGCCAACATCCGCATCAAGAACGAAATGGTGCCGGGCGTCGAAGGCGGCATGACCCAGTATGACGGCGAAGTGATGCCGATCTACGACGCGGCGATGCGTCACAAGGCGGACGGCACGCCGCTCGTCGTCGTCGCGGGCAAGGAATATGGCACCGGCTCGTCGCGCGACTGGGCGGCGAAGGGCACCAACCTGCTCGGCGTGCGCGCGGTCATCACCGAAAGCTTCGAGCGTATCCACCGTTCGAACCTGGTCGGCATGGGCGTCCTCCCGCTGCAGTTCGCCGACGGCGTGACCCGCCAGACGCTGAAGCTGGACGGCACCGAGACGTTCACCATCACCGGCGTCGCCGACCTGCGCCCGCGTCAGACCGTCGAAGTGACGCTGAAGCGCGCCGACGGCAGCACCGAGACGTTCGAGACGCGTTGCCGCATCGATACCGTCAACGAGCTGGAGTATTTCCTCAACGGCGGCATCCTCCAGTACGTGCTGCGCAAGCTGGCCGCGTAAGGGGGATCGTTTCCCGGAATAGGGAAGGGGAGGCGCCGCAAGGCCCCTCCCCTTTTTTGTTGTGCGAGTGAATCGCCCCACCCACTGCGTCACCCCGGACTCGGTCCGGGGTCCACTGGGCCGCAAGGGGGGCGGCAAGAGGCTCCAGCCCGCCCCCTCGCCGCAGAGTGGACCCCGGACCAAGTCCGGGGTGACGCGGTGGGTTAGGCGAGCGCCCGCCCCGCCACCGCGTCCAGCTTCGCGACCAGCGCCGGATCGCGCGCGCTCTTCGCGGTGATGATCGCCGCATCCAGACATGTATCGATCGGCGACGCCGCCCGCTCGGCCGGCAGCCCGCGCAGCAACGCCAGCACCATGCTGCGCGCCTTCGCCGCATTGGCCGACAGCTGCGCCAGCACCTGCGTCACATCGACCGCCGCCTCGTCCTCGCGCCAGCAATCGTAATCCGTCACCATGCCGACCAGCGCATAGGGCAGCTCCGCCTCGCGGGCGAGCTTGGCCTCGGGCATCGCGGTCATGCCGATCACATGGCAGCCCCATTGCCGGTAGAGCAGGCTTTCCGCCCGCGTCGAAAATTGCGGCCCCTCCATTGCCAGATAGGTGCCGCCGCGATCCACGCCCGCCCCCGCCGCGTCCGCGACCAGCGCCGACAGTCGCGGACAGACCGGATCGGCCATCGAGACATGCGCGACGCACCCGGTGCCGAAGAAGCTCGACACGCGCCCCTTCGTCCGGTCGATGAACTGGTCGACGATCGTAAAGCTGCCCGGCGGCCGCTCCTCCACCAGCGAGCCGACCGACGACACCGCCAGCACGTCGGTGACGCCCAGCCGCTTCAGCGCATCGATATTGGCGCGGGCGTTGAGGGCGTCGGGGCTGATCCGATGCCCGCGGCCATGGCGCGGCAGGAACGACACGCGCGCCGCGCCGACGCGCCCGGTGAAGATCGCATCGGAGGGCGGCCCCCAAGGCGTCGCCACCTCGACCCAGCGGCCATCCTCGATCCCGGCGACGTCGTACAGTCCCGACCCGCCGATGATGCCGATATGCCAGCCGCTCACGCGATCTGCGCCCGACCGCGCGCATAGAGGAAGTAGACGAGCAGGCCGAAGGCGTTCCAGCCGAGGAAGGCGATCTGCGTCACCACCTGCAGGCTGGTGAACAGATAGCAGCAGCCGAGGATCGCGAGCGGCGCGACGATCCAGGCGAGCGGCGTGCGAAACGGCCGGCGCGCGGCGGGGTCGCGGCGGCGGAGCACCAGAACGCAGGCGGCGACCGCAACGAAGGCGCACAGCGTACCCGCATTGGCGAGGCTGGCGATGACGTCGAGCGGCGCTAGGCCGGCGATCGCGGCGACGAACACCGCGGTCATCGCAGTGATGCGCGCGGGCGTTCCGCGCTTCGATACCTTTGCCAGGCTCTGCGGCAGGAAGCCGTCGCGCGCCATGACCAGGAAGATGCGGCTCTGCCCGTACAGGAAGGCGAGCAACACCGTCGGCAGCGCGACCGCCGCCGCCGCCGCGACGATCGTCGCGATACCGGCCTGATCGATCTCCCGCAGGATCAGCGCCAGCGGTTCCGGGCTGGAGCCGAAGCGCGTGTAGCTGAGTGCCCCCACCGCCACGGCGGCGACGATCATATAGATGGCGGTGCAGGCGATCATCGATCCGACGATGCCGATCGCCAGATCGCGCTCGGGGTTCTTCGCCTCCTCTGCCGCGGTCGAAATGGCGTCGAAGCCGTAGAAGGCGAAGAAGATGATCGCCGCGGCGCCCATCACGCCATATTTCACGCCGTTGGCATGCTCCGGGCTGCCGTAGCCGAATGGGGCGAACGGGTGCAGGTTGGCCACGTCGAAGTGCGGCAGCGCCACCGCGACGAACAGCGCCAGCGTCACGATCTTCAGCACGACCAGCGCGGTGTTGATCCGCGCGCTTTCCCGCGTGCCGAGCATCAGCAGCCCGGCGACCACCGCAATGATCCCCACCGCCGGCAGGTTGACGACGCCGCCGAGGCCCGGCCCATTGGCGAGCGCATTGGGCACGACGATGCCGAGCCCTTTCAGGAACCCCACCGCATAGCCCGACCAGCCGACCGCGACGGTCGAGACCACCAGCGAATATTCGAGGATCAGGCTCCAGCCGACGACCCAGGCGATCACCTCGCCCAGCACCGCATAGCTATACGTATAGGCCGACCCCGACGCGGGGATCATCGTCGCCATCTCCGCATAGCAGAGCGCCGCGCAGGCGCAGATCGCTCCGGCGACGACGAACGACAGGATCACCGCCGGCCCCGCCCGATCCGCGCCGACGCCGATCAGCGTCAGGATGCCGGTGCCGACGATCGCGCCGACGCCCAGCGCCACCAGATGCGGCCAGCCCAGCGTGCGCGCGAGCTGTTGGCCCGGCGGCTGTGGCTGGATCGTCTTGCGGCGGAACAGGCTCATGTCTTCCCCTTTGTCGTTATCGGACCGGGGTATAGGCGCTTGGTCGGGGCGTGGGTAGGTCGCTTCCCCCCGTCGTCCCGGCCTT
Organism: Sphingomonas sp. DC4900; assembly: GCF_049896485.1. Lineage (NCBI taxonomy): Bacteria > Pseudomonadati > Pseudomonadota > Alphaproteobacteria > Sphingomonadales > Sphingomonadaceae > Sphingomonas > Sphingomonas sp. DC4900. The sequence goes on from NZ_JAFCUK010000002.1 coordinate 196,638, forward strand.
GAGCCGCGATCCCGCTTCTTGTGCGGTCGACGATAGCGGGATCCGGATCACGTCCGAGGTGACGCAGCGAGGCTAGCATCGCAGGACGTCAATCGACCTCAGAACCGCCGCGCGATCCCGGCGATCAGCTGCACGTCCGGCGTGTCGCGATTGAGCCCGGCAATCGCGGACGTGTCGAGCTGCCAATCGTCCTTCGGCTGCCACGCGAGCGTCATCGCAGCGCGTGCGCGCGTCGTGTGATCGCGCGGGTCCTGATCGCGCGCGAGCGACGCATCCGCGCCGACCGACACCGCCTCGCTGAGCTTCACCGTCACGCCCGCCGCAGCGCCATAGCGCACGTGCTGGCCGCCCGCGTCCTCGTTCGCCAATGCCCGGATCGCCGGTGTAACGGCGATCTCGACCGTGTCGGACACATCATACGACAGCGGAAGCAGCAGGCTCGGCTGCGCGCGGCCGGCGCCGATCGGCTGACGTCCGACCGGCAGCGTCACCGATGGCAGGATCGCGATCGACAGACCCCTGCCATCGGGATGCAGCAACGACGCCTTCAGCCCGATCACCGCATCGCCGACGCGATTCGCCCGGTCGATATCGCCGGTCGCGACATCGCGCGTCCGCTCATGGCCGAACGGCTGCCAGCCTGCGCGCACCTCCAGCCGATCGGTCACGCCGACGCGGACCAGCGTGTCGCCGACCAGGATCGTATCGGTCACGCCGTCGCTCTGCCGATCGCGTGTCCAGTCGATCAGGCTCGATTCGATGGTCACGCGCCCGCGATCGACGATGCACGCCTGCGTTTCCAGCCCCGGCCGCTCCGGGCAGAATTCGCGGTCCTGTGCGGCGGCGGGGGTGGCGGCGGCGAGCGCGAGCAGCGCCGCCGCGCTGCGCCTCACGACAGTCGTACCCAGGTGGGTGCGTGATCGCTCGCCTTTTCGCGGCCGCGATAATCCTTGTCGATGCCGGCGTCCTGCAACCGGTCCGCCGCCTGCGGGCTGAGCAGCAGGTGATCGATCCGGAATCCCGCGTCGCGCTGCCAGGCCCCGGCCTGATAATCCCAGAAGGTCCACACCCCGCCCTTGGGCTGGCGCGTGCGCAACGCATCGGTCCACCCCTGCGCCAGCAACCGGCGGTAGGCAGCGCGGCTTTCGGGCTGCATCAGCGCGTCGTTCGCCATCGCGCGGACCGAGAAGGTGTCGTCGTCGTTGGGGATCACGTTGTAATCGCCCATCAGCACCGTCGGCACCTCGGCCTCCAGCAGCGCGCGCGCGCGGCTGGCGAGCCTCTCCATCCAGCGCAATTTATAGTCGAACTTGGGTCCGGGCTGCGGATTGCCGTTGGGCAGATAGATCGACGCGACGATCAGGCCATCGACCGCGCATTCCAGATAGCGGCTGTGCTCGTCTTCGGGTTCGCCGTCGAGGCCGCGCTGCGTCTCGATCGGGGTCTGCCCCTTAGCGAGCACGGCGACGCCGTTGAACCCCTTCTGCCCATGCCACACCGCGCCATAGCCCGCCGCCTCAATATCGGCGATCGGGAAGGTATCGTCGGTGGTCTTCAACTCCTGCAAGCAGACGACGTCGGGCTGCTGTTCGGTCAGATACTCGATCAGCCGCGGCAGCCGCGCCTTGATGCCGTTGACGTTATAGGTGACGAGCTTCACCGCCTCAGACCGCGAAGCTGGAGCCGCAGCCGCAGCCCGACGCCGCATTGGGATTGTCGACGCGGAACGCCGCACCGCCCAGCGATTCGACGTAATCGACCTGACAGCCGCGCACGAGGTCCAGGCTAATGCTGTCGACGACCAGACGGACGCCATCCGTCTCCGCGATCGTGTCGTCCCCCTCGGGCGCGTCGGCGAAGCCGAACTTGTACTGGAACCCCGAACAGCCGCCACCATCGACCGACAGGCGCAGGATGGCAGGCTTGTTCTGCTTGCCCGCAATCGCCGCGACGCGCGCGGCGGCAGCGGGGGTGAGGGCGATGTCGGGCTGGGTCATGCCGCCGAGATAGGCGTGGGATGCGAGTGGGGCAACCGGTTAGCCCCTCGTCCCTGCGCCATCATCCGTGCGAGGGACGACATGATGGATGGGGGGCTGGTAGGCGACCGCCGCTGCCCCCGCCCCGTCTCGTCATCCCGGCGAACGCCGGGATGCATGGACGCACGGCGGCGGGCGGCTCGTGCGCCACGTCAACCATCGCAACCATGGATCCCGGCGTTCGCCGGGATGACGAACTTGGGTCGATCAATCTTGCGCGGCAGGACCGTCGGTCGACACCGGGATCGCATGGACCGCACGGTCCTGCGCGGCGAGCAGGTAATCGGCGGTGGTCAGGAACGGCACCGGGTTCACCGCATGGCCGTCGATACGGACTTCATAATGCAGGTGCGGGCCGGTCGAGCGGCCGGTCGACCCCATCAGCGCGATCAGCTGGCCGCGCGTCACGCGCGCGCCATCGGCGACGAGGATCTTCGACAGGTGGCCGTAGCGGGTCGCGATGCCCTTGCCGTGGTTGATCTCGACCAGATTGCCGTAACCGCCCTGGCGGCCGGCGTGATCGACGATGCCGTCGGCGGTGGCATAGATCGGCGTGCCGACCGGACCGGGGATGTCGACGCCCGCATGCATCGCCGCGGTGCCGCGGAACGGGTCGGAGCGGATGCCGAAGTTGCTGGTGAACTGCAGGTGCTGCACCGGCTGCACCGACGGAATGGCGATCGCCCCCTGTTGCAGCGTGTCGAGCTTCTTCCAGCTCTGGAACAGCGTGCGGAACTGCGCATCGGCCTTCAGGTCCGCCTGCGCTTCCGCGCCATTGGCCTCCAGCATCGGGCCGCCCATCGCCTTGGCATTCACGCGGCTGGCGACACCGAGCGTCTTGAGCGTCGCATTCGCCTTGGCGAGGCGCTGGTCCACCACCTTCTGCGCGGCGTCGGCGAGCTGGGCCTGGCGCCCTTCCACCTTCACCAGCGGCTTGACGACATCGGCGGCGAGGCGATCGGCGGTGGGATCGATCGCGAGCGTCGCGAGCGCCAGTTCGGCCTCGTCGCCCTTGCCGGTCAGCGCCGCGGTGATCAGCGCCTGGCGCTGTTCGATCCGCTCGGCATGCAGGCGGGCGACGTCACGGATGTGCGACACGCGAGCCTGCATCGCGTCGAGCCGATGCTCCATGCCCGCAACGCGCGTATCATGCGCGGGGGCGACGACCAGCTGCGCAGCCTGTGCGGCGCCATAGCCCGAAAACCCCAGCGTCAGCGTCGCCGCGGCGGCGAGCGTCGCCTGACGACGGCCGGTCAGGCTGACACGGCGCAGCGCGTTGCCATCGTGAAACAGGACGTCGCGCGCGACGAAAAGCGAACGGATGCGGTTACCGAGTCGAGCGCTCATGGAAACGAAGCTGTTCATCAGACCCCAGTGCGATGCGCCGCAACCCGGGGGACCGGGTCCGGCCGTAATCCAATCGTCGTGATTCGCAGCCCCACCGCGCCCCAGACGCGCAGTCTCTGCCTGCAATCGATGCGCATCCACAACCCATGGGGCACGGCTCCCGCGATCAACCGGCTGACGCGCGCGCCGAGCCGATGATATGAGGTTACGCGGGCGTTCACCATAACCGTGCGATCGCCGTCGATCCCCGGTCGTTCGCACCATGACAGGCGCGTGACATGCGGGCGTGACGCGGTCGGCGCGGCGTCCTATATCGCTCGCCTGATCAAACGGATGGCCCTTATGCTCGACACCCCAACCGCGCTGGACGCACAGGTTCCGACGCTCAGCCTCGCCGACCAGGCGCGCGACCCCGACGGCTTCGCCAAGGCCTTCGGCGAATCGTTCGAACGATTCGGCTTCGCGATCGTCGCCGACCACGGCATCCCGCAGGACCTGATCGATCGTGCCTGGTCCGAAACCGAGGCGTTGTTCGCGTTGCCGGAGGCGGAAAAGCGCGACTATTTCGTCGCGGGCGGTGGCGGCGCGCGCGGATATACCCCGTTCAAGACGGAGATCGCCAAGGACGCCAAGCACGTCGACCTCAAGGAATTCTGGCACATCGGCCGCAATCTGCCGGAGGGGCATCGTTACGCCGACAGCATGGCGCCCAACATCTGGCCGGCGCGCCCCGAGGGGTTCAAGGACACGTTCCTCGAACTGTTCACCGCTTTCGATCGCGCGGGCGACAAATTGCTCTCCGCGATCGCGCGCCATCTGGGCCTTGCCCCCGACTGGTTCGACCCGGCGGTGAAGGACGGCAACAGCGTGCTGCGCTTGCTCCATTATCCCCCCATCCCCGCCGATGCGGAGGGCGTGCGCGCCGGCGCACATGAGGACATCAACCTCATCACCCTACTGCTGGGCGCCGAGGAAGCGGGCCTCGAACTGCTCGACAAGAACACCGGTGACTGGCTGGCGATCAAGCCGCCCGAAGGCGCGATGGTCGTCAACGTCGGCGACATGCTGCAGCGCCTGACCAACCACGTCCTGCCCTCGACCACGCACCGCGTCGTCAACCCGCCGGTCGAACGCCGCGGCCATTCGCGCTATTCGATGCCCTTCTTCCTGCACCCCGCGCCCGATTTCCTGATCGAGACGCTACCGCAGACGATCACCGCGGACCGGCCGAACCGTTACCCCACGCCGATCACCGCGCACGATTACCTGCACGAGCGGCTGGTCGAGATCGGCCTGATCAAGAAGTGATCGCGTAAGGGGTGGCCACACCCACCTCGTCACCCCGGGCTCGACCTGGGGTCCCGCTTTTCGCCACGGCCGGAAAGAAGCGGGACCCCGGCTCTTCGGCCGGGGTGACGGGCTAAGGCTAAGGGCCTGCCTGCCCCCCGCTCAATCGAACCCGTTCTCTAAGAACCGCGTCGCGATCGCGCAGTGCATCGCCACGCCCTTCGCCATCACCGATTCCTCGATCGTCATCCGCGTATTGTGCAGCGGCGGATTGGTCGCGGGATCGCTGCCCACCGGCGCGACGCCGATGAAGGCGAAGGCGCCGGGTGTCTCGCGCAGCACGTACGAAAAGTCCTCCGCGCCCATCATCGGCTGCGGCATCGTCGCGAACGGCTGGCCGAGCGTACCCGCCACGCCCTCGATCAGCGCCGCACCGCGCGGGTCGTTGACCGTCACCGGATAGCCCGCCTCGATCCGCGTCTCCGCGGTCGCGCCATGTGCGGCGGCGATATGCTCGGCAATCCGCTGGAACGCCGCCTGCATCGTCGCCCGCGTGCCCTCCGACAGCGTGCGCAGCGTACCGAGCATCGTCACCTCGCCCGGCACGATATTGTGCGCCGACCCGGCCTCGATCTTCGTCACCGACAGCACCGCCGGATCGGTGACGGGAATACGTCGCGCGATGAAGGTCTGGAGCGCGGTGACGATCTCGCAGGCGACGGGGATCGGATCGATGCAGTCGTGCGGCATCGCGGCATGGCCGCCGGCACCACGGATCGTCGCGTGGATCGTGTCCGCGGACGCCATGATCGGCCCGCCGCGCGTCACGACGACACCCGCTGGCGCATTGGGCGTGATGTGCAGCGCGAACGCCGCATCGGGCTTGGCGATGGCGAGCAGCCCGTCGTCGATCATGAAGCGGGCGCCGTGATAACCCTCCTCGCCCGGCTGGAACATGAAGACGATCGTGCCCGGCAGGCTCTCCCGGCGCGCGCACAGCGCCTTGGCCGCGCCGACCAGCATCGCGGTGTGCGAATCGTGCCCGCAGGCGTGCATGCGGCCGGGGATGGTGCTGGCGAAGGGCAGCCCCGTCTCCTCCTGCATCGGCAGCGCATCCATGTCGCCGCGCAGCAGCACGGTGCGACCGTTATCGCCCGCCTGCCCCTTCAGGATGGCGATGAAGCCGGTCGTGGACGTGCTGTCGTGAATCTCCAGCGGCAGGCCGGCGAGCGCCGCCTTGATCTTCGCGGTGGTCAGCGGGCAGTGCAGCCCGACCTCCGGCTCGGCATGGATCGCGCGGCGCAATGCGATCGTATCGTCCAGCCCCGCTTCGCCCGCAGCGGCCCAGTCGGTGGCAAACGTCTCGTCTAGGGACATGAATAGGCTCCGTTACTTGAGGCACATCGTGCGCCTCGAGAGCCGTTTTGTCGAGGTGCGGGGCGGCACGACGCGCGGCGGAACCGCCCCCAGAGACCTCAGCCGATCTGCCCGAACACCCAGCGCAGCACCGCCTTTTGCGCATGCAGCCGGTTTTCCGCCTCACGCCAGATCAGCGACTGCGGGCCGTCGATCACCGCATCGACCACTTCCTCACCACGGTGCGCAGGCAGGCAGTGGAGGAAGCGCGCGTCGGGCTTGGCGCGCGCCATCAGCGCCTCGTCGACCTGGAAGGGCATCATCGCGGCGAGCTTGGTGTCGGCATGCGCCTGGCCCATCGAGATCCAGGTATCGGTGACGATCACGTCCGCGCCCTCGACCGCCTCGGCCGCCGTGCCGACGACGCGCGCGCGGCCCTTGCCCAGCGCGACGTCCGCTTCGCTCGGCTGATAGCCCTGTGGACAGGCCGCGACGACGTCGAACTGCATCAGGCCCGCCGCCTCCATGATCGAAGCGAGCACGTTGTTGCCATCGCCCAGCCACGCGACCTTCAGCCCGGGCAGCGCCTTGCCGTCCTCCAGGATCGTCTGCAGGTCGGCCATGATCTGGCACGGGTGCGACGCGTCGGTCAGGCCGTTGATCACCGGCACGCTGGCATGGCGCGCCATATCCTCGACCTTGGCATGATCGTCGGTGCGGATCATGATCGCATCGACATAGCCCGACAGCACGCGCGCCGTATCCGCGATGCTCTCACCACGGCCGAGCTGCATGCTGCCGGCATCCATCACGATCGACGTGCCGCCCAGCTGGCGGATCGCCATGTCGAAGCTGACCCGCGTGCGCGTCGAATTCTTTTCGAAGATCATCGCCAGCACATGACCGGCAAGCGGGGCATCGGCATCGACGCGGCCCTTCGGCCAGCCCGCCCGCGCCGCTTTGCGGCTCATCGCATCGTCGAGCATCGCGGCAACGCCATCGGCGCCGGCATCGGTGAGATTCAGGAAATGACGCATGTGAAAAGTCCTCCCTCGCGCAGCGGGGGAGGGGGACCGCGGCCGTCAGGCCGTGGTGGAGGGGGCGCTTCCCCAAACGCAGCCCCCGCCGTCCTCCCCCTCCGTCACCGCATGCGCGGTGCCACCTCCCCCTAACGGGGGAGGAATCATCAATCGTCGCTCGCCGGCGTGAACACCCGCGCCGCATCCGACAGCTTCTCGATGCACTCGGCGACATGCGAATCCTCGATCACCAGCGGCGGCAGCATGCGCACGACATTCTCGCCCGCCGCGACCAGCAGCAGGTTGTGGTTGTCGCGGGCATGCGCGACGAATTCGCGCGGCTCGACTCCGGCCTTCAGCTTCAAGCCAAGCATCAGCCCCTTGCCGCGCACGCCTTCGAAGACGTGGTCGTGATTGGGAATCATCTGCTCCAGCGCGCCGCGCAGCCGCTCGCCCATCGTCGTGACATTCTCGAGGAAACCGTCCTCCAGCATCACGTCGAGCACCGCCTGCCCCGCCGCCATGGCCAGCGGGTTGCCGCCATAGGTCGATCCATGCGTGCCGATCACCATGCCCTTCGCCGCCTCTTCGGTGGCAAGGCACGCGCCCAGCGGGAAGCCGCCGCCGATACCCTTGGCGACCGACATGATGTCCGGCTCGATGCCGTAATGCTCATAGGCCCACATCTTGCCGGTACGGCCATAGCCGCATTGCACCTCGTCGAGGATCAGGAGCAGGCCTTGTTCGTCGCACGCCTTGCGCAGGCCCTGGATGAATTCGGGCGTGCTTACCGACACGCCGCCCTCGCCCTGGATCGTCTCGACCATGAAGCCGGCGGTGTTCTCGTCGACCAGCGCGAGCGCTGCCTCCAGGTCGTTGAAGGGCGCATAGGCGAAGCCCGGCAGCAGCGGCTCGAAGCCGTCGCGCATCTTAGGCTGGTTGGTCGCCGAAATCGCCCCCATCGTCCGCCCGTGGAAGGCGTTGTTGAAGGTGATGATCGTGTGCCGCTGCGGATTGCCGTTGGCGAAGTGATAGCGCCGCGCGGTCTTGATCGCGCACTCTACCGCCTCGGTGCCCGAATTGGTGAAGAACACCGTATCGGCAAAGCTGTTCGCGACGATCCGCTCCGCCAGCGCCTCGCCCTGGGGGCTGCCGTAGAGGTTGCTGACATGCATTAGCGTCGCCGCCTGCTCGGCGATCGCCTTCACCAGATGCGGGTGGCCATGCCCCAGCGCATTGACCGCGATCCCCGCCGCCATATCCAGATAGCGATCCCCATTTTCGGAGATCAGATAGCACCCCTCCCCTCGGACCGGACGCACCCCGCACCGTGGGTAAACGGGCATGAGCGGCGTAATGGTCACGAGAGGTCTCCTCTTCTCTTCAACGAGAAAGGGCGGCCTGTGCTGGCCGCCCTTGTCAGTCATACGAGGAGCCAGCCCGGCGGGTCAACCACGCCAGCGGCCTTCGCAGAATCACGATCGATACAAAGGCGTCATATCCATGGTATCAATTTCTCCAATCCGCGCTCGCACCGGCATGTGCATACCGATCGTCGACTGCACCACATGAACCAACGAATAGCGCTCGACACGATAAAGGCCCCGCGCCCCGACGGAGCCTTGCAAGGGCGCGTATCGCCGGCCGCTAACGGCCTTCAACTTTTCGCCGAGCCACGAACCCGGCCGGGCTTCCGACTGACGAACGACGGCAAGATCGGCAACCGACCCGTCTGGCCGCACCCAGAAGCTCACGTCGGCCCACTCGGGCACGCCTTCACGCGCCATTCCACCCGCGAGTTGCTGGTCGTCTGGAAGTACTTGAAGTTTCGGCTCGTCGAGCAGGATCGCAGCGTTGCCGTCGGCCGGTTGTGCAGCCGAATAGATGGCAGCCCGATCTTGAGGCTTCGCCGCCAGCGCGGCCAGTTTGGTACGGAGCAGCGACAATCCGCTGCGCATCTCGACGAATTCGGGCTCAGTCCGGCGCGTAATGCGATCAGCCCATTCCTGCGCGGAATTGCGATACACCGGGTCAAGGCTGGCAAGGGTCGCATAGAGTACCGCGCCGTCGAACAGCGCCTGCGCCTCCACCGCATATTGCCCACGCTGACGGGCCTTGTCGGCGACGTCGTTGTAGATTTGTGTGGCTCCGATGATCCGACCCTCGCGGGCGAGCTGGCTGGCGCTGAACAGGCGCTGGCTTAGGATAGTGGGGTCACCTGAGGGGAGGCCTGCACGCAATGCGTCAGTGGCATCCACGGCTGACAGACGTGCAGAGTCGCGCCAACCATCGAGCGTCGACAAGCGGGTCAGCGCGCGATGAAGATCGGACACTTGCAGGGGATAGGTCTTGTCGAATGCCGCGTTGCGATGACGCGCTGTGAGCAACGTCTGCCGTGCGGCGGGGTAATCGCCGTCCAACATCTGTCGCGTTGCATAGACCAATGATGCCTTGATCTCCTTGTCTGGCGTACAGCGGTCCGCAATGCACGCCTCGAGAATACGCTTGGCCTCCGCAGTCGTCTTACCACTGACGATAATGTCGGGATCCGGCGCGGGCGGCGGAACGGATGGCATCTGTGCAATCTGAAGAAGGACAGCGACTACAATCATGGCGTGTCTCCCTATCTCGTACCGAAGACAACGCTATCCTTGCCGTTAGGTGTCGTCCAGCAAAGATATTTCACGCATCGATCGCCTCTTCGTCCATCCGTGCCGCGTTTTCCTGAATAAACGCAAAGCGGTGCGCCGGGTTGTTGCCCATCAGCCGATCGACCAAGTCCTTCACCCCTGCGCGCTCTTCATATTCCTGCGGCAGCGTCACGCGGATCAGGCTGCGCGTGTTGGGGTCCATCGTCGTTTCGCGCAGCTGGCCGGGGTTCATTTCGCCGAGGCCCTTGAAGCGCGCGACGTCGACCTTCTTGCCCCTGAACGCGGTGCGCTCCAGTTCGGCGCGGTGGGCGTCGTCACGCGCGTACAGGGATTTGGCGCCGACGGTCAGGCGATAGAGCGGCGGCTGCGCGAGGTAGAGGTGCCCGCGTCGCACCAGGTCGGGCATTTCCTGGAAGAAGAACGTCATCAACAGCGTCGCGATATGCGCCCCGTCGACGTCGGCGTCGGTCATGATGACGATGCGTTCGTAGCGCAGCTGGCTGGCGTCGCAGTCCTTGCGCGTGCCACAACCAAGCGCCTGGATCAGGTCGGCGATTTCCTGGTTCGCGACGATCTTCGCACTCGTCGCGCTGGCGACGTTGAGGATCTTGCCGCGGATCGGCAGGATCGCCTGCGTCTTGCGATCACGCGCCTGCTTCGCGGAACCGCCGGCCGAGTCGCCTTCGACGATGAACAGCTCGGTGCCTTCCGGCGAGTCGGCGGCGCAATCGGTCAGCTTACCGGGTAGGCGCAATTTGCGCGCGCTGGTCGCGGTCTTGCGCTTGACCTCGCGCTCCGCCTTGCGGCGCAGGCGCTCGTCCATCCGGTCGAGCACATAGCCCAGCAGCGCCTTGCCCCGCTCCATATTGTGGCCGAGCCAATGGTCGAAATGGTCGCGCACCGCCTTTTCGACGAGGCCGGCCGCCTCCGGCGACGTCAGCCGATCCTTGGTCTGACTCTGGAATTGCGGATCGCGGATGAAGACGCTGAGCATCAGCTCGCTGCCGACCATCACGTCGTCGGCGGTGATGTCCTTGGCCTTCTTCTGGTTCACCAGCTCGCCGAACGCGCGCAAACCCCGGACCAGCGCCTGGCGTAGCCCCTGTTCGTGCGTGCCGCCGTCGGGCGTCGGGATCGTGTTGCAATACCAGCTGTAGCTGCCGTCGCTCCACAGCGGCCAGGCGACCGCCCATTCGACGCGCCCCGCCTCGCCCGGAAAATCCTGTCGCCCCGCAAAGAAATCGGCCGTCGCGCATTCGCGGCCACCGATCTGTTCGCGCAGATGATCGGCGAGGCCGCCCGGGAATTGGAACACCGCCTCCGCCGGCGTATCGCTGCCCTCGACCAGTTCGGGCGCGCAATGCCAGCGAATTTCGACGCCCGCGAACAGATAGGCCTTGGAGCGGACGAGTTGGTGCAGCCGCTTCGGCTTGAAGCCAAGCTCGGGCCCGAAAATCTCGACATCCGGCGTGAAGGCGACGGAGGTGCCGCGGCGATTGGGCGCCGCACCGACATGTTCGAGCGGCCCCAGCGTCTGCCCACGGCTGAACCGCTGGCGGTAGAGCTGGCGGTCGCGCGCCACCTCGACCACCGTGTCGCTCGACAGCGCGTTGACAACCGACACGCCGACGCCGTGCAGGCCGCCGCTGGTCGCATAGGCCTTGCCGGCGAACTTGCCACCCGAGTGCAGCGTCGACAGGATCACCTCCAGCGCGCTCTTGTCGGGAAACTTGGGATGCGGGTCGACGGGAATGCCGCGACCATTGTCGACGATGGTCAGGCGATTGCCCGGCTCCAGCGTCACTTCGATCCGCGTCGCATGGCCCGCGACCGCCTCGTCCATCGCATTGTCGAGCACTTCGGCGGCAAGGTGATGAAGCGCACGCTCGTCGGTGCCACCGACATACATGCCCGGCCGGCGGCGAACCGGCTCCAGCCCCTCGAGCACCTCGATCGACGAAGCGTCATAGCTGTTGGCGGGGGTAGCGGACGAAGCGAACAAATCCTGGGCCATCACGCGGAACCATAAGGGAACATCGCAGGCGATACCAGTATTGCGCGAGCGACGCATGTTGCTCGAATATTTCTACGCTGGTGCATAAAAGCCACACTGCCGCGATTTGGTTGATCTGACGCATATTTTCCGTCGAGGCGGACGTTCCTTGCCCGACTGTCACGTCTGTCGGGAGAGACATATGCGTTCTATTCTGGTCGCCGGCGCGCTTGCCGCGGCATCCTTCACCACCGCCGCGCAGGCGCAGGAGATGACCGACGATGCGCCGTTCAGCGGCATCTATATCGGCGCTGCCGGCGGCTACGACGTCCAGCCGAACGACGTCGGTTCGCGCATCCTGTTCGATCGCGGGTCGAACGGCAGCTTCGGCGATACGGTGTCGACCGCGGCGGGCGCCAACGCCTTCTCGCCCGGCTTCTGCAACGGCCGCGCGCGTGGCGCGACGCCGACGCCGGGCGGCTGTGCCAACGATCGCGACGGCTGGTCCTACTACGGGCGGATCGGCATGGACTCGCAGCGCGGCAACATCGTGATCGGTGCGGTCGGCGAATTCGGCAAGAGCGAGATCACCGACAGCGTCAGCGCCTTTTCGACGACGCCCGCCAATTACGTCATGACCCGCAAGCTGGATTGGGAAGCGAGCATTCGCGGCCGCGTCGGCTATGCACCGGGCACGACGCTGTTCTACGGCACGTTCGGACCGGGCTATGCGCGGATCGATCGCGAATTCACGACCACCAACACCGCCAATGCCTTCAGCCAGTTCGGCAAGCGCAACCAGTGGGGCATCGTCGGCGGCGGCGGTATCGAACAGAAGCTCGGCAAGAACTTCTCGATCGGCATGGAATACACCTATCACCAGTATCGCGACGACGATGCGCGCGTGCGGGTGACGCAAGGTGCCGCGCCGACGACGAACCCGTTTGTTCTGGGCGGAACGACGACGGACTTCCGCCGCTCGGACACGCAGTTCCGCTGGCATTCGCTGCGCGCAACGGCAGCGTTCCGCTTCTAAGGCGCAGGGCGGCCTGAGCCATGCCCGGCATGGCTCAGGACTCGCGCAAGCCCGGCCAGCGTGCCGCGCAAGCGGACACGACTGACGACGCGGCTTCGCCGCGGCGGGCCGTACCCACCTCCGTTCGTGCTGAGCTTGTCGAAGCACAGCTTTCCAGATGCGAGGCCATCACTCGGGGCGCCCCGCCCTTCGACAGGCTCAGGGCGAACGGGTGTGGGGTAGACGGAAGAGCACTAAACCAGGCCCGTCATGGGCAAAGCCCATGACGTCGGACGCGGCTTTGGCCGCGCCGGCCGGGCGGCCCTTTGGCCGCGTCGCTGAGACTTCGCCTCAGCGAACGCGCGGGCCGCCGAACGGCATCGGCGGGGGCGGGCGGCGATCACGGCGCGGCAGCTGTGCCTGATAGGCATGGCCGCAATGTTCGACGCAATAGGGGAAACCCGGGTTCACCTTCTCGCCGCAGAAATGGAAGTCGGGTTCGCCCGGATGGCCGAGGGGCCACTTGCAGATGCGGTCGTTGAGGTCGAGCAGCGTCGTCTTGCCCGCGATCTCAGGCGAAGGCTTGGCCGGGACCAGCCGGCGCGGCGGCGCGGGCGTGGCAGGGGGCTGCTGCTCGCCGGGCGACTGGCGCACGAAGCCGCCGGGGCCGACCGACCGCAGGATCGGCTGCGGCTCGCGACGCGGCGCGGCGACGACCGCATCCGTGTCGTCGTCATCCTCGTCTTCGTCGTCGCGCACATCCGCGGCGGCGACCACCGGCTCGGGCGCCGGCGTCGGCTTCGGCGCGGGTGGCGGCGGAGCGGGCGGCGCCGCGACGACGGGTTCGGGCTCGGGCGCGGCTGCCACCGGTGCGGGGGCCGCAGCGGGCTCGTTCGGCTTCACCGGCGATGGGCGCGACTGCAACCCCAGGCGATGCGCCTTGCCGATCACGGCGTTGCGGCTGACGCCACCCAGCGCCTCGGCGATCTGGCTGGCGGTCTGGCCCGCTTCCCACATCGTCTTGAGCGTGTCGATCCGCTCGTCGGTCCAGGACATTCGTACTTCCCTATATTCTCACAGCCGGGTTGCGGGCGGCTGCGCAGGCGATTACCCGCTTCGCTCATGAGCAGCCAGCCCCCAATCGGCGAAATCCAATCGGCGATCCGGTCCGCACCCGGCGTGCCGGTGATCCGGAACGTGAATTGGGGCGGCCTGAAGACCCTCTATGTGAAGGAGGTGCGCCGGTTCTTCAAGGTGCAGCTCCAGACGGTATGGGCGCCAGCGATCACGACCCTGCTGTTCCTGATCGTCTTTACCATCGCGACCGGCGCGAAAAGCCCGGTCCAGGTCGGCGGCACCATCGTCCCCTTCGCCGATTTCATCGCGCCTGGCCTCATCATCAGCCAGGGCATGATGGGCCCCGCCTTCGCCAATGCCAGCTTTTCGCTGCTGGTCGGCAAGATCCAGGGGACGATCGTCGATTATTTGCAAGCGCCGCTGTCGACCGCGGAGCTGCTTGCGGCGCTCGTCGGTGGCGCGATGACGCGCGCGTTCCTCGTCGGCTTCATCTGCTGGTGCGCAATGGCGCTGTATCCGGGCGTCCATGTGACGCCCGCGCACCCGCTCGCCATCCTGTGGTTCGGCTTCCTCGGTGCGGCCTTCCTGTCGTTCCTTGGCGTGCTGACGTCGATCTGGGCGGAGAAGTTCGACCATGCCGCCGCGGTCACCAATTTCGTGATCGCGCCGCTGTCGCTGCTGTCGGGCACCTTCTATTCGGTCGATCGCCTGGCCCCCGCGTTCCGCGCGTTCAGCCACGCCAACCCCTTCTTCTATATCATTTCTGGCTTCCGATACGGCTTCCTTGGCACCGCCGATTCGCCCATCATGGTCGGCAGCATCGCGATATTGGCGGTGGACGTCGTGCTGGGGGTGACATGCTACGTGCTCTTGCGAAAAGGCTGGAAGCTCAAGAACTAATCGCCGCGCTGGCGCTGGGCTGCCTCGCGCCCGTCACGGCGAGCGCCCAGACGCCGCCGCCCGTCGCGGCCCCCGTCGCGGCTGATGCCGATCCGGCAGTGCGCGCGCAGGCGGAAGCACTGCTGCCTGTGCTGAACGGCGGTCCGGGATACGACACCTTGTTCGCCCCCGCCTTTCGTCAGGCCGTGCCGCTGGGCCAGTGGCAGGCGCTCACCGCGCAATTGCGCGACTCGCTAGGGGCTCCGCAGCGGATCGCGACGCTGACCCCGAAAGGCCGCTACGCCGCGCAAATGCTGGTCGGCTACGAACGCGGCACCGCGACGATGCTGATCGCGATCGATCCCGCCGCGCCCCACGCGATCACCGGGTTGCGCATCACCGGCACGACCCGCAGCGACGACAGCGCGGCGACGATCGAAAAGGACCTGTCGGCGCTGCCCGGCACGACACGGCTCGGCATCTACGCACTGGACGGCGCGACGCCGACGCCCGTGCTGGCGATCCGCGACGCCCAGCCCGCCCCGCTCGGCTCCGCGTTCAAATTGTGGGTGCTCGCCGAAACCGCGCGGCAGGTCGCCGCGGGTAGGCATCGCTGGGACGAGGTGGTGCCAATTGCCGCGCCGTCCCTTCCCTCCGGCATCCTGCAAGCCTGGCCGGCAGGGACGCCGGTAACGCTCCAAGCGCTGGCGACGCTGATGATCTCGATCAGCGACAACACGGCCGCCGACACGTTGATCGGCGTGCTGGGGCGCAAAGAGGTCGACGCCATGGCCGCGCGCTTCGGCGCCACCGGGCCGGTGCTGACGACGCGCGAGGCCTTCGCGATCAAGGCCGATCCTACGCGCATCGCCGCATGGAAGGGCGCTGACGCCGCCGGCCGTCGCGCCCTCCTCGCCGCGCAGGCCTCTGCAATCGCGACCCAGCGCATCGACCCGATGATGTTCTCTTCGGGTCCGATCGCCAACGACAGCGTCGAATGGTTCGCATCGCCGCGCGACATGGCGCGCCTGCTTGCCCACCTGCGCGACGCGGGACCGGTGGTGCGCAGCATCATGGGCATCAATCCGGGCATCGACCCCGCCACCGCGGCGCGCTTCCGCTATGTCGGGTTCAAGGGCGGGTCGGAGCCGGGGGTGATCACGCTCAACCTGCTGGCGCAGGCACGGGACGGGCGCTGGTATGCGGTGGTCGGCGACTGGCATCGCCCCGACGCAGGCGTCGACGATGCCGCCTTCGTCGCGTTGGTGTCGCGCGCGCTGGCGCTGGTCGCTACGCCCGCCACTCGTCCCTGAGCAGGCCGTAGATCAGCGTATCGCGCACGCCGATATGCGTCTCCCACTCGGCGCGCAGGCGCCCCTCCAGCACGAAGCCCAGCCGCTCGACCAGACCGATCGACGGCGTATTGTCGGGGTCGATGTCGGCAAAGACGCGCCGCTGCCCCTCGGCGAACAGCTGGTCGAGCATCGCGCCCAACGCCTCGCGCGCGACAACCTGTCCCCACGTGGCGCGGTCGAACAGATAGCCGATCTCCGACACGCCAGTCCGGCGCTGGCCCGCCGCTACGAAGCCGATCGCCCGATCCTCGCCGCGCCACGTCACCGCCCACGCCCGCCAGTCGGGATGCGCCTCGGCGAAATGGGCGCGCAAATCCTCGACCTGCGTGAATGGCGGATAGGACCACCAGCGCATCGCCTCGGCATCCGCCATGGTCGGGAACAGCGCCTCGGCATCGTCCGCCACGCGCGGCCTGAGCGTCAGCCGCGCGCTATGCAGCGTCGGCGTCACGCCGTCAGCGCGTCAACCAGCGCCTTCACCTTCGCCTGCCGCCACTGCGGCAGCGGCGCGACCAGCCAATAGCCCATACGTGACGGCTGCGCCTCGCCGATCGTCACCAATTGCCCCGCCGCGATCGCCCGCGCCGCCAGTAGTTCGGGCACCGTCGCACGCCCCAGTCCCGCCACCGCCGCATCGATCGCCAGCCCTGCGTCGGCGACCTTCACCAACGCCGCACCGTCGCCGCCCGGCGCACCCGGCCAGCCGATCGCCGCGTCCCCGCCGCCCGGCGCCGCCACCGTGACCATACCCTCCGACTCGAGCGCCTCGCCCTCATGCTCGCCCGGCCCCTCGCCCCAGCGGATCGCCAGGTCGAGGTTCGCCTCGGTGAAATCGCCGGTGTCGTCGGCAGCGAGCAGCACGAAGCGCAGCTCCGCATCCGCCTGCGCCACTTCGGCCAGGCGCGGCATCAGCCATTTCTCGGTCAGGTCGCGCGGCGCGGCGATGGTCAGCGACTTGGACGATTGCCCCGCCTGCATAGCGCGCACCGCTTCCTCGAATTGCAGGAAGCCGTCACGCAGCGCCGGCAACCCCGCCTCCGCCTCGGGCGTCAGCTCCAGCCCGCGCGTCGTGCGGCGGAACAGCACGACGCCCAGCGTATCCTCCAGCGCGCGAATCTGTTGGCCGACGGCAGCCGGCGTCACCGCCAGTTCGTCCGCCGCGCGCGTGAAGCTCAGGTGCCGCGCCGCCGCATCCAGCACGCGCAGGCCGTTGAGGGGAAGGTGGGTGCGCTTCATCGGGTCGCCCTCACCCTTCCCACGCCGCTGCGCGTCGTGGGCCCCTTCCCTCTCCCGGCGGGAGAGGGAGGGAGCGCCGAAGGCGCGGAAGGGAGAGGGTCATGATCTCCACCCCTCACGTCTCTACCGCCGGGGCCAGCAGCGCAAACCGGGGGATCGATGCGTCGAACGCCTGCCCGGCCTCGTCGATCAGCCTGTAACTCCCCTGCATCGCGCCGCTCGGCGTTTGCAGCGGGCAACCCGACACGTAATCGAAGCTCCCGCCCGGTGCGATCACCGGCTGTTCGCCGACGACGCCCTCGCCCTCCACCGAATGGCGCGCGCCGCGGCCGTCGGTGATGATCCAGTGGCGCGTCAGCAGCTGGATTGTCCGGTCCGACTCATTCTCGATCCGGATATGATAGGCCCAGAACCAACGCCCCCGCTGCGGCTCCGATTGTTCGGGCAGATAGCTGACCGCGACGCGCACGGTCACGCCATCGGTGGTCGCGGCATAAGGAAACAGCTGCTTCACGGCCGCCCTACAGCCCGACCGCGCGCAGCGCCTGGTCGAGGTCGTCGATCAGGTCCTGCGGGTCTTCGAGGCCGACGTTCAGCCGCAGCATGCCCTCGGTTACGCCCATCTCGGCACGCGTTTCCGCCGACACGCCGGCATGCGTGGTAGAGGCGGGGTGCGTCATCAGCGAGCGCGAATCGCCGATGTTGTTGGAGATGTCGATCAGCGCCAGCGCATCGAGCAGCCCGTGCGCCTGCGCGCGGTCGGCGACCTCGAACGCGAAGATCGGGCCGGTCGCGCGCATCTGGCTCATCGCGAGCGCGTGCTGCGGATGGCTCGGCAGGCCCGGGTGCAGGATCTTCGGCACGCGGGCTTCCAGGAAGCGGCCGACCGTCAGCGCGCTCTCTGCCTGCCGCGTGATGCGCAGGTCCAGCGTCTCCAGCCCTTTCAACACCACCCAGGCGTTGAACGCCGACAGCGTCGGGCCGGTGTTGCGCGTGAAGGGCAGCAGCGTGTTGGTGATGAAATCCTCGGTCCCGCACACCGCGCCGGCGAGCACGCGGCCCTGCCCGTCCATCATCTTGGTCGCGGAATAGGCGGTGACGTCCGCGCCCATGTCCATCGGCCGCTGCAACGCGGGCGTGGCGAAGGCATTGTCGACCACGGTCGTGATGCCGCGTTCGCGCGCAATGGCGCAGACGGCGCGGATGTCGACCACGTCCATCGTCGGGTTCGCCGGGGTTTCGAAGAAGAACACCTTCGTCTCGGGCCGCACCGCGTCGAGGAATTGCTGCGGATCGCGTGCATCGACGATGGTGGTCTGAATGCCGAACTTGGGCAGCAATGTATCGGTCAGCCAGCGGCACGATCCGAACGCAGCCCGCCCGCCGACCAGATGATCGCCCGCCTGCAACTGGCACAGCAGCACCGCGGTCATCGCCGCCATGCCCGATGCCATCGTCCGGCACGCCTCGGCCCCCTCCAGCAGCGCGATCCGCTGTTCCAGCATCTCGACCGTCGGGTTCTGCAGGCGGGAGTAGGTCATCCCCTCCTGCTCGCCCGCGAACCGCGCCGCGGCGTCGCCCGCCTTGTCGTAGGTGTAGCCCGAGGTGAGGAACAGCGCCTCGCTCGTCTCGCCATATTCGCTGCGGGCCGTGCCGCCACGGACGGCCAGCGTCGCGGGGCGCCAATTGGCGGTGATCGAACGGTCCTGACCTGCCTTGCGCTTCATGCCGCCCGCTTTGCCGGACACGGACGGGGGGTGCAAGGGCGGGGTACGGTTGCGCGAGACGGCCGCCCCGCCCACCCCGTCACCCCGGACTCGTTCCGGGGTCCACCGGGCCACAAGGGGACGACCGGGGCCTCTAGGCCATATCGACATTCACCGTCGTGATGGATTTCCCGACGAGCGGACAGACATGAAGAAAAAGAGTTTTGTTCGCGCGGGGGCGCGGAGGACGCAGAGATGTCACGCGCGTGGCAACGCTGCGCCTTGACCTCGACCGAGATAGACAGGCCGCTCGCTCGGCAAACGCGACACCTCTGCGTCCTCCGCGCCTCCGCGCGAACCATCTTTTCTTCACCTCTTCGTATCTTGGCGTGAATGACTGTCGATCGGCCCTAGCGCCCCCCTCGCCGCGAAGTGGACCCCGGAACACATCGGGGGTGACGGGGGGCACGGACAGCACCCGCTTGCCAACCCGCGCGCTTGCCCCGACAAGCCCCCCGTGCGCCTGTTCCACCGCCCCCTGCCCGCCGCGCTCGGCCTCGGCCTGATCGCGCAACTGCTGTTCAGCTGGCGGCTCACTACGCCGCACACGTTGGTGTTCGACGAGGTGCATTACGTCCCCGCCGCGCGCATGCTGCGCGACCTCGGCGGGCCGGTGAACATCGAACACCCGCTGCTCGGCAAGACGCTGATCGCCGCCGGGATGGCGCTGTTCGGCGACGATCCGCTCGGCTGGCGGATCGGTTCGACGCTGGCGGCGACCGCGGTAGTCGTCGGCATCTTTGCGATCCTGTATCTGCTGTTCGGCCGCGTCCGCACCGCCGGTATCGGGGCGACGCTGGCCATCCTCAACTTCACCGTCTTCGTGCAGGCGCGCACTGCGATGCTCGACGGCTATATGGCCGCCTTCGTCGTCACTGGCGTCGCGACCCTGCTCTGGGCGATGCAGGCACAGACGCGCGGGCAGGCCTGGCGGCGCTGGATCGCGGGCGCGGTGCTGCTCGGCCTCGCACTGGGCACGAAATGGACCGCGCTGCCCTATATCGGCTTTGCAGGCCTCGCCTTCCTGCTCGCGCACCGCACGCAACCGCGCCTCCACCCGCTCGCAGCCCTCGCCGCGCTCGGCGTGGTCGCCGCGCTCACCTATGCGCTCACCTTCTGGCCGGCGTTCCTCTACCACACCCAGCCGCTCACGCTCTCGACGCTGCTTCCCTTCCAGCTCGACATGTACGCGCGCCAGACGCAGGTCTTGCCGCCCCACCCCTATCAGTCCGCCTGGTGGACCTGGGCGTTCGACTGGCGGCCGGTCTGGTATCTGTACGAACCCGTCGACGGCGCGCAGCGCGGCATTTTGCTGCTCGGCAATCCCGTGGTGATGTGGGGCGGGCTGATCGCCGTCCTTGCCTGCCTGTACGCCTGGGTGCGCGGCAACGTCCGCGCGGGCGGCGTCGCGCTGCTGTGGGTCGCCAGCGTCGCGATGTGGGCGCTGATCCCCAAGTCGCTCGGCTTCTTCTATTATTACTATCTATCGAGCATCTGGCTGTGCGTCGCCATCGCCGCCGCCTTCGACCATTGGCGTGCGCGCCTGCGCTATTGGGACGAGGCCTTTCTCGCCGCCGCCGCGGTGCTGTTCGTCCACTTCTACCCCATCCTCGCCGCGACGCCGCTCAAGGGCGCGGACTCGTTCCACGGCTGGATGTGGCTGAAGAGCTGGATCTAATAGCGGCCCCAGACGAACTTCGACGACAGGGCATAATTCCACACCGCGCCGACCAAGATGCCGATCAGCGCCGACGCCGCCGCGCCGCCGTTGCGGAAATCGTGGACGAAGGCGGCGATGCCGACATTCGCCACCAGCCCCACCGAACAGACGACGCAGAACGACACCCAGCCGTCGAGCAGCTGGCGGAATCCCTTCAAGCGCCGATCGCGATAGGTCAGCGCATTGTTGAGCGCGAAGTTGAACGTCATCGCCGCCACCGCGCCCAGGATCTGCGCGAACAGGAAGTCGGCACCGGCCAGCATGGCGACGCCCAGCACACTCATATGCACGCCCACGCCCAGCACGCCGATGCCGGAAAACATCGCGAAGCGCACCGGCACGAACCGGCCGAACATCCGGTCGTACAGCGCGATCAGATATTCCATGGCGACGACGTGATCGAGCTTCGATTCGCCCTCCGTCCGTACCCGGAACGTATAGGGCAGCTCGGCGAAGTTCAGCGGCCGCGTGCTCGTCGTCATCAAATCGAGCAGGATCTTGAAGCCGATCGCGGACAGGTCGGGCACCAGTTCGCGTACCACCGCGGTGCGGATCGCGAAGAACCCGCTCATCGGATCGCTGAGGTCGCCCTTCAGCACCCGGCGCGACAGCCTGGTCGCGAACGCCGACTTGGCGACGCGGTCGCGGTCCCAGTCGCCCGTGCCGCCGCCATCGACGAAGCGCGATCCGACCACCACGTCGAGCGCCTCGTCCGCCTGCAACAGGTCGAGCATCTTGGGCAGCAGCGTTTCGTCATGCTGCAAATCGCCGTCGATCACTGCGACCACCGGCGCCGCCGTCGCGCATATCCCCTCGATACACGCCGACGACAGGCCGCGCCGGCCGATACGGTGGATCACCCGCACGCGCGAATCGATCCGCGCCAGCTCGCGCGCGACGTCTGCGGTGCCGTCCGGGCTGTCGTCGTCGACGAAGATCGCCTCCCAGCGCCGCCCGGCCAGCGCCTGGTCCAGCCGCGCGATCAGCGTCGGCACGTTGGCGCGCTCGTTGAAGGTCGGGATGACGACCGCGATCTCGAGGAGCGTGCTCATGCCCGTCGCTTACAGTGCGGCGAGGACCGCGTCGCCCATCGCGGCGGTGCTCATCGTGCCGCCCAGATCCGCGGTACGCGCGCCGTCGCGGATCGCACGCGCCACCGCCGCCTCGATCCGGTCCGCCGCCGCGGGTTCGCTGAGCGAATGGCGCAGCATCATCGCCGCGGACAGGATCGCTGCGCACGGATTGGCCTTGCCCTGCCCCGCGATATCGGGCGCCGACCCGTGGATCGGCTCGTACAGCCCCTTGCCCGCATCATCCAGGCTCGCCGAGGGCAGCATGCCGATCGACCCTGCGCACATCGACGCCTGATCCGACAGGATGTCGCCGAACAGATTGCCGGTAACGATCACGTCGAACTGCCCCGGATTGCGCACCAGCTGCATCGCCGCATTGTCGACGTACATATGGGTGAGCTGCACGTCGGGATATTCGGCCGACACCTCGATCACCACGTCGCGCCACAATTGCGAGGTTTCGAGCACGTTCGCCTTGTCGACCGAGCACAGCTGCCCACGCCGCTTCGCCGCCGCCTGGAAGCCGACATGCGCGATGCGGCGCACTTCGGTCTCGTCGTACGACATGATGTCATAGCCTTCGCGCGCGCCATCCTTGCCGGCACGCCGGCCCTTTTCGCCGAAATAGACGTCGCCGTTCAGCTCGCGGACGATCAGCAAGTCGATCGCCTTCGCCACCTCCGGCTTCAACGCGCTCGCATCCTCCAGGCCCTCGAACAGGGTCGCGGGCCGCAGGTTGGAAAACAGGCCGAGGTGCTTGCGCAGGCCCAGGATCGCCTGTTCGGGCCGCAGGCCGCGTTCGAGGCTGTCGCACGTCGGATCGCCGACCGCACCGAACAGCAACGCGTCCGCGCGCCGCGCCACGTCCAGCGTCGCCTCCGGCAGCGGATGGCCCGCCTGATGATAGGCGACGCCGCCGACCAGCGCCTCTTCATAGGTGAGGTCGAGATCGAGCGCGTCGAGCACGCGGCGCGCCTGTGCGACGACTTCGGGACCGATGCCGTCACCGGCGAGGAGAGCGATCATTGCCATGGCGGCTGCCTAGCCGCGCGGGCCTTGCTCACGCAACGGCCCTTTTCAGCATGGCGACCAGCCGCGCGCGGGCCGCGAGCGGATCGGCGTGTCGATCGGTCAGCACATCGCGGCTGAGGAAATGGCCGGTGATCGCCAGCCCGGTAAAGATATCCGCCCACTCCGCCGCCCCGCCCGCATGCAGAAACGCCGGCAATGCGAACAATTTCTCCTCATAGCCATAGGCCGCACCGCGCGACACCGCCCCCCCGCTGCGTGGCGAGACATAGGCCAGATCCGCGTCGCCGCCCGTCACCACGCACCGGCCGAGATCCAGCCCGAACCCCAGCTCGGCGAGCAGCAGCAGCTCGTACCGCACCAGCACGCTCGCCCAGCCACGCGCGGACGGCGCCGCCTCCACCGCATCAAGCACCGCGCCCAAACCATCGTACAGGTGCGGATAGGGCTGCGCCTCGGGCAGTGCCGCCGCGGTCAGCGCCGTCACCCAGGCCAGCGCCGCCGCCGCGAGTGGCTCGCCGTGCAAAGCGGCACGGCTGTGCAGCGGCTCGATAGTCAGCGCCGGCAATTGCTCCCCCGTCCGTGCCCGCCATTCCCCCTGGATCGCATTGGCCGGCTGCAGGATCGGCCGCATCTGCCGTGACCGCCCGCCCCGGACATAGCCCGGCTGCACGCCATCGGCGCGCGTCAGCGCCCGCACCACCGCCCCATGCTCGCCATGCGCGCGAACGGCGAGGACGATGGCGGGCGCGCGCAGATGCATGGCCAGGATATAGGCCCGCGAAGAGGAGAAGTCGCGGGCCGCTTCGAACGCGTCTCTCCCCCCAATCCACCCGTCACCCCGGCCTTGAGCCGGGGTCCCGCTTCTTCAACCGCCGAGGTAGCGGGACCCCGGATCAAGTCCGGGGTGACGACGCGGGGCAAACCTTACAGCAACACTGCCCACACCAAACCGACAGCCGAAGACGGCCGCACCACCGCCCACGAACACCGCGTCACCCCGGACTTGGTCCGGGGTCCACTCCGCGGCGAGGGGGACGTTCAGAGGCTCAAACCACGCCCCCGCGGCCCGGTGGACCCCGGACCAAGTCCGGGGTGACGCGGTGGATGGGGCGACCGGAGCCCCCCTCACCGCCGCATCAAATTCCCCAGCACGCTGCGCAGCACCGTCCCCACCAGACCGCCGGACGACGACGACCGCCGCGATCCCGTGCCGAACACCTGCTTGCCGATCTCGTTCGCCACCTGCCGCCCGATCGACGAACTCGCCGCGCGGGTCGCGGACGTCACCGCCTTTGCCCAAGGTGAATTGGCCGCCTCACGCTCCGCCGCGCGCTGCGCCTGCGCCTCGGCCTTCGCCTGCGCCGCCGCGGCCCGCGCCGCTTCCTTGGCAGCCTGCGCGTCCTGCTTGGCCTGCATCGCCGCCGCCTTTTCCGCATCGTCGGCCGCCCGTGCCGCCGCCGCAGACGCCGCCGCCTCCTGCGTCTTGGCGGCGAGGATTTCCTCGGCCGATTCGCGATCCACCGCCGTATCGTATTTGTCGCCGATCGCGTCGGTCTGGATCATCACGCCGCGCTCCTGCGGGGTCACCGGGCCGACACGGCTGGCGGGCGGCTTGATCAGCGTGCGTTCGACCGGCGACGGCGACCCATCGGGCTGGAGCAGCGACACCAGGGCCTCGCCGACCTTCAACTCGGTGATCGCGGTCGCGACGTCGACGCCGGGATTGGCGCGGAACGTCTCGGCGGCACTGCGCACCGCCGCCTGATCGCGCGGCGTGAAGGCGCGCAACGCATGCTGCACGCGATTGCCCAGCTGCCCCGCCACCGTATCGGGAATGTCGATCGGGTTCTGCGTGATGAAATAGATGCCGACGCCCTTCGAGCGGATCAGCCGTACGACCTGTTCGATCTTGTCGAGCAGCGCCTTGGGCGCGTCGTCGAACAGCAGATGCGCCTCGTCGAAGAAGAAGACGAGCTTGGGCTTATCGGGGTCGCCCACCTCGGGCAGATGCTCGAACAGCTCGCTCATCAGCCACAGCAGGAAGGTGCTGTAGAGCTTGGGCGCCGCCATCAATTTGTCGGCGGCGAGTATGTTGACGATGCCACGCCCCTTGTCGTCGGTGCGGAGGAAATCGTCCATCTCCAGCGCCGGCTCACCGAAGAAATGCTCGCCCCCCTGCGTGCGCAGCTGGAGCAGCGACCGCTGGATCGCGCCGATCGACTGCTTGGACACGTTGCCGTAGTTCGTCGTCAGCTCGTCCGCCCGCTCCGCGCAATGCGCCAGCATCGCCTGCAAATCGTCGAGGTCGAGCAGCAGCAGCCCTTCCTTGTCGGCGACGTGGAAGGCGATCGTCATCACGCCCTCCTGCACCTCGTTGAGGTCGAGCAGCCGGCTCAGTAGCAGCGGCCCCATCTCGCTGACGGTGGTGCGGATCGGATGGCCCTGTTCGCCATACAGGTCCCAGAATTGCACGGGCGTGTCGGCATAGGCCCAGTCGCTCTCTCCAATCTCCGCGGCACGCGCGGCGAAGGCGGCGTGGGTCTTGGCGGTCGGCGATCCCGCCATGGCGAGGCCGGACAGGTCGCCCTTCACGTCCGCGACGAAGCTCGGCACGCCGATCGTGCTGAAGCCTTCGATGATCCCCTGCACTGTCACCGTCTTGCCGGTGCCGGTCGCCCCCGCGATCAGCCCGTGGCGGTTGGCTCGGCGGAGGTCGAGCATCTGCGGCTTACCGCCCTCGCCTTCGCCGGCCCCGATGAAGATCCCGTCCGCCATGCCTCGCGCTCCTGCTTGTTCCCGGCGGCAGACGTAGCGCGGCGGGCGGCCAAAGGAAAAGGGCCGCCGCCCTGAAAGAGCAGCGACCCTTTTCCCGTCACCCCAGGCTTGACCCGCGGTGACGGCGTAATGTCGTACCGGACGCGATCACTTCACCTTGAGCGGGATGAAGCCCGGCGCGCCGCGGCCACGCTGCACCAGCAGCAGTACCTGCGGACGGCCCGCCGCCTTCGCCTGGGCGACGATCCGCGCGACATCCGCCGCGGTGCGCACCGGGTTGCCATTGATGCCCTGGATGACATCGCCGCGCTTCAGCTTGCCGGCGGCGTCGCTGCTTGCGTCGACCGTCGCGATGACGACGCCCTGCACCGTCGGATCGACGCCGATCGCGCGCGCGATACCCGGCGTCAGCGGCTGGACGTTCAGGCCGAGCGGGGCCGTTGTTCCTTGCGTCGTGCCGTCATCCGACCCGTCGTCGTCTCCCTGACCACCGTTCGGCCCGAAGCCGCCCGAATCCTCGCCGCCGTTGGCGCGCGCCTGCAACTGCTCGTTCGACGGACGCGTCGCGACGGCGATGTTGATCGTCATCGGCTTGCCGCCGCGCAGGATATCGAAGCGCGCGGTCGTGCCCGGCTGCAGGTTCGACACGAGATAGGTCAGCGTCTGGTTCGGATTGACGTCCTGGCCGTTGATCCGCGTCACCACGTCGCCCGAGCGCAGGCCCGCCTTCGCCGACGGCCCCGTCGGCTCGACCCCGGCGATCAGCTCGCCCTGGCCCTTGGGAATGCCGAGTGCCGCCGCCGCATCGTCGTCCACCGCGCCGCCGATCGTCACGCCGATATAGCCGCGTGTGATCTTGCCGCCCTTCATGAACGTTTCGATGATCGGCTTGGCGGTCGCCGCGGGGATCGCGAAGCCGATGCCGATGTTGCCGCCCGATTGGCTGAAGATCTGCGAATTGACGCCGATCACATTGCCGTTGAGGTCAAACATCGGGCCGCCCGAATTGCCCTGGTTGATCGAGGCGTCGGTCTGGATGAAGCGGTCGTATGCACCGCCCTGTCCGGTGACGCGGTTGATCGCCGAGATGATACCCGCGGTCACCGTGCCGCCCAGGCCGAAGGGCTCGCCGATCGCCAGCACCCAGTCGCCGACCCGCGCCTTGCTGCTGTCGCCCCACTTCACATAGGGCAGGTTGGTCGCGTCGATCTTGAGCAGCGCCAGGTCCGAATCCTGGTCCTTGCCGATGACCTTGGCGGTATATTCCTTGTTGTTGTTCAGCGTGACGGTGATCGAATTGACCGTCGCGCCCTGCGCGCCCGGCGCGATGACGTGGTTGTTGGTCACGACATAGCCGTCGGGCGAGATCAGGAAGCCCGAGCCCAACGACGCGCCCTCGCGCTTCACCGGCGCACCCTGTCCGCCCATGCCCATGCCGCCGAACAGGTCGCCGAAGGGCGTGCCCGAGAACGGGTTCGCCTGCTGACGCTGCACGATCGTCTGCTTGGTCGAGATGTTTACGACCGCCGGCTGCAGCTTGGCGACCATGTCGGCAAAGCTCATCGGCGCGCCCGAGCGCGGCACGCTCGCCTGGATGGCACCCGGTTCGTTCTGGGCCTGCTGGGCGACGCTCGGCTGCAGCGCGAGCGTGGCGGTCGCACCGCCGAGGAGAAGCGCACTGGTGATGGCGTAGGCGTAGCGCACTAGGGGGAAATCCTCTTCTTAAATGGCGTCCCGGAGCGGGGCCGTACTGGCCCCGAACGCCTGAACGCCGCTTGAATGTTCACGGCCCCGAAAGCTGGGAATGATCAGCTGGGGAGCGGGGCGCCGACAATCAACGCCCCACTGGCCTCCCCGTTACCGACCACGCCCTTCGAACTCGCGCAAGTAACTGTTGTTCGGCGACAGGATGATGTTCGTCGACCCGCTGGGCGCCGGGCCGCCGTCTGCCCCGAACGTGTGACGATACGACTGCATCGCGCGGTAGAAGTCGTAGAAGTCGGCGTCCTTGGTGAAGCTTTCGGCATAGATGCGCGCGGCCTGCGCATCGGCTTCGCCGCGGATGATCTGCGCGTCCTTCTGCCCCTGTGCGCGGATCGTGATCGCCTGCTGCTGGCGCGCCGTCGCCATCCGCGCGAGCGCACGGTCGAGCGGGCTGCCATCGGGCAGGTCGGCATGCTTGATCCGCACGTCGACGATCTGCACGCCATATTGGCTGGCGAGCCGCTGCAGGCGCGCCTGGATATTGTCCATCACCTGATCGCGCTCGGGGCTGAGCAATGTCGCGAATGGCTGGTTGCCCAGCTCGTTGCGGATCGAGCTGCCGAGCAGCGGCCGTAGCGCGTCGGTGATCGCACTCTCGGTCTGCGACGTGCTGCCGGTCGCGTTCACCGCCTTCAGTGGGTTGATGATGCGGAAGCGCGCATAGGCATCTACCTCGAGCCGCAGCTGGTCGGACGAGAGCACCTGCTGATTGTCGTAATCGACGTCCAGCACGCGCTTGTTGAGCCATACCAACCGGTCGACGAACGGAATGCGCAGGATCGGGCCCGCGCCCGTCCGCCCGAACTGTTCGTTCGGCTTCCACGCATTCACCGTGCGCACCGGCTGTTCGAAGCGCAGGATCACCACCTGCTGCGTCTCGGGCACGATCACGATCGTCGCGGCGAGCAGGATGACAAGGACCAGCGCCGCCATGCCGAGCGCGATCGGGTGTCGCCAAAGCCCCTTCACTGGCCGCCTCCCGTCGTGGTGACGGGCTGGGTCGGCGTCACCGCCGCCGGTGCCGCGGGCACGCTGTCGGGCAGGCGGCGCGCGCCCTGCGACTGCAGATAGGGCACGACGTTCGACGGCTCGACGATCGTCTTGTCGGACTTGGCCAGCACGGCCTCCATGGTCTCGTAATACATGCGACGGCGGGTGACGGCGGGGGCGAGCTTATATTGCTCGTACACCTTGTCGAACTGCGACGCCTCGCCCTCGGCGCGCGCGATCACCTGCTTGGCATAGGATTGCGCCTGGTTGCGCACGCCCTGCGCGTCCTGCTGCGCGGCGGTCACGTCCTTGAACGCATCATTGACGCGCGCGGGCGGATCGGCCTGCTTGATGCCGACGCCGACCACGACGATGCCCGACTTGTAATCGTCCAACACCTTCTGCATCCGCTCCTGCGCCTGGTTCTCCATCTGCGCGCGGCCCGGCCCCAGTGCCGCGTCGAGCGTCTGGTTGGCGACCACTTCGCGCATCACGCTTTCCGCCGTCGCGCGCACCGTCTCGCGCGGCTTGTCGATCTGGAACACGTAATCCTGCGGATTGGCGATCTTCCAGCGCACCGCATAGGCGAGGTCGATGATGTTCTGATCGCGCGTCAGCATCAGATTTTCCGAGCCGGTCTCGGGAAAATTCTCGATGCGGATATTCTGCACGTCCACCTTCACCACGCGCGCGATCGGCGCGGGCATCGTCATCGCGATGCCGGGATCGAGCGTCCCCGAATAGCGGCCAAGGTAGGTCACCACGCCGCGCTCCTGCGGCGCGATCGGGTGGATCGAGGTGTAGAGGATCCAGACGAGCAGGATGATCCCCGCCCCGATCAGCCACAGCGCGCGCGGATTGGGCGACACGGGCAGGCCGCCGAAGCCGCCGCCCCCGCCATTGCCGCCACCGCCACCGCCGCGCGCCTTCTTCAGGAATTCGTCGAGCGCCGTCGGCTTGTTGGCGGGCTTGCGACCGCCCGGCGGCAGCGCCCAGGGGTTGCGCGGGCCACCGCCCTGATCGTCATCGCCCGATCCCCACGGGCTCTTCGGCGGTTCGGCGGCGAGAATGGGAGGGCGATTGGTGTTGCCCGGCAGGATCGTCATGCCCTCTGTTATAGGAGGGTGTTTGCGGAAAAACAGTGCCAAGCCGCAGCCGGGCCCCTATCTGCCCGCCCATGACACAAGACGTTACGATCGCCGCCGTCCGCGCCGCCGCCGGCAGCCGCGCCACCTTGCGCTTCGAAGGCGACCGCGCCGGCATCGTCCTCGACGCGACCGGCCTGTCGGCGCGCGCGCGCGCGGCGCTGGAGGCGGAGGTCCGCGCCGCCGCCGAGCGCAGCTGGGCCGGCGAGGTCCGCCTCGTCGTCACCGCCGAGCGCGTGGCCCGCCGGCTGATCGCGGTGGCGAGCGGCAAGGGCGGCGTCGGCAAGTCGACGCTCGCCGCCAATCTCGCCATCGCCCTGAAGCAGAGCGGCCGCCGCGTCGGACTGGTCGACGCCGACATCTACGGCCCGTCGCAGCCGCGGCTGATGGCCGCCGAGGGCCAGCGCCCGACCGCGAAGGACAAGGTGCTCGATCCCGTCCCCACGCCCTATGGCGTGCCGATGCTGTCGATGGGGCAGTTGGTCGAGGACGGCCGCGCACTCGCCTGGCGCGGGCCGATGGTCGCGGGCGCGCTGACCCAATTGGTCGAGGCGGACTGGGGCGCCACCGACACGCTCGTGCTCGACCTGCCGCCCGGCACCGGCGACGTGCAATTGACGATGGTCCAGAAGCATAAGCCCGCCGGGGCCGTGATCGTCTCGACCCCGCAGGACCTCGCGCTGATCGACGCTACCCGCGCGATCGACCTGTTCGACAAGGCCGGCGTGCCGGTGATCGGCCTCGTCGAGAATATGGCGGGCTATGCCTGCCCGCATTGCGGCGAAATCTCCGACCCCTTCGGCCAGGGCGGCGCTGAAGCCACCGCCCAGCGGCTCGGCCTGCCCTTCCTCGGCCGCGTGCCGCTGGCGATCGACATCCGCACCGCCTCCGACGCCGGCCGCCCGCCCGCCGCGGACCCGAACGACACGATCTTCGCCCCCATCGCCGCCCGCGTCGCGGAGTGGCTCGCCACACACTAACGCCCCCCGCCCGCGTCACCCACCACACCCGTCACCCCGGCCTCGAGCCGGGGTCCCGCTTCTTCTTCGAACCTCGCCGAGCAGCGGGACCCCGGATCAAGCCTGGGGTGACGAGAAGAAAGCTACGGAACGCCAACACCTCGGCCCCATCCCGCGGAACCACCGCCCCCGGCATCGGTATAGCTCCCACCCAGCCGGAGACGCACCGATGCCCCTCACCGACGATGCTGCGATCAAGACGCTGCTCGAAACCGCCCGCACCATCGCGTTGGTCGGTGCGTCCGATCGGCCCGATCGCCCGTCGTACCGCGTCATGGCGACGCTCCAGACCCACGGCTATCGCGTGATCCCGGTCAACCCGCAGATCACCGGCGAGCACCTGCACGGCGAATTCGTCTTCCGCGACCTCGATCAATTGGGCGACCCGATCGACATCGTCGATATCTTCCGCCGCTCCGACGCGGTCGGCCCGATCGTCGATCAGGCGATCGCGATCGGCGCGAAGTCGGTGTGGATGCAATTGGGCGTGATCGACGAAGCCGCCGCCGCCCGCGCCGAGGCCGCCGGATTGCAGGTCGTGATGGACCGCTGCCCCGCGATCGAAATCCCGCGCCTGCAGGTCGCCCCGGTTAGCGCTTGATCGTCGCGCCGTTTCGGCCAACATTCGTTCCCACCAAAGCCGTTCGGGAGTGCCCGTCCCATGTTCGCGCTGCTGTTGCTGATCCCGTCCGCCGCCAACGACACCGTCGCGGGGTTCAAGTTGACGCCCTCCAAACCGACGCTCGGCTGCATCAGCGGCGCCTGCACCCCGCCGCCGCGGCAGGAGGATTATCGCGTTCCCTATGAACCCGATCCGCTCGCCCGCAATTCGAAGGACCGCGCCTTCGCCAATGACGGCACGAAATGTCAGGTGGTCGGCGACAAATTCTGCACCAGCCGCGGCCGCACGATCTTCAAGACCGACTTCGACGACTGATCGGGGACGAGTAGTCGGAGACGATTGACCGAAAGCGATCGACCCGCGACGATAGGCCCTGCCCGCATGAGGGGGGATGCATGATCTGGATGATGCTGCTGGCCGTACAGGCGGGAGACGATGCGCAGGGGCTGATCGGGCGATCGCGCGACGTGATCGCCGGCGAACGCTGCGTCGCCGATCCCAACACGACCGACATCACCGTCTGCGGTCGTCGCCGCGCCGATCGCTTCCGCGTTCCCTTCATCGTCCATGATGCCGGCGATCCGCGCTACGAAGCGGTCGCCGTCGAGCGCGACCGCCTGCTCCACCGCACCAATCCGGTCGAGGAACTCTCGCCCTTCAAGGTCGGCGGCGGCATGGCCGGCGTCACGATGAGCAGTCGCAACGGCCTGACCGGCACCACCGACCGGCCGCTGGCGCCATGATCCTGCTCGCTGTCGCCTTGCAGGCCGCGGCCGCGACGCAGCCGGCCACCGCCTCACAGCCGGCCGCCACGCCGCAGCGCTTCTCGATCCTCGCCAAGCAATGCGGCCAGCCCGACGACAAGGGCACGATCGTCGTCTGCGGCAATGGCGACACCGGCAATCGCCTGCCCCTGCCCGACGAGCGCGACCCCGCCCCCGGCCGCGGCGCCAACCCCGAACTCTCGAGCGTCCGCGCGCTGGAATTGCAGGGAACGCCCTGCGCGGCACGCCAGGGCGGCTGTACGGTCGGCTTCGGGCCGCCGATCGTGCCGATGGCGATCGCCGCGGCCAAAGCGCTCAAATCCGCCTTCGCCAAGAAACCCGACAAACGCGGCCGCATCGCCATCCCGCTCGACGACCCGCCGCCCACGGGCACGGTGACGGTCAAGCCGTAACCCTTCTTCCGTCATCCCGGCGCACGCCGGGATGACAAAAATGGCGGGAGCAACACGCGCCAACGATGAGCCGTGGGACACTGCCCCAAACGATACCCCCCGAACGTTTCCGTTCAGGTGTTCCTGTCGTCCATCTTCCGCGAAATGGCGGACGTCACCCCAGGATCGGCATCCACAAAGGCTGGCCGGCAAGGCTCTGCGATCCGCGCAGCTTCTCCAGCGCATGCGCGACGCTGCGTTCCGGCCCTTCGTGCGTCACGATCGCGACGATGACGCTGCCGTCGGCGGCGACGCCACGCTGGATCAGGCTTTCGATCGACACGCCGGCATCGCGCATCGCCGCGGCGATCTCGGCGAGCACGCCCACCTTGTCCTCGACGGTGAAGCGCAGATAGGCACGGGCACGGCGTTCGCCGCTATCCGCCTTGGGCTCCGCGGTCAGCGAGGCGGCGGGCATCGCATAGGGCGGGCCGAACTCGCCGCGCGCGATATCGATCAGGTCGGCGACCACCGCGCTCGCGGTCGGCCCCTCGCCCGCACCGGCGCCCTGGAAAAACAGCCGGCCGACGAAATTGCCCTCCGCCACCACCGCGTTGAGCGACCCGGTGACATGGGCGAGCGGATGGTCGATCGGCACCAGATGCGGATGGACGCGCTGGAACAGGCCGTTCGCGCCGGATT
Source organism: Sphingomonas sp. DC4900 (assembly GCF_049896485.1). Taxonomy (NCBI): domain Bacteria; kingdom Pseudomonadati; phylum Pseudomonadota; class Alphaproteobacteria; order Sphingomonadales; family Sphingomonadaceae; genus Sphingomonas; species Sphingomonas sp. DC4900. Next base: position 229,653 of record NZ_JAFCUK010000002.1, read on the forward strand.
CGGCGACGCCGACCAGCCGCACCTTATACCCCAGCGCCGCCGCCTCCGCGATATCCGCCGCGATGACGTGGCGCACGCCCGTCGCCGCCACGTCCGCGAACGCCGGCCGCGTGCCGAAGGCGATGCTCGCCAGGATCGACAATTTGTGGGCCGCATCGACGCCGTCGATATCGAAGCTCGGATCCGCCTCGGCATAGCCCAGCGCCTGCGCCTCGGCGAGCACCTCGGCGAAATCGCGGCCCTCGGCCTCCATCTTCGACAGGATGAAATTGCAGGTGCCGTTGAGGATGCCGTATACCCGGCCGATCGCATTGGCGGCAGCGCCTTCACGCAACCCCTTGATCACCGGGATGCCGCCCGCGACCGCCGCCTCGAACTTCAGCGGCACGCCCGCCGCCTCGGCCGCGCTGGCCAGTTGCAGGCCGTGGTGCGCCAGCATCGCCTTGTTGGCGGTGACGAAACCCTTGCCCGCCGCCAGCGTCGAGCGGGCGAGCGTCAGCGCCGGGCCGTCGGAGCCGCCGATCAGCTCCACCACCACATCCGCCTGCGGGTGCGCCGCCAGTTCGCGCGTGTCGTCCACCCAGTCGAAACGGGTCAGGTCGATCCCACGGTCCTTGCTACGATCGCGGGCGGACACCGCCACCACCTCGATCCCGCGGCCCGCACGCCGGGTGATGAGGTCGCGGTTCGCATCGAGCAGGCGGATAACGCCGCCGCCGACCGTACCGAGACCGGACAAGGCGACGCGCAAGGGTGTGTTCGTGGTCATGGCCGCCGCCTAGCGGAAAGCAGCGTCCGCTGTCGAGATAGCGCAAGCTTATGTCGCACGGGACGCCTGCCATTGCCGATCCGCCATGCGACGTGCAGAACCACGCGACACCTCCCTTTGCCGACGAGCGCCCGATCCATGGCCACCGCCCCCTCCCCCCGGTCCGACCGCACGACGCCCGTCGCCGAACTCACCGTTCGCGGCATCCTGCTCGGCGGGCTCATCACCTTGCTGTTCACCGCGGCGAACGTGTACCTCGGGCTGAAGGTCGGCCTCACCTTCGCAACGTCGATCCCGGCCGCGGTCATCTCGATGGCGATCCTGCGCTATCTGCCCGGCGCGACGATCCTCGAAAACAACATCGTCCAGACGGTCGCCTCCGCAGCGGGCACATTGGCGGCGATCATCTTCGTGCTTCCCGGCCTCGTCATGATCGGCTGGTGGCAGGGCTTCCCCTATCTGCTCACTGCCGGGATCACGATGACCGGCGGCATCCTCGGCGTCATGTTCTCGGTGCCGCTGCGCCGCGCGCTCGTGGTCGATACCGACCTGCCCTATCCCGAAGGCCGCGCCGCCGCCGAGGTGTTGATGGTCGGCGCCGGCAGCCGCGCGGGCGAAGCGGAAAGCGGCAAGGGCCTGAAGCTCATCGTCGTCAACGCGATCGTCTCGGCCGGCTTCGCACTGCTCACCCAGACGAAGCTGGTCGTTGCAGAGGCGGCGCAGTTCTTCCGCATCGGCAGCGGCGCGACCGCGATCTCGGGCGGCCTGTCGTTCGCGCTGATCGGTGCCGGGCATCTCGTCGGCCTGTCGGTCGGCCTCGCGATGTTCGCCGGCGTCGTGATCGGCTGGTGGGTCGCCCTGCCGATCCTCACCGGCCTGTCGCCTGCCGCGGCCGGCGTCGGCCTCGAAGATTGGGTCGGCGGCGTATTCCGCACCGACGTGCGCTTCCTGGGCGCGGGCGTCATCGGCGTCGCGGCGATCTGGACCTTGCTCAAGATCATCGGGCCGGTGATCGCAGGGATCCGCTCGTCGATCGCGGCCAGCGCAGCCAAGCGTAGCGGCGCGACGCTGGCGCTGGGCGAGCGCGATCTGCCGATCGGTATCGTCGCGATCGTCAGCCTTGTGACTTTGGTGCCGATCGCGGGCCTGCTCTGGTCTGTGATCGCAGGGGGGCCGCTGGCGGGATCGGCGGTCGTGCTGATCGCCGGCGCCTTGGTGTTCGTACTCGTCCTCGGCCTCGTGATCGCGGCGGTGTGCGGCTATATGGCGGGTCTGATCGGCGCGTCGAACAGCCCGGTGTCGGGGATCGGCATCCTTTCCGTCCTCGCCGCCTCGCTGATGCTGGTTGGGCTGTTCGGGCGCGGTGCGGGCGCGGACACGACGCAGGCGCTCGTCGCCTATGCGCTGATCGTCACCGGCATCGTCTTCGGCGTCGCGACCATCTCCAACGACAACCTCCAGGACCTCAAGACCGGCCAGCTGGTCGGCGCGACGCCCTGGAAGCAGCAGGTCGCGCTGATCTTCGGCGTCATCTTCGGCAGTCTGGTCGTGCCGCCCGTGCTCGAATTGCTCGCCACGACGCTGGGGTTCCAGGGCGCGCCGGGCGCCGGCCCCAATGCGCTCGCCGCCCCGCAGGCCGCGCTAATTTCCGCGCTGGCGAAGGGCGTGCTCGGCGGCAACCTCAATTGGGCGATGATCGGTTACGGCGCCCTCATCGGCGTCGGCGTGATCGCGCTTGACGAGACGCTGGGCCGCACCGGCAAGCTCCGCCTGCCGCCGCTCGGCGTCGGCCTCGGTGTCTACCTGCCGATGGCGGTGACGCTGCCGGTCGTGCTCGGCGCGGTGATCGGCGCGGTGTACGACCGCTGGGCGGACCGCACGCCCGACGTCGAATTCGCCAAGCGCATGGGCGTGCTCACCGCGACCGGCATGATCGTCGGCGAAAGCCTGTGGGGCGTCGCCTTCGCCGTCATCGTCTATGTCACCGGGTCCGACGCGCCATTGGCGATCGCGCCGGCGGGGTTCGACACGATCGCGCTGATCGGCGGTACGATCGCCTTCCTGGCGCTGGTCGCGGGCCTCTATCGCCTGACACGCCGATCGGTGACGCAGCCCTGATCCCAAAAAGCGACGAACCGTTCGTCGCGCCGGGAACCCTTACCTATGCACGCCGTTATGCCTTCAGAACCCGGTGATCGCCCAGCCATCCCCCCCCCCCGGCCGGCGATCGCCGGGTTTGCCGTATGCGTCATTTGGGGTCAGTCGTGACATCGTCAGCACAGCAGCATCGCGATCGGTTCAGCACCGTTGGCCGTACGCTGCGTCGTAGCATGCCCGTGCCGACCGACACGTTCATCACCGATGACATTCCGTTGCTGCTGACCAAATTGTCGCAGATCCCCGCCACGCGCGACTCCCGCGACGCGCGCTGAGCATGATGACATGGCGTTAATCCCCCTTCTCCGTTCGCCCTGAGCCTGTCGACGGGCGGGGTGCCACAAGCGAGGTCGGCACTTGCGGGCACCTGTGCTTCGACAAGCTCAGCACGAACGGTTCTAGGTCATTGGCATCCGGCTCTAGGGCGATGATGGCGCACCGCCGCCACGCTCGAGGCTCTATCCAAGCCTGCGCCGGGACGACGGGTGACAGTGCCGATACCGAAGCCCGCTCACACCATCGCGGCGAGCAGGTCCTTGATCGCTACGAAGGCAAATCCCACCGAACTGTCTGCGATGCCATAGGGCAAGAACAGCGTGTCGCCGTGGCGGATCGCGCCGCAGCTGTAGACGACGTTCGGGACATAGCCCTCGCGATCCTGATCCTTCGCGGCGAGGATGGGTTCGCGCGTGCGGCCCAGCACCTTCGACGGATCGTTCTTGTCGAGCAGTGCCGCGCCGATCGAATATTTGCGCATCGCGCCGACACCATGGGTCAGCAGCAGCCAGCCTTCGTCCAGCTCGATGGGCGGACCGCAATTGCCGATCTGCACCAACTCCCACGGAAAGACGGGGGTCAGAATCTTCTCGCCCTCGTCCCAATGCTCCAAGCTGTCCGACTTCAGCAGGAACAAATTCTCGCCGTCCTGCCGGCCGATCATCATATACTGGTCGCCGACCTTGCGCGGGAACAGGCCCATACCCTTGTTCCGCGCCGCAGAGCCCGACATCGGCACGAGGTCGAAGCTGCGGAAATCGCGCGTGCGCATCAGTTCCGACTGGATCACCGACCCATTATAGGCGGTGTAGGTGCCGATCCATTCGAAGCTGCCATCGTCATGCTGGAAGTGGCTGATGCGCAGATCTTCCAACCCCTTGGACTGCGCCTGCGTGATCGGGAAGATCACCGTGCCCGACAGCGTCGAATCGCGATGGCGCCAGACCGTGACCGGCCCCGCCGGCATTTCTTCCTCGCCGCCGATCACGTCGGTGGCGGTGGCAAAGGGCGGCTCTGGCGCCAGTTCCAGTTCGTGCCCGTTCGAGATGATGCCTTCGCGGAACGCGACCGAGGAGATGTGCCCCTCGCCGACCGAGCGCAAGCTCATCAGGATACGCATCGATCCTTCGGGCATGCCCGACTGGTCGAAATGTGGCACCGCGCTGGGGTTCATCAGCGCCGCCGCGGCATAGCTGTATTCGTGGCAGAAATAGGCGCCGATCAGCTGGCGCTTTTCGTCGCTGATCTCGGTGCCGTCGAGGCCGAGCAGTTCCTCGATTTCGTCGTAGCGCGTCATGAAGACACGCCGGGTCTGCCAGTGGCGTGCCTCGAAATCCTTCAGCACGGCCTCAAGCTGATCGCGTGCTTCTTCCGTCGGCATGGCAAGCACTTCGCCAACCAGGCGTTCCGTTCGGTTAGGGGCGCCGCCCTTGCCGCCCCACGCGATGTGGAACGGGCGGACGACGACGCGGGACGGATCGGCGTGCAGCCGCAACCCGTGATTGAACAAATCCATCGCGCTTCAGAACCCTCGTCGACCGGTCGTTATGACGCCGTCACCCGATCGTATCAGGCGACGGCGCGCGATGTCCCTGCCACGCCTTGGGTCGCCTTTGAAAGCCCCGAAATCGCACAACTTGCCAGCTGCAGCGCGAGGATCGACTCCGCACCCTGATTGCGATTGAGCCCAGTCGGCATCAGGCCGTCGAAACAGCCGCCGTCCGCGGCCGTCGCCAGCGGGAGGTCGAGGTCGTTGTGGCCCAGATACCAGCCATACGCCCGCTCCGCCTCGGCGACCCAGCGGGCGTCGCCCGTCGCACGCCAGGCGGCGAGACAGGCATCGACCGTCGCCTGCGCCTCCAACGGCTGCTGATCGAACTGCAACGGATCGGCATAGGGGCGATGGAAGCTCTCCGTGCCCACCGCGCGGAAGCGCCCCTCCGGCGACGTCTGCTTGGCGACGATCCAGTCGAGCGTCTCCAGCCCGCAATCGATCAGATCCTGTCGGCCCAGCGCCTGACCGGCAACGACCAGCGCCTGCGGCAGGCGCGCGTTGTCATAGGCCAGCACGATCTCGAACCAGCGCCATTCCGGCCGGCGTGCCGCCGCCAGCAGGGCAAGGTGATCGTCCGGGAAGCGTTGGAGGATCGACCGCGCGAGCTCGTGCCCCGGCGACGTCTCCAGCATTGCTGCGGCACCCAGCATCGCGAACGATTGCGCGCGGAGCGACCCCAGTTCCAGCGCCAGGCTGGCGGTACGATCGAACATCGTCCGCGCCCAGTCGCGATGCTTGGCGTCCTTGCCGTCGCGCGCGGTGACGCCGAGCGCCCAGATCGCGCGGCCGTTCGAATCCTCAGACCCCACGTCTTCGCACCACGTCCGGTCGAAGTTCATGAAGTTGCGGAACCGTCGTGCCTCCGGGTTCCACGCGTATTGGATGAACGAGGCGTAGATCGTCGTCCATTTGTCCCGCGCCACGGGATCGAGATCGTCCATCGCGCTCATCAGCATCAGCGCACGGGCGTTATCGTCGATGCAATAGCCGTGGCGGCGATCGGGCACCGAATAGATCGAATGCTGGAGCATGCCGGTCGCATCGCTCATCCGCTCGACCGCCGCGAAATTGGGCTCCAGCGCGCGCAGACCATGCGGCGCCGACTGGGCGAGGCGGCGCGGGCGCGATGCGACGGCGACCTCCAGCTCGTGCAGCGCCGATTCGGCGAGCCGGGGCCAGATCATCGTGCGACCGCGATCATAGGCACGCTGCGCCAGCCGCGTCCGGTCGCGCTTGCTCGACAGCAGGCGATCGATCTCGCGCGCGAACGCGGCGACGTCGCGGAAGTCGACCAGCACGCCATGGCCATCCGCCAGAATTTCGGTGGCGTGGACATAGGGCGTCGAAACGACCGCCTTGCCCACGCCGACCGCGTACGACAGCGTCCCGCTCGTGATCTGCGCGGGGTTGAGATAGGGCGTCGCATAGATGTCGGCGGCCTGCAGATAGTCGAGCAGTTCGTCATGCTCGACGAACCCGTCGATGAACGCGACATTATCGCCGACGCCCAGCTGTTCGGCGAGCGCCTTCAACCGATCGCGATAGGCCTCGCCTTCATGCGCGACGAGATTGGGATGGGTGGCGCCCAACACCGCATAGAGCAGATTGGGATGCCGCTCCGCGATCGCGGGCAGTGCCTCGATGATCGTCTCGATGCCCTTGCCGGGCGCGAGCAGGCCGAAGGTCAGCACGACATCGCGTCCCTGCCAGCCGAAACGGGGCTTCAACGTCTCGGGATCGACGAACGCGCGGTCTGGCACGCCGTGCGGGATCATCGCGATCTGGCGCGGATTTGCGCCATAGACGCGGCGCAGGATGTCGCGACCGCGCTCGGCCATCACCACGATCTTGGCCGCGCGATGCAGCAGGCCTTCCAGCACGCGACGCTCGTCGGCGTTCGGCTTTTCCAGGACCGTATGCAGGGTTACGATGACCGGCAAAGTGGTGCGATCGAGCAGGCTGAGCAGATGCTCGCCAGCCGGCCCGCCATAGATGCCGTATTCGTGCTGAACCCAGATCGCCTGCGCGCCGCTCGCTTCGATCGTGCGCGCCGTCGACAGATAGGCGGACAGATCGTGCTGCGGGATTGTCCCCGTCACCGCCGGCGGATAGGCGTACCGGCCCGGATGATCGTCCATCGCATAGACGTCGACCTGCACATCGGGGAAGCGATCGCGCATCGCTTGCCACACGTCGGTCGTGAACGTCGCCAGACCACATTGGCGCGGCAGGAAGTTGCCGATCAAGGCCAGATGCCGGATCGCGTCACCCTGTGCTGCCGTGGTCACCATACCTCATCCTTCGCTGGCGCAACATTACGGGCAGAGCCGCAACCTTACCGAGGGATGAACAGCCGATCGGCCGAAAGGTTGCACTCATGTTGCAGCGCAACCTGGCAATGATGCTGATCTCGATCAACCTCGCCCGCGATAGGACGCAACGCCCTGATCGGGCAGCCACAGGTCGGCCGGCGGCGCGCTCGACTGCCAGAAAACGTCGATGGGAATGCCGCCGCGGGGATACCAATAGCCGCCGATCCGCAGCCATTGCGGCTTCATCTCGTCGAACAGCCGCTGCCCGATGCCGACGGTGCAATCTTCGTGGAAGGCCGCATGGTTGCGGAAGCTGCCGAGGAACAGCTTCAGCGACTTCGATTCGACGATCGTGTCGCCCGGCACATAGTCCAGGACAAGGTGCGCGAAGTCGGGCTGCCCCGTTACCGGGCACAGTGACGTGAATTCGGGCACCGCAAACCGGACGAGATAGGTCGTACCAAGACGCGGATTGGGAACATAATCGAGCACCGCTTCTTCGGGAGAAGCGGGCAGCTGGCTGGTCTGGCCAAGATGCATCGGGGTCATGGCGGCCCATGTAGGAGACGCGAGGCCGGATGAAAACGCTTGTTCCCGTATTGGGCGACCAGTTGACGCCCACGCTGTCCGCGCTGCGCGATGCCGACCCTGCCGATACGGTCGTGCTGATGATGGAGGTCGGTGACGAGACGACCTATGTCCGCCACCACAAGCAGAAGATCGCCTATATCCTGTCCGCCATGCGCCACCATGCCAAGGCGCTCGAAAAGGCCGGATGGACGGTCGATTACGTCAAGCTCGACGACCCCGACAATGCCGGCAGCTTCACCGGCGAAATCGCGCGCGCGGTGGAGCGGCACGCGCCCGAACGCATCGTCGTGACCGAGGCCGGCGAATGGCGCGTTGCGGCGATGCTGGAGAGTTGGGAAACGATCTTCGGCATCCCCGTCGAGATCCGCCCCGACGACCGCTTCGTCGCCACGCATGCCGAATTCGACGCCTGGGCGACCGAACGCAAACAGCTGACCATGGAGTTCTTCTATCGCGACATGCGCCGCAAGACCGGGCTGTTGATGGACGGCAAGAAACCCGTCGGCGACCGCTGGAACTTCGACAAGGAGAACCGCAAGCCCGCCAAGGCGGACCTGTTCATGCCGCAGCCGCATGTCTTCAAACCCGACGCCGTCACCAAAGAGGTGCTGGCGCTGGTGGCGGAGCGCTTTGCCGATCATCCCGGCACGCTCGACGGCTTCGCTTATGCCGTCACCGCCAAGGATGCCGAAAAGCAGGCCGCCTATTTCCTGGCCAAGGCGCTGCCGCAGTTCGGCGATTACGAGGACGCAATGCTGACCGGCGAACGCTATTTGTGGCACTCGATCCTGTCGCCCTACATCAATTCTGGCCTGCTCGATCCGCTCGATCTGTGCCGCCGCGCCGAGGCGGAATATCGCGCCGGCCGTGCGCCGCTCAACTCCGTCGAGGGCTATATCCGCCAGATTATCGGCTGGCGCGAATATATGCGCGGCATCTATTGGCGCGAGGGGCCCGACTATGTGACCCGCAACTTCCTGAACCATAAGCGCAAGCTGCCCGGCTGGTATTGGACCGGCGACACCGACATGCACTGCCTGAAGGAAGCGATCGGCCAGACGCTGGAGACCGCGCACGCACATCACATCCAGCGGCTGATGGTGACCGGCAATTTCGCGCTACTGATCGGCGCCGATCCGGCCGAGGTGCATCGCTGGTATCTGGAAGTCTATGTCGACGCCTATGAATGGGTCGAGCTGCCCAACACGCTCGGCATGAGCCAGTTCGGCGATGGCGGTCTGCTGGGATCGAAGCCGTATATCTCGTCGGGCGCGTACATCGACCGGATGAGCGATTATTGCGGGCAGTGCCGCTACGACGTGAAGAAGCGGGTGGGTGAGGATGCCTGCCCGTATAACGCCCTCTACTGGGACTTCCTCGCGCGGCACGAAGGCAAGCTTGGCGACAATCAGCGGCTGCGCATGCCGTACGCGACATGGAAGAAGCAAAGTGCGCAATCTCGTAATGAAACACGCGCCCAAGCTAAAACTTTCTTACAGAGTCTCGACACCGCAGGCGAATCCGGTTATTGAGACATCCGGGCACTCCTCCCCAGCGTAGCCCGAACGTGAACGTGCAAACGTGAATGGAGAGAGTGTGATGGACGCGTTGGTGACGACCGAATGGCTGGCCGCAGAGATGGGCGCAAGCGACCTGCGGATCGTCGATGCCACTTATGTGGACGCCGCGCTGGGTCGCGATGCGGCAGCGGAATATGAGGCTGCGCACATCCCCGGCGCCGTATTCATGAATCTCGGCGAGCTGCGCGATACCGACAGCAATCTGCCGATGATGCTGCCCTCCGCCGAAAAGTTCGCCAGCCGCATGCAGAGCCTGGGGCTGGGCGATGGCAGCCGCATCGTCCTCTACGACAATTCCCCCTGGCATACCGCAGCGCGCGCATGGTGGATGTTACGCACGTTCGGCGCCCATGATGTCGCGATCCTCGACGGCGGCCTCGCCAAATGGCAGGCCGAGGGGCGTGAGACGGCGAGCGGCAAGGAACAGCTGCGCCACCGCCACTTCACCGTCTGGGCGGACCGGAAGACCGTGCGCGACCTCGACCAGATGAAGGCGAACGTCGACAGCCGGGCCGAACAAGTGCTCGACGCCCGATCGGCGGCGCGGTTCACCGGCGAGGAACCCGATCCACGCCCCGCGACGCACGCCGGCCATATCCCCGGATCGAAGAACCTGCCGTACACCGGCATCTTCAACGCCGATGGCACCTGGAAACAGGGCGACGCGCTGAAGGCCGCGTTCGAGGGTGCGGGCGTCGACCTGGACAAACCCATTACGCTGACCTGCGGTTCGGGCATCACCGCATCCACGCTGGCATTCGGTCTGCACTTGCTGGGCAAGGATTCGGCGCTGTACGACGGCAGCTGGTCGGAATGGGGAGCGGATCGCTCGACGCCCAAGGCCATGGGAGCCAAGGAAGCCGTTGACGCGTAACTCCGACGACGAAACCTCCCCGGAAGCTCGCCTGGGCGATGCCACGCGCGTCGTCCAGGCGGGCCGCCGCCCCGAATGGACCGCCGGGATCGTCAATCCGCCGGTCTGGCGCGCCTCGACCATCCTCTACGACACCATCGCCGATCTGCGCGCCAACGGGCATGGCGACACGCACCACCGCCTCTATTACGGCCGCCGCGGTACGCCGACGCAATGGAGCCTCGCCGATGCGCTGACGAGCCTGGAGCCCGGAGCGGAGGCGACGCTCCTCTACCCCTCGGGCGTCGCGGCGATCGCCGCGGCGTTGCTGTCCGTCCTGTCGCCGGGCGACGAACTGCTGCTGGTCGACAGCGCCTATGACCCGACGCGGGGACAAGCGATGCAGCTGTTGAAGCGGTTCGGCGTCAGCACCCTCTTCTACGATCCGCTGATCGGTGCGGGGATCGAACAACTGATCGGCCCCGCCACCAAGGCGATCTTCCTCGAAAGTCCGGGCAGCCTGACCTTCGAGGTGCAGGACCTGCCCGCGATCGTCGCCGTCGCCAAGCGCCACGGGCTGACCACCATGCTCGACAACACATGGGCGACGCCGCTGTTCTTCCCGGCGATCGAGAAGGGCATCGACCTCACCATCCTTGCCGCGACGAAGTACGTCGTCGGGCATAGCGACGTGATGCTAGGGTCGGTGACCGCCGCGCCCGGCCATTATGCGGCGCTGCGCGACGTCAGTTATCAATTGGGGCAGGTGACCTCGCCCGACGATGCCTGGCTCGGCAGCCGCGGCCTGCGCACCATGGCGGTCCGGCTCGCCCAGCATCAGAAGAGCGCGCTGGCCATCGCGCAATGGCTGTCGACCCGGCCCGAGGTCGCGCAGGTGCTCCACCCTGCTTTGCCCTCCTGCCCTGGTCACGACTATTGGGCACGCGACTTCAAGGGATCGAGCGGGCTGTTTTCCTTCGTGCTCAACGGCGGCGACGAGGCGGCGCGGGCCGCGCTGATCGACGCGCTCGACCATTTCGGCATCGGCTATAGCTGGGGCGGGTTCGAAAGCCTCGCCATCCCCGCGGATCCGGCGCGCATCCGCACCGCCGCGCCGCGCGACTATGCCGGGCCGCTGGTCCGTTTGCAGATCGGACTTGAAGACCCGGACGATCTGATCGCCGATCTCGACCGGGGGCTCGCCGCGTTTCGGGCGCGTGCCTGACCGGGCGAGCGCTGCTGGCTCCACGGCGGCACCAGAGACAAGATGAACACCTTAACCGAAACGTTCGGGGTTCATCGTTTCCAATAGGCGCATGTCAAAGGGCGGACCGGTTCGTCGGTCCGCACCACGGCGAAGTGACGTCCGGCCGAACCTGAGCCGTCATCGCGAACGTAGCGCGGCGATCCAGGGCGTCCTGGTCCGGCTCTGGATGGCTTCGCTGCGCTTGCCATGACGGACTGATTTGAGGCCGTCCCGCTCCATAGCGGAATGGTCAGATGCAGGACGGCGCCGGCGACTCCGGCCGCCCTTCAAACGACTTACCCGACCGTCGATCCTATCGACGGTCGGGCAGCGTGTCCCGGACTCGGGAAAGCCTTACTTCTTGGTCGCCGCCGCGCGCGCGTCCTGGCCGTCGCCTTCGGGGGCGGCGACGATGTCGCGCGTCGTCGCGCCCTTGTCGACGACGTTGGTCTGCGGATCGCCGACCTCGGAACGGATGCCGGCATCCGCCGCGTCGCCGCCGGCCTGGTTGACGACGCCATTCTCGGCGGCGCTGCGTGCCGTGTTGCCGCCGAACAGCGCGTCTAGCGTCTGCGCGGTCGCCTGATTGTCCTGCGGGCGGGCGGCGCCCGGCTGCGGCGGGACAAGCGCGAAATCGGGCGGGATCACCAGCGGCGCCTGGCGCGCGACGGCGAATTCGTCGGGACGCGCACGGTCGTAGCCGCGCTTGCCGCAGCCCGAGAGGAGAACGACGCAGGCGAGGCCGGCGAGAATCGGAACTGACTTACGCATGGGGATTCTCCGAGGGAATGTCGCGCTTGTCGCGCATCAGGAGCGCGCGGACAAGCAGCACCAGCACGCCGAGGGTGATCGCGGCATCCGCGACGTTGAAGACGAGGAACGGCTGCCATCCGCCGAAGTGCAGATCGGCGAAATCGACGACGTAGCCAAGCCGCACACGGTCGGCGATATTGCCGAGCGCCCCGCCCAGGATCGCGCCTAGCGCAATGCGATCCACGCGATTGGTTTCGCGCGTCATCCACACCGCGACGGCCAGCGCGATCGCGCTGGTCATCGCGACCAGCGCCCACCGCGTGGTGTTGGTGTCGGCATGGAGATACCCCAGCGAGATGCCGTGGTTGGCGACGAAGCGCAGGTTGAAGAACGGCGTGACGTAACGTTCGGCGGTCAGCGCATTGAGCTGCAGCACGTCGGTGATGCCGAACTTCGTCGCCTGATCGACGACGAACAGCAGCGCGGCGGTGATGAGGCCGGCGAGGGGAAGATTACGCATGGCCGACGACGCTCTCGCACCGCGCGCACAGATCGCCATCCACCGCGACGTCGGGCAGGTGGCGCCAGCAGCGGCCGCATTTGTGATAGTCGGTGCGCGTCACGGTCACCTCGTCGCCCTCACTCACCCGCGCGACGATGAACGTCTCGGCGAGCGCCGCCGCGTCGAGCGGCATCGCGGGCACAGTGACCTCTGCTTCCAGGCTCGACTTCACCTTCTTCTCGCGGCGCAGCGGCTCGATCGCCTCGGTGACGCTCGCACGCAACGAGCGGACGTCGGCCCAGTCGGTGCCGAGCGGCTCGTCACCCGGCAGCGCGGGCAGGTCTGGCCATTCGAGGAAATGCACCGAACCGTCCTCGCTCGGGAAGCGCGCCTGCCACACTTCTTCTGCGGTGAAGCACAGGATCGGCGCGGCATAGCGGACCAGCGCGTGGAACAGCACGTCGAGCACGGTGCGATAGGCGCGACGCTTGGGATCGGTCGCCGCGTCGCAATAGAGCGAATCCTTGCGGATATCGAAGAAGAAGGCCGACAGGTCCTCGTTCGCGAAGTCGGTCAGGCGGCGCAGGTAGCGGTTGAGCTCATACGCCTCCGCCGCCTCGCGCAGGTCCATGTCGAGCTGGCCGAGCAGGGTGAGGACGTAGCGTTCCAGCTCCGGCATCGCCTCGACCGGCACACGCTCCGCTTCGGTGAAGCCATCGAGCGCGCCGAGCAGGTAGCGGAAGGTGTTGCGGAGCTTGCGATAGCCGTCGGATGCCGTGCCCAGCACCTCCTTGCCGATACGCACGTCGTCGAAATAGTCGGTCGAGGCGACCCACATGCGCAGGATGTCCGCGCCGCTTTCACCGATCACCTTCAGCGGGTCGACGACGTTGCCCAGGCTCTTCGACATCTTGCGCCCCTGCCCGTCGAGCGCGAAGCCGTGCGTCAGCACCGCGTCATAGGGCGCACGGCCACGCGTGCCGCAGCTTTCGAGCAGCGACGACTGGAACCAGCCGCGATGCTGGTCGCTGCCTTCGAGGTACAGGTTCGCGCGCACGTCGGCGCCGTAGCGCGCCTCGACGGTGAAGACGTGGGTCGAGCCACTGTCGAACCACACGTCGAGGATGTCGGTCTGCGGTTCGAAGTCGGCGAGGTCATAATCGGCGCCGAGCAGCGTCTGGTGGTCTGCGGTGAACCACGCATCCGCGCCACCGTCGCGGAAGGCGGCGACGATGCGCGCATTGACCGCAGCGTCGTTGAGATAGTCGCCGGTCGCTCGGTTGACGTAGAGCGCGATCGGCACGCCCCAGGCGCGCTGGCGGCTGATCACCCAGTCCGGGCGCCCCTCCACCATCGAGCGGATGCGGTTGCGGCTGCGTTCGGGCACCCAGCGCGTATGCTCGATCGCGTCGAGCGCGGTCTCGCGCAGCGTCGCGCCGTTGCTGGCGCGGCCCTCGCCGTCGTTCAGGATCGCGCGGTCCATCGGGATGAACCATTGCGGCGTCGCGCGGAAGATCACCTTCGCCTTCGACCGCCACGAATGCGGGTAGCTGTGCGCGAAATCGTCGCTCGCCGACAGCAGCGCGCCCGCCGCGCGCAGGTCCGAACAGATCGGGCCTTCGGCGCTGGTGAACTTCTTGTTGATGACGCTGCCCTGCCCGCCGAGCCATGCCCAGTCCGGCCGGTACATGCCCGCGCCATCCACCGCGAAGACGGGGTCGATGCCATGCGCCTTGCACAGCAGGAAGTCGTCCTCGCCATGATCGGGCGCCATGTGGACGAGGCCGGTGCCGGCATCGCGCGTCACGAACTCGCCTGCCAGGAACGGCCGCGGCTTGGCGAAGAAGCCGCCGAGGCCATGCATCGGATGCTTCGCCGTCGCGCCTTCCAGCACCGCGCCCTTCACCAGCGCGATAAACTCTTCCATCTTCAGGCCGGTGCGCTTCATGAACGCACCCATCAGGTTTTCCTCGACGAGGAAACGCCGCCCGCCGCAACCGAAGAGGATGTAATCGAGCGCCGGATTATAGGCGAGCGCCTGGTTGACGGGAATCGTCCACGGCGTCGTCGTCCAGATCACCGCGGTCACGCCGACCAGGATGTCGGCTTCGGGCGCATGGTCGATCTCGAACCCGACGTCGATCTGCGTCGAGACGATGTCCTCATATTCGACTTCGGCTTCGGCCAGCGCGGTCTTTTCGACCGGCGACCACATGACGGGCTTGGCGCCGCGGTACAGCTGGCCGCTTGTCGCGAACTTCAGCAGCTCGCCGACGATCGTCGCCTCGGCGTCGTAATTCATCGTGAGATAGGGGTCGGCCCAGTCGCCCATCACGCCGAGGCGCTGGAACTGGTCGCGCTGCACGCCCACCCATTTGTCGGCATAGGCGCGGCATTCGGCGCGGAACTGCGCGACCGGCACCTCGTCCTTATTCTGCTTCTTGGCGCGATACGCCTCTTCGACCTTCCATTCGATCGGCAGGCCGTGGCAGTCCCAGCCGGGCACATAGGGGGCATCCTTGCCCATCAGCGACTGGCTGCGGACGATGATGTCCTTCAGCACCTTGTTCATCGCATGGCCCATGTGGATGTCGCCGTTGGCATAGGGCGGGCCGTCGTGAAGAACGAACAAATCCCGGCCCTTACGCTGTTCGCGCAGGCGATCGTACACGCCGATCCGCGCCCAGCGTTCCAGGATCGCGGGCTCCTTCGCGGCGAGGCCCGCCTTCATCGGAAAGTCGGTCTTCGGCAGGAAGACGGTGTCGCGCCAATCTTTGGCAGTGTCGGGCGTGTCGCTCATAGGTCGTTACGGCTTAGCGGCAAGGTGTGAACGTGTCATTCACAATGCTCGGGCCCCAGCGGAGAGCCGCGCCCGCGCCTCGGCACAATCCGCCTCCATCTGCGCGGTGAGCGCGTCGAGGCTGTCGAACTTCGCTTCGGGGCGGATATAGTCGATCAGCGCGACCTCGATGGTCTGGCCGTACAGGTCGCCGGAAAAGTCGAAGAAATAGGGTTCGAGCAATTCCTTGGGCGGATCGAAGGTCGGGCGGATGCCGAGATTGGCGGCGCCCTGCACCTGTCGCCCGTCGGGCAATCGCGCGGTGACGGCATAGATGCCGTAGGCGGGGCGGAGATATTTGCCCATGTCCAGATTGGCGGTGGGATAGCCGATCGTCCGGCCCAGCTTGTCGCCGTGCTGCACGGTGCCTTCGATCGCGAACGGGCGGGTAAGCAGCCGTGCGGCCCCGCGCGGATCGCCGGCGCGCAGCAACTCGCGGATGCGGCTGGACGACACCGTCTCCCCGTCCAGCGTCACGGCACCGACCGTTTCCGCGGTAAAGCCGTGCGCCGTGCCGAGCGCGGCCAGCATCGCGACGTCGCCGCGCTTGCCCTGGCCGAAGGTGAAATCCTCGCCGGTGACGACGCCCGCCACCTGCAACCGCGCCGCCAGCCGCTCGGCAAAGGCCTCCGCGGACAAGGCCGCCAAGGCAGCGTCGAAGGCGAAGACGACCATCGCATCCACTCCCGCCGCGGCGAACAGGCGTTCGCGCTGGTCGAGCGTGGTCAGGCGAAAGGGCGGCGTGTCGGGGCGGAAATGGCGGACGGGGTGCGGATCGAAGGTCGCGACCAGCGCCGGCCGCCCCTCGGCCCGGGCCCGCGCGACCGCCTGCCCGACCACCGCCTGGTGCCCGAGGTGAAAGCCATCGAAATTGCCGAGCGCGACGATCCCCCCGGCCAGATGCGGCGGCACCGTCGAGCCGCCGTCCAGCCGCTCCATGTCATGCGCGCCCTAGGACCGTGGCGCCCCCGGAGCAAGAGCGGGCGCAAGACCGTTTCGCAGGAGCCGCAGCACGTTGCCCCCCATCACCTTGGCGATCTCATTCGGTGTGAAGCCACGATCGAGCAGTGCCTGCGTGATCCCGACAAGCTGGCTGGTGTCGAACCCGGTCGTCACCGCGCCGTCGAAATCGGAGCCGAGACCGACGTGGTCGACGCCGACGAGGTCGCGGACATGCGCGATGGCGCGGGCGACGGCGGCGGGATCGGTCGAACAGACCGCCGCGTCCCAATAGCCGATGCCGACGACCCCGCCGGTCGCGGCAATGCCCTTGATCTCCGCGTCGGTCAGGTTGCGGTTGACGCGGCAGGTCGCCTGCACGCCGCCATGGCTGGAGACGACGGGGCGCCTGGCAACGCGCAGGATGTCGGCGACCGCAGCGTGGCTGGCATGCGCGACGTCGACGATCATGCCCTTCGCTTCCATCGCCGCGATTACCTGTCGGCCGAACGGCGTCAGGCCGCCCTTGGCGATACCGTGCATCGATCCCGCTACGTCATTGTCGAAGAAATGCGCCATCCCCGCCATGCGAAAGCCCGCCACATACAGGCGATCGAGATTGTCGAGCCGCCCTTCGAGGTCCTGCAACCCCTCGATCGACAGCATCGCACCAACCGGCGCGGCGGTGAGGCAATGGTCGCCATAGCATTGTGTCCACGCCTTGCGATCGGCGAGCAGGCGATCGATGTCGGCGGGCGTCCGCACCAGGCGCAGCTGCCCCCCCGACGCCGCAGCGGCGCGGTCCAGCTTCTCCGCATGCCATAGCGAGCGTTGCAGCAGCGACCCCCAGGTGCGCGGCGGCTGCATCTGCGCGATCGTGAGCAAGGTGATATTGTCGGTGTCGGCGCCGTTGGCATCGTAATTCTGGTGCTTGGGCGTCTTGGTGACCGACGAGAACACCTGCAGCGCGACATTGCCCGCCTGCAACCGCGGCAGGTCGACCTGACCGCGCGAGGCGCGATCGAGCAGGTCGCGGCGCCACAGCAAGGTATCGGCATGCATGTCCGCGATGGCGAGCGTGCGGTGCAGCGCGCGGGCCTGCGGCGTCACGCGGATCGGCACGGGTATGACGCGGTTCATCGATCGGTCGATCAATGCCGGCGCGATGCCGAAAAAGCCGGCGAGTGCCAGCGCGAGGATCACACCGCCGCCGATCAGCCATTTGCGCATGCCGCCGTCTCCCGCGGGGATCGTCCGCCCCCTGGAGCCGACTATGGGCAATCGCCGGAGCATGAGCCACCCAAAATCGCTCCGCGCCGATGGCGTCCCCATCCGCCAAACCGTCAGCCAATCGTAAGCCGGGGTGGCTACGGCTTGGGCGCCGTCGGCGGTACGCGTGCGTCCCCATCCGCCGCACCAGACGAGGATCGACCATGCGTTACCGGATAGTGCCTGCCGCCCTGATCGCCGTCGCCTGCGCCCAACCGGCCCTTGCCCGCCACCACGCCCGCCCACCACAGCCGGCGGAAGACCCGGCATCGTGGCTTGGCACCATGGACTATCCCCCCGCCGCGATGCGCATGGGCGAGCAAGGCGATGTCGCCGTAACGCTCGCCGTCGACGCGCAGGGCCGCGTCACCGGCTGCCGAATCGACCAGAGCAGCGGCTTCCCCGACCTCGACAACGGCACCTGCCAGCGTCTGTCCCGCCGCGCACACTTCCAGCCCGCCACGGACGCGCAGGGTCAGCTGATCGCCGGCGTCTACACCCACACCGTCCACTGGCGCTTGCCGGGCTGACCGTCCGTCATACCGTTAGTGCCGAAGCAACGTCCCCGACCACAGCAGCACACCCACCGGGAACGCCAGACAGGCGACGGCGGATGCGGTTCGCCGCCAACCCGGGGCGACCACGCTCGACAACGCGAGGACGCCGCCCGTCGCGACGAGCAGCGGTGCCGAGAAATACAGCACGGCCATCACATAGGGCAGGACGTGCGCCGTCGCGTCGGGTGCATCGAAGGCGAACAGGCCGACAAACGCGATCATCAGCGACGGCACCGCCGCCAAGCCCGCCAGGATCACCAGCGCGGCTGCGACGCCGCGCTCGATCCATGGCCGAAATGCCCTCCCCCGGCCATCCTCACGGCGTATCGAAGAGCGCCGCGAGCTGTTCGATGATCGTGCCGCCCAGCTGTTCGGCATCCATGATCGTGACGGCGCGTGCGTAGTAGCGCGTGACGTCGTGGCCGATGCCGATCGCAACGAGTTCGACCGGACTCTTGCCCTCGATCCAGCCGATGACCTGGCGGAGGTGCCGTTCGAGGTAGCTGCCCGAATTGACCGAAAGCGTCGAATCGTCGACCGGCGCGCCGTCGCTGATGACCATCAGGATGCGGCGATCCTCAGGCCGCGCAATCAGGCGGTTGTGCGCCCACAGCAGCGCCTCGCCGTCGATATTCTCCTTCAGCAGCCCCTCGCGCATCATCAGGCCGAGGTTGTTGCGCGCGCGCCGCCACGGTTCGTCCGCCTTCTTGTAGACGATGTGGCGGATGTCGTTGAGGCGGCCCGGCTGCGGCGGGCGTCCGGCCGCAAGCCACGTCTCACGGCTCTGCCCGCCCTTCCAGGCGCGGGTGGTGAAGCCGAGTATCTCGGTCTTCACGCCGCAGCGCTCCAGCGTGCGGGCGAGGATGTCCGCACTGATCGCGGCGATGCCGATCGGGCGGCCGCGCATCGACCCTGAATTGTCGATCAGCAGCGTGACGACGGTGTCGCGGAAATCCGTCTCGCGCTCGATCTTGTAGCTCAGCGACTGCGTCGGGTTGACGACGACGCGGGCGAGCCGCGCGGCGTCCAGCATGCCCTCGTCCTGGTCGAAGTCCCAGCTGCGCGACTGCTGCGCCATCAGGCGGCGCTGCAACCGGTTGGCGAGCTTCGACACCGCCGATTGCAGATGCGCCAGTTGCTGGTCGAGATAGCCGCGCAGCCGCGCCAGTTCGTCCGCGTCGCACAGATCGGTCGCCGCGATCACCTCGTCGAACTGCGTCGTCCACGGCTTGTAATCGAACTGCGGCATGTAGTCGCCGCTCGGGCGGTTGGGGCGGACGGGCTGCGTGCCGTCGTCGCCGTCTTCGCCCGCCTCGCCGTCGAGGTCGTCCATCGAGTCCTCACCGAACTCTTCGCCCTCGCTATCGTCGCTGTCCGACTGCTGCTGTTCGCCGCGCGCATCGACCTGGCCTTCGCCCTGGCCGGCGTCTTCGTCCTCGCTGTCCTCGCCCTCGTCCTGCTGCTGGTCGTCGGTGCCCTCGTCCTCCGACCCGCCGTCGTCCGCCTCCTCGGGCTTCACCTCGCCCTCGATCAGCTCCAGCTCGGCGAGCATCTTCATCGCGAGGGACTGGAAGGCGCGCTGGTCGTCGAGCGCGAGCGCAAGGCCGGACAGATCGGTGCGCTGCTCGATCCAGTCGCGCACCAGCGCCAGGCCGGGCGCAGCGGCGGCGGGTGCCTGCTGGCCGGTCAGCGCCTCGCGCACCATCAGCGACAGCGCGGTCGACAGCGGCACCTCTTCGCGCGTGCGGGCGCGGGTGATCGGATCGGCGCGCAGCCGCACGTCGAGCGCATGGCCCAGATTGTCGGCGATGCCCGCATAGCCGCGGCTGCCCAGCGCCTCGACGCGCGCACTCTCGACCGCGTCGAACACCGCACGCGCCACCGCCTCGGCGGGGGCGTGGCGCAGGTGCATCGCACTGTCGTGATGCTTCAGCCGCAGCGCGAACCCGTCGGCGAAGCCACGCGCCTCCGCCACCTGCTCCGCCGGCAGCGCGCGCGCGGGCATCGGAATCTTGATATGTTTGCCCGACTGCGAAGGCGCATCGGCCGTGAAGGCGAGCTCCACCTCCGGTTCCTCCGCAATCGCCCGCGCCGTGCCGGACAGGACCGCCTTGAATTGGTCGAGAGGGGTTTCGTTAGCCATTACCACAGCGTCTCGCATCCGAACGCCGCCATTTCGCGATCGCACGTCACCAGCACCATATTCTCCAACAATGCTTGCGCCGCCAATATGCGATCGAAAGGATCCTTGTGCGCGCCATGCAGCGCCCCGCCCTTCAGCCCGTGGATCATCGTGACGGGCAAGGTGTGAAATCCATCCGCAACGACGTCTTCTTCGAAACGCTCAAGCCGATCACGCATCGCCGCCAGCTGTCCTTTCCGTACCTTGGTCGCAATCTCCCAAGCGGTTGCGGCGCTGACGAAGACGAGGTTATCCCCATCCTCAATTGCGGCCGCGGCACGCGGCGGCAGAGCCGGATCGGCGAGCCACCACCAAAGCAGGGCGTGGGTATCGAGCAGCAGCCGCATCAGGCGTGGGGCGGGAAGACACTGGCGTTCTCGATCTCGTCGAGCTCCGCCCGCGTAAAACACGGCGCCATGATGTCGTCATACGAAAGCTTCAGGTCTTTCCACCGCCCCGGTTGCCGCCTGCGCTTCGCAACGGGTTCGATCGGCACCAATTTCGCGTAAGGAACGCCGGCCTTGGCGACGATGATCTCCTCGCCAGCATGGGCGCGGTCGACCAGCTTCGAAAACTGCGTCTTCGCCTCGTGGACGTTGAACGTCTTCTGCGGGTCGGCCTCTGCCATCGTGTATCTCCAGTGGATGGACTAAGTAGGTTAGCCCACCCGGCCGATCAAGCCTTTCCCACCACGCTCTCCGGCAGGTCCTTGCCGAAGACGCGCTGGTAATATTCCGCCACCAGCGGCCGTTCGTTCTCGTCGCACTTGTTGAGGAACGACAGGCGGAACGCGAAGCCGACGTCGCCGAAGATCAGCGTGTTCTGCGCCCAGGTGATGACGGTGCGCGGGCTCATGACGGTCGAGATGTCGCCGTTGATGAAGCCCTTGCGCGTCATGTCGGCGACGCGGACCATGTTATCCACCTGCTTCTTGCCTTCGGGCTTGTCGTATTCGCCCGACTTGGCGAGCACGATCTGCGCCTCGGTCGCGGCGGGCAGGTAGTTGAGCGTCACGACGATGTTCCAGCGGTCCATCTGGCCCTGGTTGATCTGCTGCGTGCCGTGATACAGGCCGCTCGTGTCGCCAAGGCCGACCGTATTGGCGGTCGCGAACAGGCGGAACCATTTGTTCGGGCGGATGACGCGATTCTGGTCGAGCAGAGTCAGCTTGCCCTCGGTCTCCAGCACGCGCTGGATCACGAACATCACGTCGGGGCGGCCCGCATCATATTCGTCGAAGACGAGCGCGGTCGGCGTCTGGAGCGCCCAGGGAAGCAGGCCCTCGCGGAACTCGGTCACCTGCTGCCCGTCCTTCAGGACGATGGCGTCGCGGCCGATCAGGTCGATACGGCTGATATGCGCGTCCAGGTTGATGCGGATGCACGGCCAGTTGAGGCGCGCGGCGACCTGTTCGATATGGCTCGACTTGCCGGTGCCGTGATAGCCCTGCACCATCACGCGGCGGTTGTGGGCAAAACCCGCCAGGATCGCCAGCGTGGTGTCGGGATCGAAGACATAGGCGGGGTCGAGATCGGGGACGCGTTCGTCCGCCTCGCTGAACGCCGGCACTTCCATGTCGCTGTCGATGCCGAACAGGTCGCGGACGCCGACCATCTTGTCGGGGGCGTCGAGGATCGTGGTTTCGCGGCTGTCAGGCTGGGTGTTGGGAATGTCGGTCATCGGGTCGGGGCACCGTTTTCGAAGCGAGGCAAAAGGCAGCCACCCCCAACGCACGAAGCGCGTGAATGACCCACCGGCTACCAGTGGAAACGGATCGCCGCCGCGTCAAGCGATGGCGGTGCCTTCAGTGCGCCGCGTCGGGGCGGACGAGCGTCACGAAGCTGTACGCGGGGCGGTCGCCCTCGGCGGGGTGATCCTCGCGGGCCACCTCACGCCAGCCGTCGAACGGAGGGACGGTGGCGTCGCCGGTGTAGTCGCCGTGGACTTCGGTCAGCTCGATGCGGTCGGCCTGCGGAAGGAACAACGCGAAGACCTCCGCGCCGCCGATCACCGCGACGTCCTCGCCCGCCAGCGCCAGTGCGGCGGCAGGGGTGTGCGCCACTTCGGCGCCCTCGGCGGCCCAGGCGGGATCGCGGGTCAGGACGATGTGGCGGCGGCCCGGCAAGGGCGACGGGAAGCTTTCGAACGTTTTCCGCCCCATCACCATCGCGCGGCCCATCGTCTGCGCCTTGAAGCGCTTCAGATCGGCGGGCAGCCGCCAGGGGAGCTGCCCGTCGCGGCCGATGACGCCATTGTCGGCACGCGCGAGGTGGAAGGTCATCATACCGACACGGCGGCCTTGATGTGCGGTTGCGCCGAATAATCGTGCAGGACGAAGTCTTCGTATTCGTACTGATCGATCGCGGGCGGCGTGCGCAGGATTTCGAGGCGGGGCAGCGGGCCGGGCTGGCGGGTCAGCTGCAGGCGCGCCTGGTCGAGGTGGTTGGTGTAGAGGTGGCAATCGCCGCCGGTCCAGATGAACTCGCCGACCTCCAGCCCGCATTGCTGCGCGAGCATGTGGGTGAGCAGCGCATAGCTGGCGATGTTGAACGGCACGCCGAGGAAGATGTCGGCGGAGCGCTGATAGAGTTGCAGCGACAGCCGGCCGTTGGCGACATGCGTCTGGAACAGGCAATGGCACGGCGCGAGCGCCATGGCGTGCAGCTCGCCCGGATTCCACGCCGAGACGATCTGGCGGCGCGAGGCGGGCTGCGTCTTGATCTGCTGGATCAGCTCGGCGATCTGGTCGATGTGGCGGCCGTCGCCCGCATCCCAATCGCGCCACTGCTTGCCGTAGACGGGGCCGAGTTCGCCCGCTTCGTCCGCCCATTCGTCCCAGATGCTCACCCGCTGCTCCTGCAACCAGCGCACGTTGGTCTGCCCACGCAGAAACCAAAGCAGTTCGATGATGATCGAGCGCAGGTGCAGCTTCTTGGTGGTGAGCACGGGGAAGCCCTGGCGCAGATCGAAGCGCATCTGCGCGCCGAAGACGGAGAGCGTGCCGGTGCCGGTCCGGTCCATCTGCTCGGCACCGCTGGTGAGCACGCGGTCCATGAGGTCGAGATATTGGCGCATCCCCGCTGGGTAGCGGAGGCGGGTGCGAGTCGCCACCCCGGCGGGACTTGCTCCGAAACGGATGCGCGGGACGCTGCACGGCACGGCGCGGCGTGACAGGACATAAGCGTGACGACGACGCCCCCCTTCCCGGTTATGGCCCCCTCGCCCGCTGCGGCCCCCGCCCCTGTGGTGACCGGCGTCGCGACGGCGGCGCGGCTGTTCGCCGGGTTGGCGGAGGGCGCGGTGGAGCGCGCGGCGGTGTTGAATCTCGATCCGAAACGGAGGCTTCTGGGCCGCATCGATGTCGGCGGCGGGCGGGCGTCGGTCGCGCTGTCGCTGCGCATGGTGATCGCGGGCGCGCTGGCGCATGACGCCGCCGCGCTGATCCTGGGCCACGGCCACCCGAGCGGCGACGCCACCCCCAGCCCCGCCGACCTCGCCTACACCCGCGCGCTCGCCCGCGTGTGCACGGCGGTGGAGGTGGAATTGCTCGACCATCTGATCCTGGCGGGCGACCGCATCACCAGCCTGCGCGCGCTCGGGATGGTGTGAATCGGGTGCGGATTCGGGCGCGGCGGGCCGTACCGCAGGTTCCAAAGTGGACGATGTGGACGATACGTAACATGCGGGATCGGAGACCCGAATGTTCGAACCGGAGACTGGAAGGGGGCAGCGGGGCAAAGCGCTCGCGGCATGAGATGGTATGTGGGGCGGGTGGGGTGAAATTGGAAGGGAATTTACACAGCCGTTATGTCATAAAAAATGGGCAGCGCCCATCATCTTCTCTGGCATCTTTCAGCAAGTGGATATTATAATCATCTATTCTCTCTGGATGACAATCGATCATACGCAGCATAGACCTCCTCAAACAAGCCTCCGCAACTTCCATCGACAAAGACAGTATGTCATATTGAGCTTCGCTTGGGAAATAGTAATCTATCTCATGCTCTCTCATTCTCATATAGCTCATAGGCGAAGAATGCGCGTGCGCAGACAAATATGCGTATACTGAAGAAAAGTTCTCTTCATTCCATCCCATAATTTTTTTAGATACCGCACGCATTCCAATAACGTAAATCTCCTCACCACTCAGCACTCTCTTCTTGCGATCCTCGGCAAGTTCACTGAAAGCTGAGCTACTAACAATCTCTAGTTTTAGCTCATCTCTTCCCCGACGCAAATCATCTGCCTCAGCACCGAACCCCCTCAGCAGCTTTAAGCGGTTAACAGTATCGTGTAATTTTAAGACGGTGTATCGAAACCGCTGCTGCTCCTCATCAACGGGATCCAAAAGATAAGCGATCATTGTCGATGCCTCTAATATCATCCTTGCCAAGGACATAATTGCATGATGATCAAACATCGGAGATTCGATCGCTATCGCTCCGATCGAACGGGCATGCGCACAACTTTTTGCGAAAACCATCGAGGCTAGCTCGCCGTTTTTCGTAGTAGGCAGTCCGGCTAAATTCATCGATACATGATTTGCAAAACCGCCGAGCACTGCAAGGCGACTCATTTTCTCTTCGAATTTTGCGGGGAGACGCCGCACTTGGGGCCGAGTATTCGGCGGCTTTCTTTGACCCGAACGTCGAAATTTTCGACTCAAATTTGCCATAGATTGCTCAGCCCTTGGGATGCCAGCACTCTTGACGCCAAAGATGGCGAGAAAAAGGGGGTCACACGTCACGCCCACTTATCCAAACACACCAGTGCTAAGTAAACTAGGTCGTCAGAGGTTTAATAGCATCGGGACCCGCTCAATCCCGCATCACACACGGCTTGATCGCCTCGGGCTCCGGCCTTGGGCCGACCGCCTTGAACGTCGCCATGTAGCCGCCCGCCGACGGCATGTCGGTCATCGCGACCTGGCGGTAGCCGACCGCCTCGAACTCGCACTTCAGCAGCGCAGGCGGCGTGCCGTGGTTCTTGGTCTGGCGGTTGGCGTCGACGACGACGACCAGGCCCTCGGGCTTGAGCGAGGGCCTGAGGCGCCAGAGGAATTCGTAGGGCTGTTCGATCTCATGGTACATGTGGACCATGAGGACGCGGTCGAAGCTCGCCGGGGGTAGCTTGGGGTCGGCGGGGGTGCCGAGGCGGACGGCGACGTTTTCGAGGTCTTCACGGGCGACGCGTTCCGCCAAAGCATCGCGGACGCTGGCGACGATATCCTCGGCCAGCACGCGGCCGTGTTCGCCGACGCGTTGCGCGAGGCGGATGGTGTAATAGCCCTCGCCCGCGCCGATGTCGGCGACGGTCATGCCCTTGGCGATGCCGGCCTTGTCCATCACCTCCGACGCTTCGTTGAGGCGATCGCGCGCCTCTTCGTTCGACCAGCGGGCCGAGACGATATGCGCGACGGGGCGGTCGGCAACCGGAAACTGGCTGGGCGCGTCGTCGCGCTTCAGCAGCGGCTTGGACCCGTCGCACGCGGACGCGACGAGGCACAGCCCCGTGGCGGCGGCGATGGCGCGGGCCCGGGGCCGGATCAATCCACGTCCTCCACGTCGACCTTCTCGCCCGTCACGCGCTGCGAAAGCGCGGCAGCCATGAAGGGATCGAGCGCGCCGTCGAGCACGTCGCCGGGCGCGGTGGAGGTGGTGCCGGTGCGCAGGTCCTTCACCAGCTGATACGGCTGGAGGACATAGCTGCGGATCTGGTGGCCCCAGCCGATGTCGGTCTTGGTGGCGTTTTCGGCGTTGGCGGCCTGTTCGCGCTTCTGCAGTTCCAGTTCGTACAGGCGCGCGCGCAGCTGGTTATACGCCTCAGCCTTGTTCTTGTGCTGCGACCGCTGGTTCTGGCACTGCACGACGATGCCGGTGGGGATGTGCGTGATGCGCACCGCCGAATCGGTGGTGTTGATGTGCTGGCCACCGGCGCCCGACGCGCGATAGGTGTCGATGCGCAGGTCGCTTTCATTGTAATCGACGACGATATTGTCGTCGATCACCGGATAGACCCAGACGCTGGAGAAGCTGGTGTGGCGGCGTGCGGCGCTGTCATACGGGCTGATGCGGACGAGGCGATGGACGCCGCTTTCGGTCTTGGCATAGCCATAGGCGTTCTCGCCCTTCACCAGCAATGTCGCGGACTTGATGCCCGCCTGTTCGCCGGCGTGATAGTCGATCAACTCGACCTTCATGCCGCGGCGTTCGGCCCAGCGCGTGTACATGCGCTGGAGCATGCCCGCCCAGTCCTGGCTCTCGGTGCCACCGGCGCCCGAGTTGATTTCGATATAGGTGTCGTTGGCGTCGGCCTCGCCCGCCAGCAGCGCCTGGATCTTGTCGTGGTCGGCGCGTTCCGCCAGCGCAGCGAGCGCCTCGACGCCCTCCTGCTCCATCGCGGTGTCGCCCTCGGCCTCGGCCATCTCGATGAGTTCGACGGTGTCGTCCATCTCGGACTGGATGGCGCGGGTGGCGGTGATCGCCTCGTCCAGGCGGCGGCGTTCGCGCATGACCTCCTGCGCGGCCTTGGGGTCGTTCCACAGCGCCTGGTCCTCGACGCGCGCGTTCAGCTCGTCGAGGCGGCGCAGCGCGCGGTCCCAATCGAGGAACCGGCGCAGCAGCGCCAGCGCGTCATTGATACGGTCGACGTGGGACTGCGCTTCGGCGCGCATGAAACTTCTCCAAAACCAAACGTCATGCCAGCGAAGGCTGGCATCTCATGCGGCAAAGATGGTGCCCCACGAGGAAGATCCCAGCCGGCGCTGGGATAACGAACAGAATGTTCGCTAGTAGATTCCGCCTTCCCTTTGCAAGAAATCGCTGTCGCGCTGCGTGCTGGTGGCGCGTTGCGGAGCGGCGGCGGTGGCGGTCGCGGCGGGGGTGGGCCCGCGATGGATCGCGCGGCGCGGCTCGCTCTGCGGCTTGAACGCTTCCCAGATCACCGCCGCCTTGGGATCGGTGTCGGTCGGGAAGGTGCCGTAGACCGGGCGACCGGTGGCGCGATCGATGCGGACCATGCGGATGCCGGCGGGGGCGCGGAACGGGATCTTGTCGAGCCCCTCATAGGCCTTGACCGCGAATTCCTTGAAGATCGGCGCGGCGAAGGTGCCGCCCTGCGCATAGCCGCCGAGGTTCGAGGGCGTGTCGTAGCCGACGTAGAGGCCGCCGATGAACTGCGGCGTGCCGCCAACGAACCAGACGTCCGTCGGCCCGGTCGTCGTGCCGGTCTTGCCCATCATCGGCCGGTCGAGGTCGCGCAGCACGACGGCGGTGCCGCGCTGGATGACGCCTTCGGTGATGTGGACCATCTGATAGGCGGTGAGCGGGTCGATCGCCTGGCGCGTGCGGTCGCCGGGGCGCGGCATCGGTTTGCCATTATAGTCGGGCGCGTTGCAGCCGTCGCAGCCGCGCCAATTCTCCGGCCAGATCACCTTGCCGTGGCGGTCCTGCACGAAGTCGATCAGCGTGGGTGCATGGGCGCGGCCCTGGTTGATGAGCGTCGCGTAGGCGTTGACCATGCGGCTGACGGTGGTGACGCCCGCGCCCAGCGCATTGGCGAGATAGGGCTGGTAATCGCCGACGCCCATCCGCTTCATGACGTCGACGACGCGCGGCATGCCGGTGGTCGCGGCGGCGCGGACGGTCATCAGGTTGCGCGACTGTTCGATGCCCCAGCGCATCGTGTGCGGCCCCGCCCCGCGCGAATTGCCGAAGTTGCGGAAGCACTTCTGCCCCAGACGCGCGCCCTGGTAGACGCAGAACGGGCCGTCGACGATGATGCTGGCGGGCGTCATGCCGTTTTCCAGCGCGGCAGAATAGACGATCGGCTTGATGGTCGATCCGGGCTGACGCATCGCCTGCGTCGCGCGATTGAACGCCTGCAAGCGGCTGTCGAACCCGCCCTGCATCGCTAGGACGCGGCCGGTCTGCGGCTCTTCGACGACGAAGCCGCCGCTGATCTTCGGCACCGAGCGGATGGCGTAGCTGCTACCTTGCGGCGCGACGGCGATGATGTCGCCGGCCTTCAGCGCGGCGAAGGCGGTGCCGCCCTTGCCCCGGACGGGCATCTGCGCCGCGCCGCGCGACAGCGTGCCGGTCTTGCCGTCGGCGAACCCGATCTGCCACGCGTCACCCTCGCGTGAGATCACGATCGCCGCGCGCCAATCCTTATAGTCGAGGCCGATGTTGGTGTTGAGCAAAGGCTGCAGCCAGCCGTCCGCGTCGTCGAGGTCGACGTGGCGCAGCGGACCGGACCAACCGCGCCCCGAATCGTAGCGGAGCAGGCCGTCGCGCAACGCTTGCGCCGCAAGGTCCTGCAGCCGCGTGTCGAGGCTGGTGCGCACCCACAGGCCGCCGGCGTAGACGCTGAACGGGCCATCGCGCTCGGTCTCGCCGAACTTGTCGATCAGCTGGCGGCGGACCTCTTCGACGAAATAGCCGCCGACGCGTTCGTATTTCGGCGTGCGGCGCAGGATGGTGCCAAGCGGTTCGGACACCGCTTGGTCGTGCTGGGCCTGCGTAATGAAGCCGTTCTTCAGCATCTCGCCGAGCACGTAATTGCGGCGGGCGAGCGCGCGATCGGCGTGGCGGACGGGATCGTAGTTCGACGGCCCCTTGGGCAGGATCGCGAGATAGGCGAGCTGCGCGAGATCGAGCTCGTTCAGTTCCTTGTCGAAATAGGCATGGCTCGCCGCCTCGACGCCAAAGGCGTTCCGGCCCAGCGCGATCTGGTTGAGGTACAGCTCCAGGATCTGCGGCTTAGTGAGCGTGTCCTCGATCTTATAGGCAAGGATCGCTTCCTTGAACTTGCGCGTCGGCGAATATTCGTTGCCGATCAGCAGATTCTTGGCGACCTGTTGCGTGATGGTCGATCCGCCCTTGGCGCGGCGGCCGGTGCCGAACTTGCGCACGTAATCGATCACCGCGCCGCCGAGGCCCGGATAGTCGACGCCATGGTGTTCGAAGAAGGTCTTGTCCTCCGCCGCCAGGAAGGCGCGGACGAGCAGCGGCGGATATTCGGCGTAGCTCAGCTCGACGCGGCGTTCGCGGGCGTAGGACTGGATCGGCGCGCCATCCGCGCCGCGCACGTTGGTGGGCAACGGCGGTTCGTAGCTGCGCAGCTGATCGACCGAGGGCAATTGCCGCAGCACCGTCACCCACACCACACCGTATCCGGCGACCGCCAGCACGGCGAGGATGGCAAGCCCCTTCACCCACCAGCGGCCCCACGAGCGGCTGACGAGGCCACGCACGCCGCCGGCGTCGCGGAAGGCGGTGAATCGGCTGGTGCGGGGGGGATCGGACGCCATAGACTGGAGCGCGCATCTACACGGCTTTGGCCGCGCTTGCCAGCCTGTGGGCGGGCGGACTGGTGCGAAGGGGCACGAACCGATAGGCGGCGGCGATGCTGGTCGCGATCCTCCTCGTCCTGACATTGGGCTATCAGGCGCTGATCCTGTGGCGCGGGCAGTTGATGGCGGGGTGGCGGATCGGCTTTGCCGCGCGCCACCTGCGCTGGGCGTCGGGGCTGTGGCTGGGGTACGGCCTGCCGGCATTGCTGGGGCTGGCGGCGATCGGGGGTCTGGGGGCGATCGGCGGCGTGCCGCTAGCTTTCCTACCGCTGGCGCAGACACTCGGTCTGCCGCCGGGGGCTATTTCGGCGACGACGATCGCGCTGGGGCTGGCAGGCGGTAGCGCGCTGGGGCTGGCGCTGACCTGGTGGCGGGCGCGGCGCGGGCGCGGGCCGTGGACGATCGGCGATGCCAGCTCGCTGCTGCCGCGGCGCGACGGCGATCTGTGGCCGGCGGCGGTTCTGGCGATATCGGCGGGGGTGACGGAGGAGCTGTTCTTCCGCCTGTGGCTCCCGCTGATCGTGACGCTGGCCTGCGGGTCGGGCGCGGTGGGGATGGGCGTGGGCACCGCCGCCTTTGCCGCGATGCACCGCTATCAGGGCTGTGCCGGGATGGCGGCGAACCTGATTGGCGGTGCGCTGCTCGCGGCGCTGTACATGGGGACCGGCAGCCTGTGGGTGGCGATCGCGGTGCATGCGCTGGTCGACCTCAACGCACTCGTGCTGCGGCCGTGGGTGGCATCGCGGGTGCGGGCGGCGGATTGACGTCCCTATCCGTCACCCCGGCCGAAGAGCCGGGGTCCCGCTGATCCCGATACTGCGGAGGAAGCGGGACCCCGGGTCAAGCCCGGGGTGACGGAGTCAGTTCTTCAGGCGCCAGCCGCTTTTGAAGATCCAGGCGATGATGGCGAGGCAGAGGATGAGGAAGCCCAATGTGACGCCGAGGCTTACGGCGATGTCGACGTCGCCCTTGCCGAAGAAGCTCCAGCGGAAGCCGCTGACCAGATAGACGACCGGGTTGAACAGGCTGACCGTCCGCCAGGGCTGGGGCAGCATGTCGATCGAATAGAAGCTGCCGCCCAGGAACGTCAGCGGGGTGATCAGCAGCATCGGCACGAAGTTCAATTGTTCGAAGCTCTTGGCCCAGATGCCGAGGATGAAGCCGAACAGGCTGAACGCGACCGCGGTGAGCAATAGGAACGCCACCATCGCGGCGGGATGATCGACGCGGATCGGCACGAAGAAGGCGGAGGTGACGAGGATGATGATCCCCAGCACGACCGACTTGGTCGCCGCCGCGCCGACATAGCCCAGCACCATCTCCATCGCCGAGACGGGGGCGGAGAGCAGTTCGAAGATCGTGCCGGTGAATTTGGGGAAATAGATGCCGATCGACGCATTGCCGACGCTCTGCGTGAGCAGGCTGAGCATGATGAGCCCCGGCACGATGAAGCTGCCATAGCCCACCCCGTCCACCGTCTGCATCCGGCTGCCGATCGCGCCGCCGAAGACGATGAAATAGAGGCTGGTCGTCAACACCGGCGCGACGAGGCTCTGCCAGAGCGTGCGCAATGCGCGGGCCATTTCGAAGCGATAGATCGCCCAGACGCCGTGGAGATTCATGCGCGCCCCGCCTTTCGGAAAGTCACAAAAGTCGCGCCGACGACGGTGTTTTGCGCGCTCATGCCCGCTCGCCCACCAGGTCGACGAAGATGTCCTCGAGACTCGATTTCGAGGTTTCGAGGTCCTTGAACGCAATGTCGCGTGCGGAGAGTTCGCGCAGGAGCGAGGGGATGCCGGTATGCTCCTCGGTCGCGTCGAAGACGTAGCGCAGCGTCTTGCCGTCGTTTTCGAGGCTGAGGTGCCAGCGGTCGAGGCCGTCGGGCACCGCCGACAGCGGTTCGACCAGAGTAAGGTCAAGTTCGCGCTTGCCCAGCTTCTTCATCAGCGCCGATTTCTCGTCGACCAGCAGCAGCTGCCCCTTGTTGATGACGCCGACGCGGTCGGCCATTTCCTCGGCCTCTTCGATATAATGCGTCGTCAGGATGATGGTGACGCCGCGTTCCCGCAGGCCGTGAACCAGCTTCCACATGTCGCGGCGTAGCGCGACGTCGACGCCGGCGGTGGGTTCGTCAAGGAACAGAATCTCGGGTTCGTGCGCCAGCGCCTTGGCGATCAGCACGCGGCGCTTCATGCCGCCCGACAGCTCCATGATCTTGGCATCGCGCTTGTCCCAGAGCGACAGATCGCGAAGGATCTGTTCGATATAGGCGCTGTGGCCCGAGCGGCCGAACAACCGCCGCGAAAAGGTGACGGTGGCGAGCACGGTTTCGAACATGTCGACCGACAGTTCCTGCGGCACGAGGCCGATGCGGCGGCGCGCGGCCTTATAGTCGGTGATGGCGTCGTGCCCGGCGACGTGGATCGTGCCGGTGGACGGCGTGACGATGCCGCAGATGATGCTGATCAGCGTCGTCTTGCCGGCGCCGTTGGGGCCGAGCAGCGCGAAGATTTCGCCCTTGTTGATCGTCAGGTCGACGCTGTGGAGGGCGGTGAAGCCGCCCTTATAGGTTTTGGACACGCCGGACACGGCGAGGATCGGTTCCGGCATTGATGCGCCCCCTTGGTGCGGCGGGAGATAGGGTGCTCAAGCGACTGGAAAAAGGGGGGCACCGATGCGTCTGCGATCGGCGCCCGTCCGTCATTCAGCCGCGAGGGGGATATCCGCCATCGCGTCGCGGGCGCGGTCGGCGCTCATCACCCGGTTGCGGCCCGCGGATTTGGCGTCGTAAAGCGCGGCGTCGGCGGCGGCCATCAGCGCCGGGATCGTGCGGCCGTGCCGTTCCGACGTGGCGACGCCGAGCGATGCCGAAATCGGGAAATTATAGGCGCTCGACAGCTCGGCGATCCGGCTTCGGATCACCTCGGCACGGGCGACGGCGTGGTCGTGATCGCAATTGGGCAGGACGACGACGAGTTCCTCGCCGCCATAGCGACAGGCGACGTCGGTCTTGCGCAGGCCGACCAGCAGCAGCGGGCCGACGTCGCGCAAGATATTGTCGCCGACGGCGTGCCCGTGTTCGTCGTTGATGGTCTTGAAGTGATCGAGATCGATCATGATGATCGACGAAGCGGGCGCGGCGGGGCCGTTTCCGTCGAACAGCCGTTCGAGCGCGTCCTCCATATAGCGGCGATTATACAGGCCGGTCAGCCCGTCGCGCAGCGCCTGGGTGCGCAGGCGTTCGCGCAGCGCGATGTTCGACAGCGCGAGCGACATGCCATCGGCAAGCGCGGTGGCGACGAGGCGCAGTTCGCCGGTGTCGGCGGACTCGCCTTCCGGGGCGACCATCACCAGCATGCCGAGGATGTTGCCGCGCGCGATCATCGGCACCTCGATCGAGGCCGACGCGCCATGGTGCGCATGCATGCAGCGCAGCGACTGGTCGCCATCGCCGTTGACGTGCGGCTTGCCCCGCTTCAGCGCCCAGCATTCGTTAGGCGTGATCGTCATCGGCAACAGCTGGTCGGCGCGCGCATCGCCCCATTGGGTGGACAAATGCAGCCGGTCGCCCGAATTGTTGAAGACGTACAGCGCGCCCAGCACGCTCGGCGCGAGCTGCGACGCGGTCGCCGACAGGATCAGGTTCGCGTCGCGATGATCCTCCGCCGCCTGCAGCATGTCGTGCATGCCGAACAGCAGCTCCAGCCGACGCCGGGTCGCCGCTTCGCTGGTCATCGCATCCAGGCGGCCGCGCGATTCGGCGATCACGCGGCGGTAGGACCGGCCGATCGCCAGCGCGAGCAGGATCACCGACGCGATCTGAAACCAGAACAACAGGTTGAAGATCATCCAGATGCGCTGCGATGCGGCCGCGGCATCCGCCCGGCTGCGATCGATCGCCCGCCCGACCGATGCCTGCACTTCCTCCATCGCCCGTTCGGCAGCGGGCAGCGTGAGGATACCGACCGCGCGCGCGTCATCGTGCGTTTCATAGGCGGCGACGGTGCGGCGCCACCCCTGCACGAGCGTGTGGATTTCGCCATGGATGCCCGGATCCAGCGCATAGCTGCGCTGATCGATGCGCAGGCGCGGTACGATCGTTTCGACGTCGCGGAGCGAGGTGTAGAATTGCGCGATCGCCTTGCCGTCGTGGCGGACGCCCGCGACGTTGTGGAGCGCATCCTCGGCGTTGGACAAAGCACGCGACAGATCGGCGAGCGCGGCGGCATGCGCATCGAACCTGGTCCGCTGTTCACGACTGGCGTGGATCAGGGCGTAGGCGGTCAGCTGCGCAAGGACGATCGCGAGCGTCGCCATCAGGATCGTTCGCGGTGCCGTGAACCGCTGGGATAGCGACCGGTCGAAATGCAAGCGCTTGAAGACCGTCATGAATTGTCCTTTCGACAGGACTAGCATTCCGGACTTTGACAAAGTGCTAATGCGACGGCCGGTCCGCCTACCGCGCCCGCGCCGCAGCGATCGCTTTTTCGATCTCCTCGATCGGCAGCGCGCCGGAGAGGATGCGGTCGCCGACGACCCAGCTGGGGGTGCCGTTCATGCCGAGCTTGACCGCGGTCTGCATGTTCTTGGCGATTTCGGCGGTGACGACGGGGCTTTGCAGGCCCGACAGGCTGACGCCCGCCTTCGTCGCCGCCGCCTGGATCGAAACATCGCTGACCGGGCCGCCGGCATAGAGCGCGTCGTGGAAGGCCTGGAACTTGCCCTGCTGCGCCGCGAGCAGGCTGGCGCGGGCGGCGACGCGGCTTTCGTCGGACAGGATCGGCAGGTCGCGATAGACGACGCGCAGCTTGGGATCGCGCTTGATGAGGTCGGCGATCATCGGCAGCGAGGCGCGGCAATAGCCGCAATTATAGTCGAAATATTCGACCAGCGTCACGTCGCCCTTGGGATTGCCCGCCCAGGCGCTGCCGAACGGTGTTTCGATGTCGCGGCGGTTGGCGGCGACGGCCTGGCCCGATTGCTGGTCCTGCAGCTTCTGCATCGCCTGCGGGATGATCTCGGGATGGCTGAGGACATAGTCGTGGACGACGCGCTCGATCCGCGCCTGGTCGGGGCCGCCCGGCGAGGCGAAGCGATCGTAGCTCCAGACGGCGCCGGCGCCGATCACGGCACCGAGAGCCGCGATCAGCGGGAAAGTGTATCGGGTCATCTCTTCTTATATTTCTTGGGGTTGTCGTCCATGTCGTTCTGCGCGGCCATGGCGATGTCCTGCGCCCGAATCCAGTCGGGCGTGTTTTTCGGAATATTGGCGAGCGCGTAGCGCGCGCTTTGCGCGGCGGTGCGCATGTCGCCGTCCATGCTGGCACGCTCCGCGGTGGCGAGCGCGGCGCGCGCGGTGTCGCCGGTCAGTTCATAGGCGGTGCCGAGCTGATACCAGGCGAAGGGATTCTGATCGTCGCGGCCGGTGGCGACGCGCAGCACGCGGATCGCCTCGGAATAATGCGTCTTGTCCTCGGTCGCGATCAGCGCGTGGCCGAAGGTGGTGGCGATCAGCGGGTTGTTGCGCGAGCCTTCGGTCGCGGCGCGCAGGGGCGCAATCGCGTCGGCGGGCTTGCCGGCTTCGAGCAGGATCTGGCCGCGGATTTCCTGGAAATAGGGATCGTCGGGCTTGGCCTTGATCAGCGCCAGCGATTCGGCGTCGGCTTTGTCGGGATAGCCGGCCTTATGATAGGCATAGGCGCGCGCGT
This sequence comes from Sphingomonas sp. DC4900, assembly GCF_049896485.1. Lineage (NCBI taxonomy): Bacteria > Pseudomonadati > Pseudomonadota > Alphaproteobacteria > Sphingomonadales > Sphingomonadaceae > Sphingomonas > Sphingomonas sp. DC4900. Next base: position 265,093 of record NZ_JAFCUK010000002.1, read on the forward strand.
AATGCGCGTAGATGCTGGTGTCGGTGTCGGGGAAGTCGCGCAGCGTCCGCTCGGGCGGCATGACATAGCCTTCGAGCTTCGCCTTCACGCGGCGGAAGCGTTCCTCGAGCGCCGGATCGGGCGGCGTGTTCCACGACGGCGCGGCAGTGAGCACCGCGGTCAGATTGGCGATACGCTCGCCCGACAGCGGGTGGGTCTGCATGAACGGATCGATATTCTCGACGCCGTAGCGATATTCCTGCTGCTGCAACGTCTTGAAGAAGGTGAGCATCCCCTTCCCCGTGATCCCGGCGGTGGTGAGGAAGCGCGCGCCGGCGGCGTCGGCGGAGGATTCCTGCGTCCGGCTGAACGAGAGGTACTTGCCCATGCCGGCCTGCTGGCCGAGCGCCATCAGCCCCGCCCCGGCCTCGCCCGCGCCGGCCGCGACGGCGGCGAGGCCGAGGACCATCGACAGAAGCGTGATGTGCATCGCGGGCTTGATGCCGGCATCGGCGAGGACGACGTGCCCGTCGGCGATATGCCCCAGTTCGTGCGCGATGACGCCCTGCACCTGGTTGGCGCTGGTCGCCGCCTGGAGCAGGCCCGAATGGACGTACACGGTCTGGCCGCCGGCGACGAAGGCGTTGATCGAATCGTCGTTGATGAGGACGACCTTGACGTCGCGCGGCGACAGGCCCGCCGCCTTGACCAGCGGCGTGGACATGTCGGCGAACATCGCCTCCGTCTCGGCATCGCGCAGGATCGACTGGGCATAGGCCGGCTGGGCGGCCAGCAGCACGCTGGCGGCGGCGGCGATGACGAGGCGCTTCAGGGCAGGCACGCGAGCGATCATAGGCGGGCCGGGCGGCGGGGTCACGGGCAAACGACGGACGCTGGCGGGCATGCGACGGGTGGTTAGCGGCGGGCGGGTGAACGGGGGGTGAGCGGGGTTTTGGTTCGCGCGACGACACGAAGCCGCGAAGAAAAAGGGGGGGGTCGCGCAGAGGCGCGGAGGACGCGGAGGGGGCGCGGGTGCGGCGGCGTTGGTCGCGATGCTTTGGGAGGGTGTAGGCGCGCTGTCGCGCGATATCGGCTGTGCGTCCCCTACGCCTTTGCGCGCGAAAGCCGTGGGCCACCTGGCGCGCGCGGGGAGCCGTCCCCATGCCGCCGTTCGGCCTGAGCCTGTCGAAGGGCGGCTGTCCACACGCATGGGCGGTGCTCGGGGCGATCGGCCCTTCGACAGGCTCAGGGCGAACGGAGGAGGGAGAAGGGTCCCTCCCCCCCTGCCCTTTTATGCCGTGCGGTGTTCGCCCTTGACCCAGCGGACGGTGCCGGTGGAGGCGCGCATGACGACGCTTTCGGTGGTCATCTTGCCCTTGCGGCGCTTGACGCCTTCGAGCAGCGAGCCGTCGGTGACGCCGGTCGCGGCGAAGATGCAGTCGCCCTTGGCCAGTTCCTCGAGGTCGTACTGCTTGTCGAGGTCGGCGATGCCCCATTTGCGGGCGCGGGCGCGTTCGTCGTCGTTGCGGAACAGCAGCCGGCCCTTGAACTGGCCACCGACGCAGCGCAGCGCGGCGCAGGCGAGGACGCCTTCCGGCGCGCCGCCCGAGCCCATGTAGACGTCGATCGTCGTGTCTGGATCGGCGGTGGCGATGACGCCCGCGACGTCGCCGTCACCGATCAGCATCACGCCGACGCCAAGGCTGCGCAGCTCGGCGATCAGCGCTTCGTGGCGCGGGCGGTCGAGGACGCAGGCGATGATCTCGTTGGGAGCCACGCCCTTGGCCGCGGCGATCGCCTTGATATTCTCGGTCGGCGACTTGTCGAGATCGATGACGCCGGCGGGCAGGCCCGGGCCGACCGCGATCTTGTCCATATAGACGTCGGGCGCGTTGAGCAGGCCGCCTGCTTCGGCGATGGCGAGCACCGCGAGGCTGTTGGGGCCGGCCTTGGCGCAGATCGTCGTGCCTTCGAGCGGATCGAGCGCGATGTCGATCGCCGGGCCGTTGCCGCTGCCGACCTTTTCCCCGATGAACAGCATCGGCGCCTCGTCGCGCTCGCCCTCGCCGATCACGACGGTGCCGTCGATGTCGAGTTCGTTGAGCGCAGCGCGCATCGCCTCGACCGCCGCGGCATCCGCCGCCTTTTCGTCGCCGCGCCCGGTCAGCGTCGAGGCGGCGATCGCCGCCGCTTCGGTGACACGCACCATTTCGAGGACGAGAACCCGGTCGAGGAGCGTGCTGGCGTCGGACATGGGAGCCTTCCGTTTAACGTGTATAACGGGCCTGATAGACGCTGGCGGGGCGGGGTACAACGCTGATTCGACCGGGGGTGGCCGTGCGCCCCATTCGTCATCCCCGCGAAGGCGGGGATCCATAACCTCTGACGTCAGCGATAGAATCGAGACGATAGCGCGTCTGGATTCCCGCCTTCGCGGGAATGACGGAGTGGGTTGGGTGGAAATTCAATCGCGCAGCAGGTCGTTGATGCTGGTCTTGCTGCGCGTCTGGGCGTCGACGCGCTTGACGATGACGGCGCAGTAGAGGGACGGTTTGCCGTCACCGCCGCCCATCGAGCCGGGCACGACGACCGCATAGGGCGGCACTTCGCCCTTGAAGACTTCGCCCGTTTCACGGTCGACGATCTTGGTCGAGGCGCCGAGATAGACGCCCATCGACAGCACCGCGCCTTCGCCGACGCGGACGCCCTCGGCGACCTCAGCGCGCGCGCCGATGAAGGCGCCGTCGCCGATGATGACGGGGTCGGCCTGGAGCGGTTCGAGCACGCCGCCGATGCCGGCGCCACCCGACAAATGGACGTTCTTGCCGATCTGCGCGCAGCTGCCGACGGTCGCCCAGGTGTCGACCATGGTGCCTTCGCCGACATAGGCGCCGATGTTGACGAAGCTCGGCATCAGGATCGCACCGGGGGCGACATAGGCACCACGGCGCACGACGCTGCCGGGAACGGCGCGGAAGCCGGCGGCGCGGAATTCCGCCTCGCTCCAGCCGGAGAACTTCGAGGGCACCTTGTCGAACCAATGGCCGGCGCCGGGGCCGTTATCGATCAGGCTGTTGTCGTTGAGGCGGAACGAGAGCAGCACCGCCTTCTTGAGCCACTGGTTGACGCGCCAGCCGCCATTGCCGTCCGGTTCGGCGACGCGCGCTTTGCCCGCGTCGAGCAGCGCGAGGGCGCTGTCGACGGCGTTGCGCACGTCACCCATCGTGCCGAAGCCCAGATCGGCGCGGGCCTCCCACGCGGACTCGATGATGGGCTGAAGATCCTGGCTCATGATGCCTCCATGACATGTTGCAGCCACGGCGCGAGGTCGTGGACGGTGAAATCGATATGGTCGCGTGCCGCTTCCGGCCCCTGTTCGGAGCCGTTGTCGATCCAGACCGTGGTCATGCCGATCGCCTTGGCGGGCGTGAGGTTGCGCGCCATGTCTTCGAAGAAGATCGCGCGGGTGGGATCGATACCGAAGGCGGCGCAGAGACCGGCATAGGCCGAGGCGTGCGGCTTGGGCACCAGGTCCATCGCGTGGATGTCGTGCACCGCTTCGAACGCATCGCCCAGGCCCAGGCGGTCGAGGACGCGCAGCGCATAGGGCTTGTCGCCGTTGGTGAAGACGAGCTTGCGGCCGGGCAGTTGCGCGATCGCGGCGGCGAGCGGAGCGTCGGCCTCCAGCACGTCCATCTCGATCGCATGGACATCGGCCAGGAAATCGTGCGGATCGACGTGGTGTTCCGCCATCAGCCCGGTCAGCGTCGTGCCGTGGCGGTGGAAATAGTCCTTCTGGAGCCGGCGCGCCTCGTCCCACGGCAACTCAAGAAGCCGCGCGACATAATCGGTCATCCGCTGGTCGATCTGCGCGAACAGGTTCGCGCGCGCCGGATAGAGCGTATTGTCCAGATCGAAGATCCAGGTGTCGATATGGGCGAGCGCAGGCAGCATCGCCGCGCGTCTAGGCGGGGCGGCGGCCCTGCACAAGCAAGGGCGGCGTGCTTTGGCTTGGGGCGGGACAAGCCACTCTATGATTGCGAGCGATCACTCGCATAACCATATTCGTGGCATGACACGCTTTTCCCTGCTCGATCTGGTGCCCGTCGTCGAAGGCGGCACCGTCTCGCAATCGCTCAGCCGTGCCGCCGACCTGGCGCGCCACGCCGAGACACTGGGCTTCCAGCGCTATTGGGTGGCGGAGCATCATGGCATGCGCGGTATCGCCAGCGCGGCGACCGCCGTGGTGATCGGCCATGTCGCCGCGGCGACGAAGACGATCCGCGTCGGTGCGGGTGGGATCATGCTGCCCAACCATGCGCCGCTGATCATCGCCGAACAGTTCGGGACGCTCGACGCACTGTTCCCGGGGCGGATCGACCTGGGCCTCGGCCGTGCGCCGGGATCGGACCAGCGCGTCGCGCAGGCGATGCGGCGGACGCTGGAGAGCGACCCCAACGCCTTTCCGCGCGACGTGATGGAATTGCAAAGCTATTTCGCCGACGACGGGCGCACCGGCATTGCCGCGACGCCGGGCGCGGGCGCGAATGTGCCGTTGTGGATCCTGGGGTCGAGCACCTTCGGGGCGCAGCTCGCGGCGGCCTTGGGGCTGCCCTATGCCTTCGCCTCGCACTTCGCGCCCGATGCGCTGGATGCGGCGCTGGCGATCTATCGGCGCGATTTCCGCCCCTCGGCGCAGCTCGACCGGCCCTATGCGATGGCGGGGTTCAACGTCTTCGCCGCCGACACCGATGAGGAGGCCGAGCTGCTGGCGAGTTCGCAGCAGCAGTCGTTCGTCGCGCTGCGCACCGGCCATCCGCGTCAGCTGCCGCCGCCGGTCGCGGGCTATCGCGCCTCGCTGGGGCCGCAGGGGTCGGGGATACTCGACCATGTGCTGCAATGTTCGGCGGTGGGATCGCCCGAGACGGTGGCCCGCCAGACCGCGGCGTTTCTCGAGCGGACGGGCGTCGACGAGGTGATGGTGGCGAGCGCGATCTACGATCACGAGGCGCGCAAGCGGAGCCTCGCGATCACCGCCGAGGTGTTGAGCGGGCTGGCGGTGCCTGCCTGACGCGCGCGTGGTGCGCGGCGCGGGCGAGCAGCGCGTCGAGGTCTTCGCGCGCGATGTCGAACGTCTCGTGCATGTCGGCGAGCGCGGCGTCGATGTCGCCGTCGGTGAAGGGGGACGCCGGCACCGGCGCGACCCGGTGCGGATAGGCGTGGCCGGACACGCGGTGGAAGGCGAGGCCGGCGAGGACCAGCAGCGCCGAATCGAGCGCGACCGGCGAGAACGGGAACCACGGGCTGGCCGGCGTGTGTGCGGCGGTCAGCAGCACGACGCTCAAGGCCACCGCGCCGCCGGGCGGATGCAGGCAGCGCGCCAGCGACATGACGACGATCGCGCCGCCGACCGCGACCGCGGCGGCGAGCGCCGTGTGTGGCACGAGCGCGACCACCAGCAGCGCCCACAGGCCCGAGACGGTATTGCCGCCGATCACCGACCAGGGCTGCGCGAGCGGGCTGGCGGGGACGGCGAAGACGAGCACCGCGCTCGCGCCGATCGGGGCGACGAGCAGGGGCGAGGTGCCCGCGTGGGTGGCGAGCGCGGCGATCAGGCCGGTGAACAGGATGCCGCAGGCGGCGCCAAGGCCGGCGCGGAGGCGGTCGCCCAACTGGGCGCCGGCGAGGATCGGGCGGAAGGCGGGCATGGTGCGCGCGTTAGCGGTGGAGGTGTGGGGGCGGCAATCCTTTCGCCCTTCTGTCCGTCACCCCGGACTGGTGCCGGGGCCCACTCTGCGGCGAGGGGAAAGGCTAACGCCTCTCGCCTTCCCCCTGCGGCCCGGTGGACCCCGGAACGAGTCCGGGGTGACGGGGGGATGGGGCGGCGGAGCCGTGCCTCAGTTGGCGGCGGGCAGTCGCAGGCGGACGAGGAGGCCTCCGAGGTCCTCGCTTTCCTCCAGCGCAACGGTGCCGCCATAGATTTCGGCGACGTCGCGGACGATGGCGAGGCCCAGCCCGGTGCCGGGCTTGCCCGTATCCAGGCGAACACCGCGGTCGAAGATTCGGATGCGGTCTTCCTCGGGGATGCCGATGCCATCGTCCTCGATCATGAGTTCGACGAAGCCCGCTTGGCCCGTCACCGTCACGAAGACGCTGCCGCCGCCGTACTTCGCCGCGTTCTCCACCAAATTGCCGAGCATTTCGTCGAGGTCCTGCCGTTCGACATGGACCTGCAGATCCTTGGGCCCGGTGATGTCGATGCGGACGTGACGGTACAGCCGCGCCACCGCGCGCTCGACCGATTCGAGGCTGGGCCAGACGTCGGCGCGGCTGTGCGCGGAGCCGCGACGGCCGACCGCGCGGGCGCGGGCGAGATGGTGGTCGACCTGGCGCCGCATCGTGCGCGCTTCGCGGATCACCGTGTCGGCGAGGTCTTCCGATTGGGCGGTCGCGGCGTTCATGATGACCGTCAGCGGCGTTTTCAGCGCATGGGCGAGGTTGCCGGCGTGGCGGCGCGCTTCCTCGGCCTGGCGTTCGTTGTGTTCGATCAGCGCGTTCAGCTCCTCGACCATCGGCGCGACCTCGTCGGGCATCGCGGTGTCGATGCGGTTCGACTGGCCGGCGCGCATCCGGGCGATCTCTTCGCGCACCCGGCGCAGCGGCCACAGTCCGTACGAGGTCTGGAGCCACGCCAGCACGACAAGGCCCAGCCCGAGCAGCGCGAAGCTGCGCACCAACGTCCGCCGCAGCACGGTGATCTGCGCGTCGAGCGTGCCGCGACCCTGCGCGACCTGGAAGCGCCAATGGACCTTCGACCCCGGCAGCTGCGCGTCGCGTTCGACGATCCGCAGCTTCTCGTCGGGGAACTGGCGGCTGTCGTAGATATGGATGTTGCGGTCTTCGTGCCGGCCGCCGAATTGCAGGCGCCGGTCCCACAGCGAACGCGAGCGGAAGAAGGCGTCGCCGCCGACCTGCGCACCGGGCGCCGACACCTGCCAATAGAGACCCGAATAGGGTTCGACGAAGCGCGGATCGGTGGCGGCGTCGCGGCTGAACAGCACCTCGCCATCCGGCCCGATCTCCGACGAGGCGAGTAGCGAGCGCAGGACATATTGCAGCTGGTCGTCGAAGTTGCGCGTGACGGCGGAAACCAGCACGCGATCGAGCGCGAAGCCGCCGCCGACGAGCAGCAGCCCGATCCACGCCGCCGCGATCAGGATCATGCGGCGCGAGAGCGATCCGGTGGTCTTCGCGCGCTTGCTGGGCGGCGATTCGGCGAGCGGGGGGGTGTCCATAGACGTCTTCACGAAACCGTTCGCCCTGAGCCTGTCGAAGGGCAGTGAGACTCACCGTGCTTCGACAGGCTCAGCACGAACGGGGTGTAAGCGGCGCCGGTCAGGCGTCGGGGTCTTCGAGGCTGTAGCCGAGGCCGCGGATCGTGGTGATGACGTCCTGGCCCAGCTTCTTGCGGATGCGCGTCACGAACACTTCGATCGTGTTCGAATCGCGGTCGAAATCCTGGTCATAGATATGTTCGATCAGCTCGGTGCGGCTGACCACCTTGCCCTTGTGATGGAGCAGGTAGCTGAGCAGCTTATATTCCTGCGCGGTCAGCTTCACCGGCTCGCCGGCCTTGGTCACCTTGCCCGAACGCGTGTCGAGGCGGACGTCGCCGGCGGTGAGTTCGCTCGACGCATTGCCCGACGCGCGGCGGATCAGCGCGCGCAGGCGGGCGATCAATTCCTCGGTCTGGAACGGCTTGGCGACGTAATCGTCGGCGCCGGCGTCGAGCCCCGCCACCTTGTCCGACCAGCTGTCGCGCGCGGTGAGGACGAGCACGGGCATCGTCTTGCCTTCCTTGCGCCAACGGTCGAGCACGGTCAGGCCGTCGATCTCGGGCAGGCCTAGGTCGAGCACGATCGCGTCGTAATTCTCGGTGGAGCCGAGGAAATGCCCCTCTTCGCCATCGGTGGCGAGATCGATGGCATAGCCCGCGCCTTCGAGCGTGTTCTTGAGCTGTGTCCCGAGATTCGGCTCGTCCTCGACGATCAGAACGCGCATGTCAGTCCCTCTTTATCTTCCGGTCCGGCCGATGATCTGGCCCGAGCGGCCATCGACATCGACCCATACCACGACGCCATCGCGCATGAACTTGAGCGTGTAAACCGAGCTACCGAAATCGAGGTCGAAGCCCAGATATTCATAGCCCTTCATCGTCGGGATCACCCGCGCCTCGATCGCGCGCGGCGACAGCATCTCGCCCTTGCGGCGGGCGTCATAGGCGCGTTCCTGGTCGCTGCGACGCTGGTCGGGCGCCTGCGCGAACGCGGGCACCGGCGCGGCCAGGGCAAGGAGCAACACGGGCAGAACCATCTTCATGACGCCTTGCATAAGCGGGAGGCATTGAACACCCTGTGAATGACACGGTTGCATACCATTCAGGCACAGCCACTCGCCACGCTTGCCGGGACACGCGCCGCCGCCTACCTGCGGGAGCATCATGGCTGCCCCCATTCTCGCTTACGAAGACCTTGGCGTTATCCAGGGCCACGGCTGGCTGTTCCGCCACCTCGACATCCATATCGGCGCACGCGACCGGCTGGCGCTGATCGGGCGCAACGGCGCGGGCAAGACGACGCTGCTGAAGCTGATCGCCGGCGCGATCGACGCCGACGAGGGGCGGCGCGTGATCGTGCCGGGCACGCGCGTCGTGCTGCTGGAGCAGGAGCCGAGCCTGGCGGGCTGCGCCACCCTGGCCGATTACGTGCTGCGCGGCGATGACGCGCCCCTACGCCATGAGGCGGAGGCCATCGCCGACCAGCTGGGCATCGACCTTGGCCGAGAGGCGGCGTCCGCATCGGGCGGCGAGCGGCGGCGCGCGGCGATCGTGCGCGCGCTGGCGCAGGACCCCGACGTGCTGCTGCTCGACGAGCCGACCAACCACCTCGATATCGCCGCGATCGACTGGCTGGAGGACTGGCTGGGCCGGTTCAGGGGCGCGTTCGTCGTCATCAGCCACGACCGCACCTTCCTGACGCGCCTGACCAAGCAGACACTGTGGATGGACCGCGGGTCGATCCGCCGCGCCGAAATCGGCTTTGGCGGGTTCGAGGCATGGACCGAGCAGGTCTATGCCGAGGAAGAGCGCAATGCGCAGCGGCTCGATGCCAAGCTGAAGATCGAGGAGCATTGGCTGCAACGCGGCGTCACCGGGCGGCGGCGGCGCAACCAGGGGCGGCTTGCGAAGCTGAAGGAGATGCGCGCCGAACGCGCGGCGATGATCGGGCCGCAGGGGGCGGCGAACCTCGCGACGGCGGCGGACGACAGCAAGACCAAGGTCGTGATCGACGTGAAGCATGCGTCGAAGAGCTTCGGCGCCGGAGACCAACAACGTGCGATCATCAAGGACCTCAATCTGCGTGTCACGCGCGGCGACCGGATTGGCATCGTCGGCCGCAACGGCGCGGGCAAGACGACGCTGCTCAAGCTGCTGACCGGCGAGATGGCGCCCGATGACGGCGAGGTGAAGCTCGCCAAGACGCTGGACGGCATCGTCATCGACCAGCAGCGCAGCCTGATGGCGCCGACCAAGACGGTGCGCGAGGTGCTGGCCGACGGCGGCGACTGGATCGACGTGCTGGGCGTGAGAAAGCACATCCACGGCTATCTGAAGGAGTTCCTGTTCGATCCGTCGCTGGCGGAGGCGAAGGTGGGGACGCTGTCGGGCGGCGAGCGGTCGCGCCTGCTGCTGGCGCGTGAATTTGCACGCGAATCGAACCTGCTGGTGCTCGACGAGCCGACCAACGACCTCGACCTCGAAACGCTCGACCTGTTGCAGGAGGTGATCGCAGATTATGCGGGGACGGTGCTGATCGTCAGCCACGACCGCGACTTCCTGGATCGCACGGTGACGGTGACGCTGGGCCTCGACGGATCGGGGACGGTCGACGTGGTCGCGGGCGGATATGAGGATTGGGAGCGGCAGCGGAAGACGCCGGTGGCGGCGGCGAAGAAGGCCGCGCCCAAGCCGGTCGCGGCCGCGCCGGTGCAGGCGAAGACGAAGCTCAGCTACAAGGACCAGCGCGACTACGATCAGCTGCCCAGCCGGATCGAGGCGCTGGATGCGGCGATCGCGCGCGACGAGGCGGCGATGGCGGACCCGGCCTTGTACACGCGCGATCCCAAGCGCTTCGCGGCGCTGAGCGCGGCAATCGAGGCGGCGCGGGCCGAAAAGGACGCGGCGGAAATGCGCTGGCTGGAACTGGCGGAACAGGTCGAGGGGATGGGGTAATTCCTCTCCCGGCGGGAGAGGAAGAGACGGCGCAGCCGGCGACAGGTGAGGGTGGGTGCGGGACGGCTGGTGGCAGTCGCTGGCCGTCCCGCACCCACCCTCACCCTTCCCACCGCTAAAGCGGCGGGCCCCTTCCCTCTCCCAGAGGGAGAGGGCGCTACAGGCTGCGCCCCAGACGCGCTGACGCAGTTGCAGGAGCCGCAGCGGTAGCGGTTCTGGATTCCCGCCTTCGCGGGAATGACGGGGTTTGGGAATGGGTTCGCCTACCCCCTTCGTCATCCCGGCGGAGGCCGGGATCCATGGATGCGGGCGGTTCGTAGGTCGCGTGCCCTCGCCTGCTTCGTCGTGTCCATGGATCCCGGCGTTCGCCGGGATGACGAAGGAGGGGCGTCTTCCTTCGGATTAGGGCAGGCTGCGCCCCAGGCGGCCGGCGACTTCGGTGACATATTGCCATGCCACGCGGCCCGAGCGGCTGCCGCGGCGGGTGGCCCAGTTGATCGCCTCGGCCGCGTCGAAGGGCAGGTCGTAGCGGGCGGCGTAGCCGGCGACGATCGCGCAATAGCCGTCCTGGTCGAGCGCGTGGAAGCCGAGGCTGAGGCCGAAGCGGTCGGCGAGCGCGAGCTGGTCGTCGATGCTGTCGCGCGGGTTGATCGCGCTGCTCTGTTCCTCGATGTCGCGCGGCATCAGGTGGCGGCGGTTAGCGGTTACCAGCAGGCGGACGTTGGCCGGGCGCGCCTCTGCGCCGCCTTCGAGCAGCGAGCGCAAAATGCGGCCCTCCGCAGGCGCTTCGACGCCGAGGTCGTCGAGGAACAGCGCGAAGGCGCGGGGGACGCTGGCGAGGCGCGCGAAGAGCTGCGGCAGCGTGTCGAGCGCCGCGACCTCGACCAGCGCGATGGCGCCGCCCTCGGCCTGTACGGCGCCGACCGCGGCCTTCACCAACGCGGACTTGCCGGTGCCGCGCGCGCCCCACAGCAGCACGTCCTGCGCCGCGGCGCCGGCGGCGAGGCGGCGTAAATTCTCGATCAGCGCGGTCTTCTGCTTGTCGATGCCGACCAGCAATTCGGGCGGCAGCGGCGCGAAGGCGCGGGCGGCGACTAGCACGTCCCCCCGCCAGACATACGCGGGGTGCGCGGCGGGGTCGGCGCCCGGCGGCGGCGGCGGCGACAGGCGGTCGAGGGCCGCGGCGATACGCAGCAGCGGGTCGGTGGCGGGATCGGCCATGGCGTGCGTCATGGCGTGGCCGTCCGCCGCGCGCAAGCGGTCAGCGGGCGAGCGATCAGCGGGCGAGCGATCGGGCATGCGCGGCGATGCGCGGGTCGCCAGGGGCGAGCGCCAACGCCTTGATCGCGAGCTGGCGCGCGCCGGCAAGGTCGCCGTCCGCGGCGAGGGCGAGCGCATAGGCGTCGCACACGCCGGGGTTCATCGGCGACAGCGCATAGGCCGCGCGGGCGTAGCGGCGCGCGATGGCGCCGTCGTCGGTGGCGGCATAGCCGCGCGCGAGATCGGCGAGCAGCGCGGCGTCGCGGTTGCCGGCGATGCGGCGCACCGCCTCCAGCGTCTCGATACCGGCATCGGCTTCGCCATTTTCGATCTGGAGGCGGCCGCGCAGGCCTTGCGCGGTCAGGTTCTGCGGATTTTGTTCGAGGAACAGCGACAGCGCCGCCGCCGCCTGTTCGGGGCGGCCCGCGCGACCCCAGGCGTCGACCAGCCGCAGCATCGTCGCCTCGTCGAACGACAGGCTGGCGGCGCGGGCATAAACGGGCGCGGCCTCGGCATAGCGGCCCGCGGCGGCGAGCGTATCGCCGAGCGCAAGCTGGGCGGGCGGCGCGCCGGGGCTTTGCGCGACCAGCACGCGCGCCTGGGCGATGGCGCCCGCGGTGTCGCCGGCGGAGAGCTGGCCGCGGATCACCTCGATCAGCGCATGCGGGTCGCCGGGATCGCCTGCCGCCGCGGCGCGCAGCGTGCCGACGGTGTCGTCGCTGGCGAAGCCGCCGGCGCTGTCGGAGGCGCCGCGGGCCGCGCGGTCGAGCAATTGCCCGGCGGTCAGGCGGTCGCCGCGTGCTTCATAGGCGCGGGCGGCGAGCGTCAGCGTATAGGCGTCGGCGTCGCGGCGCTGGATCGCGGGGCCCAGCCAGTCGAGCGCGCCAGCGGGATCGCCCGCGCGCAGCATCGCGTCGCCGAGCAGGCGGCGGACGACCAGATTGGCGGGCTGTGCCTCGGCGAGCCGGCGCCACGTGCCGGTCGCGCCCTCGTACCGGCCGGCCTGAAGATCGGCGCCGCCGTCGAGCAGCATCGCCCCCGGCGTGGCGGCGAGCGCGCCGCCGGCATGGTAGAGCATCGCGCGGGCGAGGCCCGGTTTGCCCGCGCGCGCGGCGAGGACGGCTTGCAGATACAGCGCCTGCGGATGGCCCGGCCGGGCGGCGAGCGCAGCGCGGGCGGCATCGAGCAGATCGGCGTTGCGCCCCAGCTCGCCCAGAGTCGCGGCATAGCCGATCAGCGCAGGCGTGTAATAAGCATCGCGCTGCAACGCCGCCTCGAACCAGGGCAATGCGGCAGTGAGGCCATAGCGGGTGCGCACCACCTCCGCCTGCAAGGTCAGCGGGCCGGGATCGCCGGGGGCGAGCCGCACCGCGCGCGCCGCCGCCTGCGTAGCGCCGGTGAGTTCGCCGGCATCGAGGCGGATGCGGCCGAAGTCCATCACCGCCAGCGCGTCATCGGGGTGCGCGGCGATCCAGTCGGTCAGCAGGCGCGCGCCCTCACCGGCATCGCCGCCGAGTGCGGTGGCGCGCGCGCGCGCGCGGACCGCGTCGCCATCGTTCGCCGCGGCCTGGTCGGCGCGGTCGAGCGCGCCCTGCGGATCGCCCTGCAACAGCCGCGCCTGCGCCTGCAGGCCGGCGAGCGCCGCGGCCGGTTCGCCGAGCTTACCGGCGCGCGCCAATGTGCCCTCCGCCGCAGCGCCCTCGCCCAGCCGCAGATAGCTGCGCGCGAGCAGCAGCATCGCGGGGCGTGACGCGGGGTCGCCGGCCAGCGCGGCGAGCGCGTGATTGCGCGCGGCGCTGAAATTGCCGAGCCCGAAGGCGGTGCGTGCATCGGCGAGCGCCTGGGCCGGCGCGGGGCGGGCATGCGGGCGCAACGTGAGTGCGGCGGCGGCGATCAGCACGAGGAGGAGGACCCCGAGCGCAACCGCGCGGGCGCGGGTGAACGCCGGTAGCTGGAGCCGCATCCCGCGCCGCCGCCGACGACGGCGCAGCATCGGATAGCGCGGATCAGCCATGCAGGTCGTAGCTCTTCAGAAGATCGTACAGCCTCGGGCGACTGATGCCGAGCAGTCGCGACGCGCCGGAGATGTTGCCGCCCGCCTGCGCCAGCGCCTGGCGGATCGCCTGCCGGTCGGCCGCCTCGCGCGCGGTGCGCAGGTTGAGCGGCAGGCCGTCGTCGGACGCGGCGACGAGATCGAGGTCGGCGGCGGTGACGAGCTTGCCGTCCGCCATGATGACCGCGCGCTTGATGCGGTTTTCGAGCTCGCGGACGTTGCCGGGCCAGCCCCAAGACTCGATCGCGGCGAGTGCATCGGGGGCGAGGCCGGTGACCGGCAGCTTCATCGCCGCGGCATGGCGGTGGACGAGCGCGCGGGCGAGCAGTGCGGCATCGCCCGGCCGTTCGGCGAGCGCAGGAATGCGCACGACGATCTCGGCGAGGCGGTAATAGAGGTCGTCGCGGAAGCTGCCGTCGGCGACCATCGCATCGACGTCGCGATGCGTCGCGCAGACGATGCGCGTATCGACGGGGATCGGTTTGCGCCCGCCGATGCGTTCGATGACACGCTCCTGCAGGAACCGTAGCAACTTGACCTGGAGCGGCAGCGGTACGTCGCCGATTTCGTCGAGGAACAGGGTGCCGCCGGCGGCCTGTTCGATCTTGCCGGGCGTCGTCTTCACCGCGCCGGTGAACGCGCCCTTTTCGTGGCCGAACAATTCGCTTTCGAGCAGGGTTTCGGGGATGGCGGCGCAGTTGATCGCGACGAAGGCCCCGGCGCGCCGCGGCGAGGCCTGATGCAGCCCGCGCGCCAGCAATTCCTTGCCGGTGCCGCTGGCGCCGAGCAGCATGACCGAGACGTCCGCCGGCGCGACGCGTTCGACGGTGCGCACCACCTTCGCCATCGCATCCGAGGCGTAAATCAGGCCGCCGAATCCTGCGTGACCGCTATCCCGCGCGGCGAGCCGGCGGTTTTCCGCCTCGAGCCCGTGGACGTGAAAGGCGCGCGCGACGATCAGGCCCAGCGCATCGATGTCGATCGGCTTGGCGTAAAAGTCCCAGGCCCCCAGCGCGATGGCGTCCAGCGCGCTCGCGCGCGCGCCATGGCCGGAGGCGACGATGATCTTGGTATCGGGCTTCAATGCCAGCATCTCCGCCAGCGTCGCAAAGCCCTCGCTGGTGCCGTCGGGATCGGGCGGCAGGCCAAGGTCGAGCGTGACTACCGCGGGTTCGTGCAGGCGCAGCGCGTCGATTGCCTCGGCCCGGCTGGCGGCGGTGACGATCTCATAGCCTTCATAGGCCCAGCGCAACTGGCGTTGCAGCGCGAGGTCGTCCTCGACGACGAGCAGGACGGGTCGCACCTCGCTCATGCTGCCGCCTCCAGCGCCGTCGCGGCCGGCAGCGTGACGCGGAAGCGGGTGCCGGCGCCTTCGCGGCTGGTGACGGTCAGCGTGCCGCCCATCGCGCTCGCCAGTTCGCGCGCCTCATAGGCGCCGAGGCCGAAGCCATCGGGCTTGGACGACGAAAAGGCGCGGAACAATTGGTCGCGGATGAAGGCAGCGCTCATCCCACAGCCCTGGTCGACCACGTCGATCTCGACGCGCGCGCCCTCCGTCGCGATTCCGATCGTGATGGGTGCGTCGGTAGGCGAGGCCTCCACCGCGTTCTGGAGCAGGTGACCGAGCAATTGTTCGAGCCGCCCGGGCTGCGCGAGCGCCGTCCCCTGCCCTGCGACTTCGATGACATGCTGCGCGCGGCGGGCGCCGGCCAGGCGTGCGGCGAGCACGGCGACGTCGACCGGCTGTAGCGGTTCGGGCAGGCTGCGATGATGCTGCGACAGGCGGGCGAGCAGCGCGTTCATGCGGGCGGCGGAATCCTTGAGGGTTTCGACCATGTCGGCGCGGAAGGCGGGATTGTCGGCATGCCGCTCCGCATTGCGCGCGACGAGACTGAGGCCGCTGACCATGTTCTTGATATCGTGGAGGATGAAGGCGAAGCGTCGGTTGAATTCATCGAAGCGCGCGGCATCGGCGAGGGCGGCATGCGCGCGATCCTCGGCAAGGTAGCTCGCCGCCTGCCGCCCGGCGACGCGCAGCAGATCCAGATCTTCCCAGTCGAGCGCGCGGTCCACCGCCGGGCGGGCCAGCAGGATCGCCCCGATCAGGCTGGTGCCGTGCAACAGGGGCACGAGCGCCCAGGCCTCGTCCTGCGTACACATCCATGCTGGCACCGCCACGCCCTCGCCCTCCGGTGCGTCGCCGCGGCGAACCTGGTCGAGCGCGATGATGCGGCCGGTCGCGGCCAGATAGGCGAAGAGCGCGGTGTCGCCCGCTGCCGCTTCGGGCGGGTGTTCGGGCCAGTGCCAGGCGGCGCCTGCCTCAAGGGCCATGCCGGCGGGGATCAGCAACAGGCCGGCGGGCGATCCGGTCAGCTCCGCCATCGCACGGACGATGCGGCGGTCGAGCGGATCGGCGCCCTCGCCCGGCGACCCCAAAGTCGCGGTGAAGCGCTGCCATTCGGCGCGATAGTCGTAGCGGTGGTCGAAGAAATGCTTGGCGACCTTCACCTTGGTCCAGGCGCGCAGCCAGGGTGTCGACAGCAAGGTCATCAGCGCGGTGGTCGCGCCGAGCACGATCGCGGTCTGTGCCACGCGCGCGGCATCGCCCGCGTACCGGCCGGCGACCTGCGTCGCGAGCAATGTCGCGCCGACATAGGCGGCGATCGCGGTCGCGACGAACAGCCGCATCGCGACGTCGTGCGACAGCGACAGGCCGCGCCGATCCGCCTGCAACGGCACCGCGAGAAACACGGTGGCGGCGGTAAGCGCGACGCCGCGGACCACGACCACCCCGGGCGACGCCCCCCAGCCCCAGTCCGCCGCCGCGACGAGCAGGTCGAGGCCCCAGATGGTGGCGATCGCCGCCGCGATCAGCACGATCCGCCCGCGTTCCCGCTCGCGCCCGACGAAGGCGAGCTGGTGGACGAGGATCAGCCCGCCGACCGCCGCCAGCATGCGCGCGATCAGTCGCAGGTCGGCGAGCGTCGCCAGCGTCGTCGCCGCGAACGGCAGCGTTTCCAGCAACGCGCACCCGATCGCCAGCGCGCTGACCGTCGCGGTCGCCGCGTAGAGCGCATACACCGCCGCCACGCCGGCGCCGGTCCGCCGGACCAATACCAGCATCGCCGCGAGCCAGATGAGGTTGCGCAACGACTGTACGACGCGCGTGACGAGGTCGGCTTCGCCGATTCCCGCCACCGCCAGCGCCCACAACGCCGTCACCGCCAGCGCCGCGACCAGCATGCGACTGTGCAGGCCGACCGCCGCCGCCCGACGCGACCAGGCGAGCGTCAATGCCGCAAAACCAAGCGCGGCGAGCGCATGCCCCCAGAGGATCAGCATCACCATGACGCTAGCGCGCGCCCGACGGCCACAGGATCACGCGCAACGTCTGCAACAGGATCAGCAGGTCGAGGAACGGCGAATAGTTCTTGGCGTAATAGAGGTCGTATTCGAGCTTGTGGCGCGCATCCTCGATCGACGCGCCATAGGGATAGTTGATCTGCGCCCAGCCGGTGATGCCGGGCTTCACCATGTGCCGCTCGGCATAATAGGGCAGCTGCTGTTCCAGCTGCGCGACGAATTGCGGACGTTCGGGGCGCGGACCGACGAAGCTCATCTCGCCCTTCAAGACAGACCAGGCCTGCGGCAGTTCGTCGATCCGCACCTTGCGGATGATGCGGCCGATGCGGGTGATGCGGGGATCGTCCTTCTCCGCCCAGACCGCGTGCCCCGGCACCTCGGCATCCTGGCGCATCGAGCGCAGCTTCAGAATGTCGAAGCCCTGGTTGTACAGGCCGACGCGGCGCTGGCGGTAAAAGGCGGGCCCCTTCGATTCGAGGCGGATCGCCACCGCGGTCAGCAGGATGATCGGCAGCGTGAAGGCGAGCAGCACCAAACTGGCGATGACGTCGAAGGCGCGTTTGAAGGCGCTCGACACCATGCGGCCCGAGGCGAAACCGTCCGAAAAGATCAGCCACGACGGATTGACCGAGCGGAGATCGATCCGCCCCGTCTCGCGTTCGAGGAAGCTGGAGATATTGGTGACGGCGACGCCCGTGGTGCGGACGCGCAGCAGGTCCTGCAGCGGCAGCGCGTTGCGCCGTTCCTCCAACGCCAGCACCACCTCGGCGACCTGGTGGTCGAGGACGTGCGCGGCGAGATTGGGGATGGCGCCGCGCGGGATCGCGTCGGGCACCACCGTCTCGCCATCGCGCATCGCGATGAAGCCGGCGACGATGACGTTGGCACCGGGCTGCTGCGCCAGTTCGCGGATCCGGTTCGCCTGCGCGCCCGCCCCCAGCACGAGGATGCGCCGCTTGAGCATGTCTCCGCCGACGAGGCGCCCGACGACGCCGCGTACGATCACGAGCAACACCGCCGCGATCAGCGTCGCATAGGCGAGGTTCGACCGCCACAATGCGAGCGGCGGGATCAGGAAGAACAGGATCGACAGGCATGACACGCCGATCAGCAGCGCCACCGCCAGCCGTGCCGCCGCGAAACGGAGCGACAGGAGCGAGGCGACGCCATAGGCGCCGACTGCGATCAGCGCGACCTGCAAGGCGAAGGCGAAGGACAGCAATTGCGGCAGGCGCGTCGTGATCGGATCGACGTGCATGCCGATCTGATAGGCGCGCAGCACCCAGCCGAGTTCGCCGGCCAGCACCAGCAACAGCGCGTCGACCAGGCCGAGCAGCAGCACGACATGCGGCACGTAATGCTTGAACAGGCGGATCATGCCCGGCTCCTCCGACGCCGTCCTGTAAGCTTTTCCGACAGGCTGTCAGCGGCGTCGCAGAAAAATACGAAGAAAGCTTGAACAAGCGGCGAGGATTATCGTTACGTTTCCGGTCTTTTCTCGTTTAGGAGAAGACCTCCTAGGAGTTGCCTGACCTATATGACGATCGTTCCTGTGATCCTTTCCGGAGGATCGGGCACCCGGCTGTGGCCCATGTCGCGCCCCGAAATTCCAAAGCAGCTGCTGCCGCTGACGGCGGACGAGACGATGCTGCAGCTGACCGCGCGGCGAGCGCATGGTGAGGCGTTTGCGGCGCCGATCGTCGTGGCCAATGCGCGGCACGCCGATGCGATCGACGAACAGCTCGCCGCCGCCGATGCCAAGCCGCAGGCGGTGATCCTGGAGCCGGTCGGCCGCAACACCGCGCCCGCGATCGCGCTCGCCGCGCTGGCAGCCGGGGCGGAAGACGCGCTGCTGGTGATGCCGTCCGATCACGTCATCGCCGATGTCGAGGCGTTCCGCGCCGCGGTGGACGCCGCGATGCCGATGGTCGCGGATGGCTGGCTTGTGACGTTCGGGATCGCGCCCGATGCGCCCGAAACCGGCTATGGCTGGATCCAGGTCGGCGACCAACTGGCCGAAGGTGTCCATCGCGTCGCGCGCTTCATCGAAAAGCCGCCGCGCGACCGTGCCGAGGCGATGCTCGCGGCGGGCGACCATGTGTGGAACGGCGGCATCTTCCTGTTCCGCGCTGACATGTTTCTGGGCGCACTGGCGGCACATGCTCCGGCGATCCTAACCGCGGCGCAGACGGCGATGCGGCAGGCCCGGCGCGAGGGCGTGCGGGTCTATCCGGATGCGGACGCGTTCGGGGCGTCGCGGTCGGATTCGATCGATTATGCGGTGATGGAACGCGCCGATCGCGTCGCCGTGGTGCCGGTGGCGATGGGCTGGAGCGATGTCGGCAGCTGGGATGCGCTGCTTGCGATCAGCCCGTGCGACGAGCGTGGCAACCACCACCGCGGCGAGGTGCTGGCGATCGACACGAACAATTGCCTGATCCGATCGGACGGCGTCCGCATCTCGGCGGTGGGCGTCAGCGACCTGATCGTGGTGGCGTGCGGCAACGATGTGATGATCGTGCCGCGCGGTCGCAGTCAGGACGTCAAGAAACTGATCGAGGCGATGCAAAAGTAAGCGACGCGCCGGGCCGTCAGGCGATGACGGCCCGGGCGAACAGCGCAGCGATCCCCGCCGCGCCGATCAACAGCTGGCGCAGCCGTAGCGCCGCGAAATAAGCGGGTGCGTTGCCGGCGATCGCGGCGCGGCGATCGAGAAAGCCCGCGGCGACATAGCCGATGAGCAACAGCAGCAGCGCCGTCGACGCCTGTTCGACGACCAGCGCCAGACCGGCGAGCGTGAAATAGGCGATGCAGGTCGCGATCTCGACCGGCTTCGACGCACCCGGACTACCGAATCCGAAACCGCGCCGCACCCCGGCGATGAAGGCGAGGATCAACGCGCCCCAGATGATCCCGAGATGCGTCGCCCAGAACGGCCAGGGGGGCGGCAGCAGCCATGCGCCGATCCCGGCAGCGACCAGCGGCAGCATCGGTCCGTAGCCGAGGATGGCACCGTCAGCGGGAATGTCGGTGCGGGTCGCGTCGTGGTTCATGGCAGGCGTAACGAGCGGGCGGCGATGGGGTTGCCGGGGTCAGTCCCGGGTGAAGATTTCGGTGTGCGGGATGGTCACATCGAGCGCCGGCAGCATGACGTCGTGGGGCTGGGCGAACAGGTCGTCACGCCATGACTGGGGGCCGAGGCGCTGGACGACGCGGGCCGTTTCCGCTTCGGGATCGACGAAGACGATCGTGTCGAGCGACGGCAGGTTGCGGTATTGGCCGAGTTTCTCGCCCTCGTCGTTGCGGGTCGTCGAGGGGGACAGCACTTCGAAGATCACCACGGGATCGGTAAAGACGCGCGCCTCTTCCCGCGCTCGGGTTGTCGGATTGCCGCAATAGACCGCGACGTCGGGGTAGCGGACGTCGGTGTCCGTCACGCGGACGCCCATATCGGAATTATAGGGGCGACAGCCGGTGCCGCGGAGTTTGGTGCGTAAGAACGCGAGGATATTACTGCTGACGCGCGAGTGGGCGGGTGTGCCGCCGGTCATCGACCGGATGACACCGTCGACCAGCTCGTATTTCCGATCGCTCGGAAAATCGATGGCGAGGAACTCATCGACCGTGATCGGCTCGTAGAGCGCGTCCTTCCGCATGGTCCCTAGATAGCATTGCCGTGACCGCAAACAAAGGGCCGGAGGATCGCTCCTCCGGCCCCTGTTTTGCTTGGCGGGCAGCGGCGGAGCCGCTGCCGTGACGTCGGACGGGATCGGCGAAGCCGACCCGCCGGCCGTTCTGATTTGGTCTTCGGGGCAGGCAGTGCCTGCCCCGATGCCAAATCAGAAGTCCATGCCGCCCATGCCGCCCATGCCGCCGCCGCCGGGCATGGCCGGAGCCTTGTCCTCGGGCAGTTCCGAGACGGTCGCCTCGGTGGTGATGAGCAGGCCGGCGACCGAGGCTGCGTTCTGCAGCGCGGTGCGGACGACCTTGGTCGGGTCGATCACGCCGGCGGCGACCAGGTTTTCATACTGGTCGGTCGCAGCGTTGAAGCCGAACGACGTGTCGGTCTGGTCGAGCAGCTTGCCCGAGACGACGGCGCCGTCATGGCCAGCGTTCTGCGCGATCTGACGCACCAGCGCGGTCAGCGACTTGCGGACGATGTCCACGCCACGGGTCTGGTCTTCGTTGGCGCCGGTGACGCCTTCGAGCACCTTCGTCGCGTACAGCAGCGCCGTACCACCGCCGGGGACGATGCCCTCTTCGACGGCCGCGCGGGTCGCGTGCAGTGCGTCGTCGACGCGGTCCTTGCGCTCCTTCACCTCGACCTCGGTCGCACCACCGACCTTGATCACGGCCACGCCGCCGGCGAGCTTGGCGAGACGCTCCTGGAGCTTCTCACGGTCGTAGTCGCTGGTGGTGTTCTCGATCTGCGCACGGATCGCCTCGGTGCGGCCCTTGATCGCATCGGCTTCACCCGCACCGTCGACGATGGTGGTGTTGTCCTTGTCGATCGTGACGCGCTTGGCGGTGCCCAGCATGCCGACGGTGACGCTCTCGAGCTTGATGCCGAGGTCTTCCGAGATCATCTCGCCCTTGGTCAGGATCGCGATGTCTTCCAGCATCGCCTTGCGACGATCGCCGAAGCCCGGTGCCTTGACCGCTGCGACCTTCAGGCCGCCACGCAGCTTGTTGACGACGAGCGTGGCCAGAGCCTCACCCTCGATGTCCTCGGCAATGATGAGCAGCGGACGGCCCGACTGGACGACGGCTTCCAGGATCGGGAGCATCGCCTGCAGGTTGCTGAGCTTCTTCTCGTGGATCAGGATGTACGGATCGTTCAGTTCGACCGTCATCTTTTCCGGGTTGGTGATGAAATAGGGCGACAGATAGCCGCGGTCGAACTGCATGCCCTCGACGACGTCCAGCTCGAATTCGAGGCCCTTGGCCTCTTCGACGGTGATGACGCCTTCCTTGCCGACCTTCTCCATCGCTTCCGCGATCTTCTCGCCGACTTCCTTGTCGCCATTGGCCGAGATGATGCCGACCTGCGCGACTTCCGACGAGCCCGAGACGGGCTTCGAGCGCGACTTCACGTCCTCGACCACCTTGGCGACGGCGATGTCGATGCCGCGCTTCAGGTCCATCGGGTTCATGCCGGCCGCGACCGACTTCATGCCCTCGCGCACGATCGCCTGGGCGAGCACGGTCGCGGTGGTGGTGCCGTCACCGGCGATGTCGTTGGTCTTCGAGGCCACTTCGCGCACCATCTGCGCGCCCATGTTCTCGAACTTGTCCTTCAGTTCGATTTCCTTGGCGACCGACACACCGTCCTTGGTGATGCGGGGCGCGCCGAAGCTCTTGTCGATCACGACGTTGCGGCCCTTCGGCCCCAGCGTGACCTTCACCGCGTCGGCGAGGATGTCGACGCCGCGCAGAATGCGTTCACGCGCGTCGCGGCCGAATTTTACGTCCTTGGCTGCCATGGTGGCTACCCTTTCGAAAATTGGAAGTTGTGGAAGTGGACAGTACGTCAGGGCCAAAAACGGCCCTGCCCGTCACAATCAGCCGACGATCCCGAGGATGTCGCTTTCCTTCATGATCAGCAGGTCTTCGCCGTTGACCTTCACCTCGGTGCCCGACCACTTGCCGAACAGGATGCGGTCGCCAGCCTTGACGTCGAGCGGCGTGACCTTGCCGTCCTCGGCCTTCAGCCCGGTGCCGGCGGCGACCACCTCGCCCTCCTGCGGCTTTTCCTTGGCGGTGTCGGGGATGATGATCCCGCCAGCCGTCTTCTCTTCCGCCTCGACACGGCGGACGAGGACGCGGTCATGCAACGGACGAAAGTTCATTGCGAAGTCCCTCTTTTCAGTCAGTGTTACAAAAATCTGGCACTCACGATGCGCGAGTGCCAACGGCCGGGATATGTGTCGCGGGCCGGGGACCGTCAAGAGATCGGCGGGGCGGGAACCGAAGAAAGTCGTCGACGTTTTGGCGCGGCTCGTCGCGCTGGCCCGAAAAGCGACGACTTAGCTGCCCTGCGCCGCGGTGCCGGTCGAGGCGAACAGCGTCGCCGCGGTGCGTCGTTCCGGAGAATCGAACGGGCCATGCGTCAACGAGAAGGCGTCACGGCCGGCGAGATCCGCCTTGCCCTGCTTCAGTAACGATTCGGCGAGCAGCAGGCGCGGCGCGGGTGCGGCGGGCACGCGGCGGATCACTTGCGCGAGGCCGAGCACCGCATCGTCGGGCGGCGCCTGCCCCGCGTCGAGAAAGCTTCGCACATAGGCGAGTCGCGGCGCGGGCGCGTCCCGATCGAGCGTGATCGCCTGGGTGAGGAGCTGCCGCGCGGCGGCGAGGCCAGTCGTCCGATCGGTGCCGGTCGCGGCGATCGCCTTCAACGTCAGCGCGCGCCCCTTCGACGCGAGCGCCGCGGCATCGTCGGGGCGACTGGCCAACACACGATCGGCGGCGGCGAGGCAGGCGTCGGCATGTCCGCTGCCGCATTCCGCCGTCGCGGCGACGCGCAACGCGTCGGGATCGTCGACACCGGTGGTGGCGGCGCGAATGGTGTCGAGCCAGCCGTCGCTACGGCCGCCCAGCGCGAGGCGCGCCTCGACCAGCGCCGAGTCTGCGGGCGAGAGTTGCGTGACGGCGGGCGGCGGCACATCGGGCTGCGGCGCCTGACCATGGGCGTAGGCGAAGTCGCGGCGCGCGTACCGGCCGATCTCCCGCTGCAAGGCGGCAAGGTCGCCGAAGACGGTGGCGGCTTCGGCAAGGGGTTTGCCCTGTCGCACCGCGGCCATATAGCGCCGGAACTGGTCGCTGCGCTGGGGCGACAGCGCCGAATAGAGGAAGAAGTGGCTGACCAGCCACGCGTGATAGGGGGACCAGCGCGCGGCGTCGCCGGTGTCGGTCAGGTAGCGGCCTGTCAGGACGCCGGCCACGTCAGCCGGCCCATAGGCGGTCAGCACCTGTTGGAACTGATCGGGCACGCGGGCATAGTCGATCGCGCCGTCGGGCCGGATCGCGATCGATGAAAAGAGCGCGCCGATGCCATCCAGATACCAGCGCGGATCGCTGGCCGGCGCATAGGTGAGGATGAAGCGTTCGGCGTAGGCGGCGTAGAGCGAGCGTTCCCACGCCACGCCCAGCGGATTACGATGCGGTGCCATCTTCGAACACAGTCCGACCGCGTCGGTCCCGGCATACTGCACGACGTCGTCGCAATCCTCGTTGAAGGCACGCACCGTATTGAGCTTGATGGACGTATCGCGACGCGACACGGCCATCACCTCGCCGTCCTCGCGCGGGTCGTAATAGACGGTGCCCGCGAAGGGCGCCATGAACGGCCCCTGCTGCCAGCGCGCATTCTGCAGACCGAGGCTCGACAGATCGGTGTCGGGATCGAGCAGCGTGATCTGCGGCCGGACCATGTCGTCGGCGCCGCCGCCCCGCCGGTACAGACGGGTCAGCAACTGATGCAGCCGTTCGATGTTGCGGGTGACCCGGACCAGTTCGTCGGCGCTTCCCTTGCTATAGACGATGATGTGCGCGCCATCGGCCCGGCGCCAGGTGCCGCGCTTGCGGTCTTTCAGCCCTCGCACGACGATATCCGGGCCGGGAGCCTTGTTGCCAGCCTGGGCCACGGGGGTGGGCGCGGTCGTCGCCTGCTGGGCCGCGGCGGGGGTCGCCATCGTACAGGCGAGCAGGACAGCATGGCAGCGGGCGCGGATCATGGCCTTGGGTCCCCTTGCGGTTCGACGCGATCGTAACAGGAATATGCCCCGTCCGGAACGATCCGAATCCGATGGCGGTGCGGTCTGCGCGCGGCGTGCGACGGCATGATGACACCTGACGACGACAAGGCCGACTGTCGGGCCGATCGAACGATTTCAGCGGCTTGCACGCGAGGCAACATGACAAGGATGATATGTTGTCTCTCATTCAGCTTTTAGACAGGTTCGCTCGTGTCGGGACGGGGCGGGATGAGACACACGCGACCCTGCCAGCGCCGGCCGCAGCCGGGCGTGCTGATGCTTGCGCTGCTGGCGTTGTGCGCGCTGCTGGGCGGCGGCGGCATCGCGCAGGCGCACGTGCACCCGCTGCATCCCACCGCCCGCGATGGCACCGACCGGTCGACGACGCTGGTGACGGCGGATGCGGATTGCACGCTCTGTTATGCGCGCGCGGCGTTCGAACCGCTGCTGCCCGATGCGGTGCCGACGGCGATCGCAGCGGTGCCCGCGGCGGCGATCCGGCCGGTCCACGCCGTCGCCGCTTATCCCCTGCCCGCGCCCCGCGGCCATGGCTGGCGTAGTCGCGCGCCGCCGATCGACTCTCCGCTTTGATCCCTCCCCCCTCGCGCGTCGCCGATTGCGGCCGATGCGCGCCTGTGCCCGATTTCCCGGAGACGTCGATGCGTTCCTTCCTGTTCCTCGGCGCGGCCAGCGCCGCGCTGTTCCCCGCCTGCGCGCTCGCCCAGACCGCCGCGCCCGCCACTCAGACGGCCGACACCGGCCGCGACATCATCGTGACCGCCAGCCCGATCCAGCACGATCGCGACGATACGCCCGCCATCTCTGCCAAGGTGGATGCCGAGGATATCCTGAAGGCCGGCGGCGCGAGCATTTCCGATGCGCTGGCCAAGGTGCCCGGCATCGCCGCGACCGGCTTCGCGACCGGCGCCAGCCGCCCGATCATCCGCGGCATGGACGCGACGCGCGTGCGCATCTTGGAAGACGGCCTCAGTTCCTCCGACGTGTCCGACATCGGCCCCGATCATGGCATGCCGATCGATCCGCTCGCCGCGCGCAGCATCGAGGTGGTGCGTGGCGCGGGCACGCTGCGCTACGGCAGCCAGGCGATCGGCGGCGTGGTCAACGTGCTGAACGATCGTGTGCCGATGCATCTGTCGGACCGGCCGTTCTCGGGCGAGGTCAACGGCACCTATGGCACCGTGTCCAACCTGTATCAGGGCGCGGCGCTGGTCGATGCGACGGTCGGCGATCTGGCGCTGCACGCCGATGGCTTCGGCCGGCACGAGGGCAATTACGACACGCCGCTCGGCGTCCAGCAGAACAGCTTCTTCAAGGGCTTCGGCGGATCGGTCGGCGGGTCGTATTTCTTCGGGAGCAACAAGAACAGCCATGTCGGCGCGGCGATCACGCAATATGACGCGCAATACGGCATCCCCAGCGACACCACCTATATCGACATGCGCCAGACCAAGGTGATGACGCGATCGTCGTTCGCGCTGGGATCGGGCCTGCTCAAGTCGCTGAGCCTGGATGGCAGCTACGCCAATTACAGCCACGACGAAAAGGAGCCGGACGGCACGATCGACACGACGTTCCGCAACAAGGAATATAATGCGCGCGCCGAGCTGCTGACCAACCGGATCGGCTTCATCGACAATACCGCGCTGGGCGTCGAATATCAGCACCGCAACTTCTCGGCGGTGGGCGACGACAGCTCGTACCTGTTCCCCGCGACGATGGAGAGCATTGCGGGCTACGTCTTCACCGACACGAAGATCGCCGGGCCGCTGCATGTCGAGGCGTCGGGCCGGATCGAGCAGGTGCATCTGACCGGCACACCCGCGTCGAACGTCGCCGCCACGCCGCGCTACACGCCGCTGAGCGGTGCGATCGGCGCGCTGTATACGGTCAGCCCCGCGGTGAAGCTGGGCGTCACCTTCTCCAGCACCGGCCGCGCGCCGGCGCTGACCGAATTGTTCGCGCGCGGCGGGCATGACGGGCCCAACACGTTCGAAACCGGCGATCCGCGCCTGAAGATCGAGCGCGCCAATTCGCTGGAGGGCACGCTGCGCATCCGGTCGGGCAAGTTCCGCTTCGATGGCAGCGTCTACAGTTCGTGGTTCAAGAACTATATCTACGGCGACTTGACCGGCCTGTACTGCACCGACGACGGCGCGTGCCAGGCGACGCAGGACGACGACCACGATCTGCGGGAACTAAACTACCGCCAGCAGGGCGCGCATTTCCGCGGGTTCGAGGGCGAGGCGAGCTACGACCTGGTCCACACGTCGCACGGCGTCTACCGGTTCAACGTGCTCGCGGACTACACGCGCGCGACGCTGGACGACGGCAACAACGTGCCGCGCATCCCGCCCTATCGCATCGGCGGCGGACTGAACTGGACCGGAGACCGGCTGGATGCCGGGTTCAACCTGATCTACGCCGGCAAACAGGACAAGGCGGGCGTGTTCGATACGCCGACGCCGGGTTACGTGGCGCTCGACGGCCAGCTGGCGGTGCGCCCGTTCGCCTCACATCCCAATATGGAGATCGCGCTGGTCGGCCAGAACCTGACCAACGACACGCAGCGGCTGAGCACCGCGCTGAACAAGGACCTGGTGGTGATGCCGGGCCGCCGCCTGATGGCGACGCTGCGCATCGCGACCAACTAAAGGCAAAAGGGGGAGCCGGCCGCAGGGGCTGGCTCCCAAAGCCCTTACCCGGCGATATGCAGCGCGGTGCGCAGGAAGGCGTCGCTCTTGCCGAGCATGTCGGTGCGCACGTCGCTATCGTCGAGCTGGTGGGTGAGTCCCTTATATTCGACGAAGGTCACGGGCTTGCCCGCCCCGCGCAGCTTGCTGGCCATCAGGCGCGATTCGCCGATGCCGACATTCTGGTCGAGGTCGCCGTGGAACAGCAGCACCGGCGCGGCGATGCGATCGACATTCTGCGCGGGCGAGCCGTCGCGGATATGGGCGCCATGGCCGATGAAGCCGTCGACCAGTTCGAAATTGGTGAAGTTGCGATGTTCGCCGCGTAGCGTTTCGAGGTCGGTGACCGGCGCGATCGCGACGATCGCCTTGAACAATGCCGGGTCGAGCACCGCCGATTGCAGCGCCGCATAGCCGCCGTACGACCAGCCGACGATCGCGAGCTTGTCGGGCGCGGCGATGCCCTGCGACACCAGATACCGGCCGGCATCGTTGACGTCGCCGATCGCGGTGCGCCACGACTGGAAGCCGTTCTTCTGGAACCACGCCGCGCCATAGCCGGTCGAGCCACGGAAATTGGGCTGGAGCACCGCATAGCCGCGCGCCGCGAAGAATTGCGGCAACCAGTCGAAGCCCCATTCGTCGCGATCGCCGGGGCCGCCGTGCGGCAGGACGATCGCGGGCAGCCCCTTGCCACTGCTGCCGGCGGGCAGTGTGAGATAGGCGGGGATCATCGTGCCGTCCGCGGCCTTGAAGCTGATCGGCTTAACGCTGGCGAGCGTACGACCGCCCAGCGGCGGGCGCACCGACAGGATCGGCGACAGCTTCTTCGCGGTGCGATCGAACAGATAGAAGCTGCCGGGATCGACGTCGCTGCCGGCGAACAGCACCAGTTTCTGTTCGTCGGCGCTGGCATCGACGATGCTGACGATCGGCTGTTTCGGCAAGGCACGGCCGAGCGAGGCGGCAAGCGCCTTCAGCGCGGGATCGAAGATGACGCGTTCGCGCCGGTCGGTCACGAAGCTGGCGCCGACGACGCGCTGCTGACGGCCGATGCGGATCAGCGAATCGACGTCGACGTCGGGGCGATCGAGCACCAGTTCGCGCTTCAGGCTGCCGTCGAGCGCGACGCGGTACAGCGCCTGCCGTCCGCCGTGATCGTCGAAGCCATAAGCGACATTGGCGTCGCGATCGACGGCATAGGGATCGAAGCCGTGCGATACGCCGCCATCGTCGCTGACCACGGACAGCGGCTGCCAGCTGCGATCGCCCGCCTTGCGGTACATATAGGTGGTGCGGCCGCGCAGCATGCCGCTGTCGCTGGCGGCAGTGATGCCCATGATGCGGACGGCGCCGTGGCCGTCGGTGATATATTCGCTGGCGCGGCCGCTGGGGCGTTCGACCTGCTGGCGGCGCAACGTCGTCGTGTCTACGCGCTCGACGCCCAGGCCCGACGCGGTGGACGCGGTGATCGAGCCGGTGGTCATCTGCGCACCGTAATCACGCGTCATCAGGACCGAACCGCCCTTCGCATCACTGCCCGCCGCGTCATCGGCGAGGAAATCGATGATGCCGCCGCCGAACTGGCCGAACCCGTCGATGCGGTCGCGCGTCTCGCCCGACAGGGGCTTCATGTCGCTGCCATCGGCGTTGAGCGTCAGCACACGGCTGTAGCCCAGCCGCATGCCGTTGGTCGTCATCAGCGTCGAGATGTTGCAGACGAGCCGCGTCGCGGTCGACCAGCTGCACCCCGTCAGCTGATCGGGCCGGCCGCTGGAGGTGAGGATCGGTCGGGGCGTCGCGTCGCCGGTGAGATCGGCGACGTAGAGCGCGGTGCCCGCCCCCGCCGCGGCGCGAACCATCGCGAGCCGCTTGCCGTCGGGGGAAATGCTGACCTGCCGGACGTCCTCACGCGCACCGAACGCGCGTGCATCGACGGCACCGGCCCCGGTCTGCGCGCGCAAGGCGCCCGCCCCGCCGATCGCCAACGCCAACACCGCCACGCCGCCCAGCACGATACGCATACATCTTCCCCCCAATACTTGCGCCCGACGCCGTTTTCGCCGTGCGCGGCGGCAGGTTAGGCGAGACGCGATCGTTCTGCCAGTGGCATCCCGTTGCAGCGGCGCGCCGCAATGCTAGGCTCAGAAAAAATATCGGGGGATAAGCATGATGATCGGATTGGTCGCGCTGGCGTTACAGGCCGCCGCACCTTCGGGCGGCAGTATAGATGCGGCAGGCAAGTGGGGCGTGGACTACAGCCCCGAACAGTGCATCATCAACCGGCAGTTCGGGTCCGGCCCGGTCAAGTCGTTCCTTGCCGTCGATGCAAGTCCGGTGACCGGCACCGGCTATCTCGTCCTGCTCGTTCCCGGCGTTGCGACGAAGGGGACTTTCGGCACTGCCACGATGACCGTCGCCCCGGGCGGCGCGACGCTGCGACAAATGTGGTTCGCGCGCGGATCAAAGGACGCGCGGGCGGCGATCGATATCGGGATCACCCAGGACGGCTGGGCCGCGATTGCGGCGGGCGACACGCTGACGATCCAGGGGCCGTTCGCGTCGCCCGTATCCGTGCCGATCCAAGGGATCGACAAGGCCATCGCGGCTGCCAAGACGTGCGGCCGGACGCTGCTGACATCCTGGGGCGCGGACCCCGATGCGATGATCGACACCTCCGGTCCGAACAACTCCGGTAGCTGGATCAGCTATTCGGACTATCCGCCTGAAGCGCTGCGCAATGGCGAATCGGGCACGGTGCAGATCCTGCTGACGATCGATCCCAAGGGACGGCCACGCGACTGCAAGGTCGTCGTCAGCTCGCGTTCGCCGTCGCTCGATGCGACGACGTGCCGGATCATGACGGCGCGCGCGAAGTTCGAACCCTCGTCGCGAGAGACGCGCTACGTGTTTAAGCGCACCGACTGGAGGGTGCCATAATGACGGCGGGGGCCCCGGCTGGCGCGATCATCGCCCTCGCCCTGCAAGCCGCGACTCCGGCGGCGCATGTCGATCGATCGGCGGCGAAATGGGGCGTCGAATATGCACCGAACCAGTGCATCATCAACCGCGCGTTCGGGGATGGGCCGAAGCCTGAGATTTTGGCGATCGACGTCGATCCCGTGTACGGCGGCGGCGACCTCGTCCTGTTGACGGCCACGCCCGTGTCTCGGGGTAAGTCCGGCGTCGCTACGATCACGCTTGCGCCGACGGGACCGTCGCTGCGAGCATCGTGGATCGCTGCGCCGACACAGCAGGGCGGCTATGCGCTGCGCCTGTTGCTGGAGCCGGACAAATGGCAGCAGATCAGGACGGCCAAGCAGCTGTCGATCGACGCTGGAGCACTTTTTCCGGTGTCCGTGCCGGTCGAGGGTATCGACAAAGCCTTCGCTGCCGCGAAGGCGTGCGGCCGCGACCTGCTCAAGTCCTGGGGGGCCGATCCCGATGCCATGATCGACACGGGAGGTCAGCTGAACCGCGACTGGATACAGGTTGCCGATTACCCGGCAGACGCCTTCCGTAGCGGTCAGCAGGGCATTGTGCGCATTCTGGTGACGGTCGATGCGACCGGCAGGCCAACCGCCTGCAAGGTCGCAAGAAGCTCTGGTGTGCCGTCGTTGGACGCAGCGACATGCACCGCCATGATGACCCGTGGCCGGTTTTCGGCATCGGACAGGAAAGTCCGCTACTTTTACCAGAAGACGAGCTGGATCAATCCGAACTGACGAACCGGATCCTACATCCGTATTACCGGCCCAACACGCCCCGTTGCGCGGCGCCTTCGCCTGCTCTAGCGCTAGAGGCAACGATAAGGAGCATCGCGTGAAGCTGGTTCGGGGCGCATGGAAGCTGCTGGTGGCGATCAAGGACGGGTTGGTCCTGATCGCGATGCTGTTGTTCTTCGGTCTGCTGTTCGCGGCGCTGAGCGCGCGGCCAGGGATGAAGGCGATCAGCCCGGGGGCGCTGGTGCTCGACCTCAACGGCACGATCGTCGAACAGCCCGAGGAACAGGCGCCGTTCGCGATGCTGTCGGGCCAGCAGGGGCCGCGCCAGTATCGCGCGCGCGACGTGCTGCGCGCGATCGACGAAGCACGGACCGACGACCGGGTGAAGGCGCTGGTGCTCGACCTCGATCGCTTCGGCGGCGGCTATCCGGCGACGCTGAACGAGGTGGCCGACGCGATCCGCAAGTTCCGCGACGCGAAGAAGCCGGTGCTGGCCTATGCCACCGCCTATACCGATGCGGGCTATCGCCTCGCCGCCAACGCCAGTGAGATCTGGGTCAATCCGCTGGGCGGCACGATCTTCATGGGGCCGGGCGGCAACCAGCCATATTACAAGGGGCTGATCGACAAGCTGGGCGTCACCACGCACGTCTATCGCGTCGGCAAGTTCAAGAGCTTCGTCGAACCCTATACCCGCACCGACCAGAGCCCGGAGGCGCGCGAGGCGAGCCAGGCGCTGCTGGGGTCGATCTTTAGCCAGTGGAAGGAGGCGATCGCCAAGGCCCGGCCGAAGGCACAGGTCGCGCAGTTCCTCGCCAGCCCGGACACATTGATCGTCGCGGCGGGCGGTGACATCGCGCAGGCGAACAAGGCGGCGGGCATCGTCGACACGCTGGGCGATCGCACCGCCTTCGGTGCGCGCGTCGCGGCCATCGTCGGCGGCGATGCCAAGAAGGCGGCGGGCTACTACAACCGCATCGGCTATGACAGCTGGGTCGCGGCGCATCCGTTGCCCAAGTCGGGCGATGCGATCGGCGTCATCACGATCGCGGGCGATATCGTCGACGGCGAAGGCGGCCCCGGCAGCGCGCATGGCGACACGATCGCCAAATTGATCCTGAACGGCCTCGCCAAGAAGGACCTGAAGGCGCTGGTGGTGCGCGTCGATTCGCCGGGCGGATCGGTGATGGCGTCGGAACGCATCCGCCTCGCCATCCTGCAGGCCAAGCAGAAGGGTCTGCCAATCGTCGTGTCGATGGGCGGACTGGCCGCATCGGGCGGCTATTGGGTGTCGACGCCGGGCGACGTGATCTTCGCCGAACCGTCGACGATCACCGGGTCGATCGGTATCTTCGGCATCATCCCGACGTTCGAAAAGACGCTGGCCAAGATCGGCATCACGACCGATGGCGTGAAGACGACGCCGCTGTCGGGCCAGCCCGACGTATTTGCCGGCACCACGCCCGAACTCGACACGATCCTGCAGGCGGGGATCGAGAACGGCTATCGCCAGTTCCTGACCCGCGTCGCACAGTCGCGCCACATGACCGTCGATCAGGTCAATGCGATCGCGCAGGGACGCGTGTGGGACGGCGGCACCGCGCGGCAGATCAAGCTGGTCGATCGCTTCGGCGGGCTGAACGATGCGGTGGCGGAAGCCGCCAAGCGGGCCAAGCTGGACCCGGCTAAGGTCCATGCCGAATATCTGGAGAAGGAACCGAGCGCCGCCGCGCAGTTCGCCGCCGCGCTGGCCAGCCGCAAGGACGACGACGATGCCGCAAGCCCGTCGGCGGACGTCTTCGGGCGGATCGCGGCCGAGCGCCGCGGCCTCGTCGCGCAGGCGGTGGGCGACGTCAGCCGCCTCGCGCGCAGCGGATCGGTGCAGGCGCGCTGCCTGGAATGTGGCGGCATCGGGCCGAGCGCGACCGCCGACAGCGACGCCAGGCTGTTCGACCTGGTGCTGGCGAAGCTGGGCTTCGGCGCATGATCGGGGTGCGCGCCGCGACGCCGGATGATGCCGGCGCGATCGCCGCCATCTATGCGCCGCACGTGCTCGCCGGGACGGTATCGTTCGAGACGGAGGCGCCGGACGCGCGCGCGATGCGGACGCGGATGGCATCGTCGCAGGGGCTCTACCCCTGGATGGTCGCGACCAACGGCGCGGAGACGGGCGGCGTGCTCGGCTATGCCTACGCGACGCGCTTTTCGGAGCGCGACGCCTATCGCTGGGCGGTCGAGACGACGATCTACGTCGCCGATGTCGCGCAGCGGCAGGGCGTCGGGCGGCTGCTGTACGAAGCGCTGATCGACACGCTGCGCGCGCAGGGCTTCACCCAGGCGATCGGGCGGATCGCATTGCCCAACAACCAGTCGATCAAGCTGCACGAGACGGTCGGCTTTCGCCGCGCTGGCGTGTTCCGCGAGATCGGCTACAAACAGGGCCAGTGGATCGACGTGGGCTATTGGCAATGCGAGCTGGCCGACCCCGCCAGCCCGCCTGCCGAGCCGAAGCGGTTCGCGGATGTGGGGGTCGTAAGGGTCTGAGCCTATGCGTCGAGGTGTTGCGGTCGTGCTTGTGTTGGGCGTGGCAGCGGCACCGGCCGCGGCACAGAATCGGCGAACCGTGGTGGAGCCGCAGCTGCCCACCGCCGCCTGCGCCACGCTGTCCCCCACCTCCGGCGATCGGAGCCGCGAGATTGAGGCGGCGTTGCGGCGGTGTCGCGGGGCCGCGGTGCGGCTCGGCCCCGGTCTGTACGAGAGCGGGCCGATCGAGATGCCGTCGCGCGTTACCCTGTGGCTGGACCCCGGCGCGACGCTGCGCGCCATTCCCGACCCAAGGCGGTTCGACGCCGGACAGGGATTGTGCGGGACGATCGATACCAAGGGCCATGGCTGTCGCCCGCTGATCCACCTGGCCGATGCCACCGATGCGGCGATCATGGGGGCGGGCACGATCGACGGCGCGGGCGGCGCGACGATGGCGGGCGGCACCGAGACATGGTGGCAACTCGCGCGCCGCGCGCAGCGCGAAGGCGGCAAACAGAACGTGCCGCGGCTGGTGACGGTGGATGGCGGACGCAATCTGGTGCTGTACGCCACGCGCTTCGCCAATGCGGCGAATTTCCACGTCGCGGTCAATCACGTGCGAGGCTTCACCGCCTGGGGCGTGACGATCGATGCGCCCGCCGATGCGCGCAACACCGACGGGATCGATCCGGGCGCGAGCGAGGACGTGACGATCGCGCACAGCCGCTTCAGCACCGGTGACGACGATATCGCGATCAAGGCAGGCAACGGCGGCGGCGTACGCTACGTCTCGATCCTCGACAGCCACGTCCACGCCGGGCACGGCGTGTCGATCGGCAGCGAGACGGTGAGCGGCGTATCCGACGTGCTGGTGCGCGGGCTGACGTTCGACGGCACGACATCGGGCCTGCGGATCAAGAGCGACCCCAGCCGCGGCGGGCTGGTGCAGCGCATCCGCTATCAGGACATCTGCCTGCGCGGCGTGGCGCGGCCGATCGATTTCGACACGCGCTACGATCCCAAGGCGCAGGGCGGATCGATCCCCGTCTATCGCGACATCGTGCTGGCGAATGTGCAGGGCGATGGCGGGCAGTTGATCGCGCGCGGCTATGACGCGCGGCACCCGTTGGACGTGACGCTGGACGGCGTGCGCTTTCCCGCCGGCACGCCGTGGCAGGTCGCCAATGCGACGCTGCATATCGGACCGGGCGGCGCGACGCCGCTGCCGCCGGGCGTGACCGGCCCCGCCGCCACGGTCGGAACAGCGTGCGCGGGGGCGGAGCGATGATACTGGTTATGTTACTGGGTGTGGCGCAAGCGGCCACGCCGCAGCCGTTGCTCGATTGCGGGCAGATCGAGCGGGCCGCCATGACGTCCCGCGAGGAAGGCGTTCCCGAACCCAAGCATGCCACCGATGTTCAGTTGATGGCGAGCCATTCGCTCTGCCATGGATGGGAGATCATCGACATGTGGCGGAGCGGGTACGCCGCATCAGGTGTGTGGCGGGCACGGCGCAAGGTGATGGACCCGCTGGGTCGTCTGACCGTAACGACGACCGATGCCGCCGCCTGTCCGGCGTTGATCAGCGTGCTGAAAAATTTGAACGACGTACCCACCGCCCTTTCGGTGATTCCGGCCACCGCTCCTGCCCATCCACTGCCGCCGCCGATCGTCTGGACAGACGGGACGTGGTATACCCTAAAGCTCTTATCCAGCGATCAGCCCGACGGGTCGAGTGCGAGCATCACCATGTCCAGTAACGACGGCGCGCTGGCGCACTGGGCCGAGGCCAGCATGAAGCAGCTGGAGCCCTGCTGGCGCCCCGCCGCCTGAGCGTCCGTCAGGACGGGCGGTCCAAATAGTCGCGCAGCGCCAGCCAATGGTTGGCGCCCGCTTCCACCAGCACCACCGCGCCCGGCGTGGCATTCGCATCGATCAGGCGGGCGAGGTTGCGGGTGCGGGCGATGCTTTCGAATTTGACGATCGCGCTCGCCGGCCCGGTGCCGCAGGGCGTGCCGGCCATCGGGTCGAGACGCGCACCATAAGCACCGCGATACCAAGCGGCGAAATCGAAGTCCTTGGGTTGGCGTAGGTGCGGGATCGACCGCAACTCGTCGGCAAGGCGGTTGGCGGGGACCGGGCTGAAGGGATCGACGTGCGCGCGCAGCAGGTGGGCGCCGAGCGCGTCGCGCATGTCGTAGCCAGCGTCGATATCGGCACGATATTCGTCGCGGGGGCTCATATCCCAGCCGGAAAACGCCGTCTTCGCGTCGGTCGCGAGCTTCACCGCGTATAGATTCTCCTGGATATGGCCGTGCGCAAACTGGTCGGCTGCGCGCTGCGACAGGAAGGCGCGATAGGCGGGGTCGGCGCTCTTGTCCGTCGAGGCGCCTTCGACCAGCACGATCGTCGGGTGGACGCGATCGAACGCCGCCTTGATCGCCCGTGCCGATGGCGATTGCGCGTCATGTTCATGCGCGACCGCGACGAAGACAATCGTGGCGCCGTTGCGGCGATGATAGACCTGCGTGGCAGGCACGGCGATATCGGCGCGCGCGGCGCAAAGGTCGCCGACCGGATCGCGCGGCGTCTGGCCGGTCGCCGGCGATGGCGCGAGCGTGAGAAGGGCGAGATAAGTACCGATCGTCTTGCGCATGACCGTCTCCAGCCGCCGTATGCGGGTGGCGTCAGGATGCACGCGGTTGGTGGCGGATTCGTGTCGGATCGACGGCAGCCCGCCCTTCACCCCCGCCCGCGATAGGCGGGGAGTGCGAGGTGGTAGCGGATCGCGAAGGCGCGCAGCGTGAAGCCGGCGGCGGCGGCGATGATCGCGGCGGGGGCGCCGGCGAGGCCGACGAGGCCCAGCGCGACGTAGAGGCCCGAGGCCAGCGCCGCGGCGGTGACGTACAGTTCGGGGCGCATCAGGATCGACGGTTCGCCCGCCAGCACGTCGCGGATGATGCCGCCGACACAGGCCGTCACCACGCCCATCAGCGCGGCGGGCAGCGGCGGGATGCCATAGCCCAGCGCCTTGGCCGCGCCGTAGACCGCATAGGCCGCAAGCCCGATCGCGTCGAACCAGGCGAGCGCCTCGTCCCGCCACCAACGTTCGGGCGTCACCCAGATCGCCGCGGCCATCACGAGGCATACGGTC
Organism: Sphingomonas sp. DC4900; assembly: GCF_049896485.1. Lineage (NCBI taxonomy): Bacteria > Pseudomonadati > Pseudomonadota > Alphaproteobacteria > Sphingomonadales > Sphingomonadaceae > Sphingomonas > Sphingomonas sp. DC4900. The sequence continues at coordinate 301,909 of NZ_JAFCUK010000002.1, forward strand.
GCCGCGCGCGGATCGTGGACCCAGAAGACCGGCGCACCGATCAACAGGTCGCGCACCGTGCCCCCGCCGACGCCGGTGATCAGCGCGAAGAAGGCCAGCGTCACCGCGGTCTGCCCGCGCTTCGCCGCGGCAAGCGCGCCCGAGGCGGCGAACACGGCGAGGCCCGCGACATCGAACCAGGGTGCGAAGGCAGGCAGGATCAGGTCGGCGGACAATTCGCCATGGGGCAAGGGCGGCAGCATCGTCGGCGACCCTAGGCGAAGCGGCGGCGCGATTGAACGGGTCGCGTGCCGCGATCGCAGGATCGGATCAGAAGCGCCGGCCGAACGAGACGTTGACCACGGGGTTGATCGGGCCATTGCCCACGCCGCCGCGCTCGCCCGCGGTCGGGCGGGTCAGGCGACCGCCGATCTCATAGGCGCGGCCCTTCATCGCGCCGACCTCCAGCCCGATCGTGGTGTCGGCCAGCATCGTGCCGGTGTAGCCGAAGGTCAGCGCCGGGGTGCGGCGCAGGCCGATGCGGCCGCCACCGGCGCCCAGCGTCGGACGCTGCGACAGCATCAGCGGACGGTTGCCGACCTGCTCACCGGCCCGCACGTCGTACAGACGGCCCCCGGCGGACAGGTGGAAGCCACTGTCGGCGAAGGGATAATATTCGACCATCGAACTCGCGAGACGCTGATGCACGCGCTCATTGGGGCCCGCGCTGGTCGTCATCGTCCCGACCCGCAACCGCAGTCGCGCGGTGAGCGGCGTCGTGCGATCGAGCGTACCGCCGAGCGCGATCGGCGCGAGCAGCGGCGTGCGCTGTGCCGCCATCGGCGCGGGCGCGGTCAGGATCGCAAGCGGCGCGACCTGCGCCTGTGCCCCCGTGGCCGTCGCCGCGGCCAGCCCTGCCATCATCCACCCCGACCGACGCATAAGCCCCCGTTGCAGCGTGCGTATCTGTCTGCCGTCGTTCCCGCGACGTATCCGCTGCACGACATAGACGACGCGGTATCAATCAAGGCACAATTGCGGCAGCGCTGGCCTGCGACGAGCCGGTGGATTCCATCGCCGAGATGCGAAAACCGCGAAACGGCTGGTCAATCGCGCGCCATATGGCTAAGGCCGCGGCCTCCATTCCCTTTGCAGAAAACAGAGCACGACCCATGGGTTTCCGCTGCGGCATCGTTGGCCTGCCCAACGTCGGCAAGTCCACGCTTTTCAACGCACTGACCGAAACGGCAGCGGCGCAGGCGGCCAATTATCCGTTCTGCACGATCGAACCCAATGTCGGTAACGTCGCGGTGCCCGATCCGCGGCTGTACAAGCTTGCCGAGATTGCGGGCTCGGCGAAGATCATCGAGACGCAGCTCGCCTTCGTCGATATCGCCGGCCTGGTCCGCGGTGCGTCGAAGGGCGAAGGGCTGGGCAACCAGTTCCTGGGCAATATCCGCGAGGTGGACGCGATCGTCCATGTGTTGCGCTGCTTCACCGATGGCGATGTGACGCACGTCGAGGGCAAGGTCGATCCGATCGCCGATGCCGAGACGGTCGAGACCGAGCTGATGCTGTCCGACCTCGAAAGCCTGGAAAAGCGCGTTCCCAACCTCATCAAGAAGGGGCAGCAGGGCGACAAGGAAGCCAAGATCGGCGCGGCCGTGCTCGGCCAGGCGCTCGAGCTGCTGCGCGACGGCAAGCCCGCGCGCCTGACGCAGCCCAAGGATGCCGAAGAGGCGCGCGTCTTCGCGCAGGCGCAGCTGATTACGGCGAAGCCCGTCCTCTACGTCTGCAACGTCGACGAAGCCGATGCGGCGAACGGCAATGCGCTGTCGGCCAAGGTGTTCGAAAAGGCGAAGGCGGAAGGTGCCGAGGCCGTCGTCGTCTCCGCGGCGATCGAAGCGGAAATCGCGACGATGGCGCCCGAGGATCGCGGCGAGTTCCTGAGCGAGCTGGGGCTGGAGGAAACCGGCCTCGCCCGCGTCATCACCGCCGGGTACAAGCTGCTGAAGCTGCTGACCTTCTTCACCGTCGGCCCCAAGGAAGCGCGTGCCTGGACGGTTCATGCCGGCGCCAAGGCCCCCAATGCCGCGGGCGAGATCCACACCGACTTCGAACGCGGCTTCATCCGCGCCGAAACCATCGCGTACGACGATTACGTCGCCTGCAAGGGCGAAGCGGGTGCGCGCGAAGCGGGCAAGCTGCGCCAGGAAGGCAAGGAATATGTCGTCCACGACGGCGACGTGATGCTGTTCCGGTTCAACGTGTAAGCGGGCGGGCCGAGGCGGCGGCCTGCCGGGTTCGCCTTGACCCGTATTCGTCGTTCTCGCCCTCGGGCAGACGACGTGGGACGGGCGGCCGGAAGCGCCGCCTGCTCTGCCCTTGTCGCCCCTCCCCGCTCGCGGCTAAAGGCAAGCATGCCTGCCATGATCGGGGTGATCGCCGCGTGAACCTTCGTCCGACCGCTTTTCTCGCCACGCTCGCGCTCGGCGCTTGCGCGCTGCCCGCCACGCCGCCGGCGCTGTCGCCGGTGACGCAGCCCGCGCCGTCGCAAACGGCGGCCTTGCCTGCCGAGCCCGACGCGCCCCCCGCGCCGCTGCCGCGCACGGTGACGCCGCCGGTGACGATCCTCGTGTCGATCGACGGCTTCCGGCCCGATTATCTCGACCGTGGCGTCACGCCCAACCTCAACGCGCTGGCGGCGGGCGGGGTGTCGGCGTCGATGCGGCCGTCCTTCCCGTCGGTGACCTTCCCCAACCACTGGACGCTGGTGACGGGCAAGGTGCCCGACCACCATGGCATCGTCGGCAACACGATGGAGGACTCGGCACGCCCCGGCGAGACCTTCACCATGGCCAACGACGATCCCTTCTGGTGGAACGAGGCCGAACCGATCTGGGTCACCGCGGAAAAGGCGGGCGTCCGCACCGCGACGATGTTCTGGCCGGGCGCCAATGTCGGCTGGGGCGGCACGTTGCTGCCCGACAGCCATGGCGCGGTCGCGCATGCCACCCGGCCCGAGGACTGGCAGCAGTTCAACCAGGCGGTGACGGGCGAACAGCGGGTCGATTCGGTGATCGACTGGCTGCGCCGCCCGGCGGCGACCCGGCCGCGCTTCGTGACGCTGTATTTCGACATCGTCGACACCGCCGGCCATGCGTATGGGCCGCAATCGCCCGAGGTGACGCAGGCCGCCGCCAAGGTCGACAGCCAGATCGGGCGGCTGGTGGCGGGTCTGCGCGAGCTCAACCTGCCGGCCAACCTGGTCATCGTCGCCGACCACGGCATGTCGGCAACGAGCAGCACGCGCACGATCGCGATCGACCGGATCGCGGACCCGCGCACGTATCGGACGCTCAACAGCGGACCGTATATGGGTCTGTATCCGATGCCGGGGCGGCAGCAGGCGCTGGAGGCGGCGCTGCTCAAATCCCACGCGCACATGCAATGCTGGCGCAAGGGGGAGATACCGGCGCGGCTGCGTTACGGCACCAATCCGCGTGTGCCGCCCTATATCTGCCTGGCCGAGCCGGGCTGGATGATCACCAAGACGGCGGTGAAGACCGCGTTCAGCGGCGGCGCGCACGGTTACGACAATCAGGCGCCCGACATGGCGGCGCTGTTCATCGCCAACGGCCCGGCCTTCGTCGGCGGCAAGCGCTTGGCCAGCTTCGACAATACCGACATCAATCCCTTGCTGCGCGACCTGTTCAACCTGCCCGCGGGCCAGGGGCTGGACGGGAACGACGCGCCGTTTAGGCAGGTGCTCAAACGATAGGAGAGCGACGGGTGCAGTATTTCGAGGACATCGAGGTCGGCAGCACGGCACGGTTCGGCGACTACGCCGTGACGCGAGACGAGGTGATCGCCTTTGCCGAGAAATACGACCCCCAGCCCTTTCACCTGTCCGACGAGGCGGCGGCGCAGACGCATTTCGGGCGGCTGTCGGCGAGCGGCTGGCATACGTGTGCGATGACGATGGCGATGCTGGTCGAGCACCTCAAGGCGAACGACCAGGCAGGGCTAGGATCGCCCGGCATCGACGAATTGCGCTGGCTGACGCCGGTCTATCCGGGCGACCGGCTACGCTGCGAAAGCGAGGTGTTGGACAAGCGCCGGTCGGCCAGCCGACCCGAAATGGGCATCTTCAAGAGCCGCATGACGGTGTTCAACCAGCATGACGTGCCGGTGATGACCTTCGTGTCGAACGGGCTGATCGCCACCCGCGAGCGATAGGGGCGCCGGCACCGCGGCGCCCCCGTCGATCAGCGGCGACCGCGGTCGCCGCGCGGGCCGCCCCCGCGATTGCCGCCCCAGTTCCGATTGCCGTTCCAGTTGCGGTTGCCGCCCCAATTGCGGTTGCCGTTCCAGTTGCGCTGGCCCTGCCAATTGGGCTGCGGATTGGGCGCGGGCGCCGCGCCGGCCGGCGGCTGCGGTGCGGGGGCGGGTTGGCCCGAGAAATTCTGGCGGTTGCCACGCCAATTGCCGCGATTGCCCCAGTCCGGGCGGCCGGGATTGCCCACCCCCGGGCCGCCGGGGCCACCCGGCCGATCGCCGCGCCAGCCGGGGCGACGATCGAAGCCGTTCCAGTCGTTGCGGAAGTTGCGGTCACCGCGCCACTGGTTGCGGCGCTGCTCCCAATAGCGGCGCTGGCCGTCGTTCCACCGATAGGGCCGCCGGTACTGATCGTAGACGTAGATGCCGGTGCCCGGATAATAATAGTCGCCGTACCAGCCGAAGTAGCTGGGATAGCCGCGATAGCCGTAGCCACCGTAATAGGGATCGGCGAAACCGTCGTCGTAATAGCCATAGCCGCCGGTGCCGTAGCCGACGGACACGCCGCTATAGCCATAGCCGTCGGTGCAGGCGCTCGTCGCGACACCGGTGCCGAACAACAGGCCGACCAATGCCAAACGCTTGAAGATCATGGATGCTCTCCCATCATCGAAGGGCGCCGGCGAGTCGGATTGGCGAATCGGGGACGCAACCTATTGTCGCTCAACGAGGGCGGATCGTCGCGGGTTCCGGCTGAATGGGTGATGAGCGGGCGATGGGGGCAAGACCCGCGTGGTGCTACGCGTCCTCCGCTCGGGCTCAGCCTGTCGAAGCACAGCGTTCCGCACGCAAACCGATCGCTTGAGGCGCCCGCCCTTCGACAGGCTGAGGGCGAACGGTATTGGTGATGGTTGGGGGATTGGAGCGCCCGCGACGGTCGGGTTGGCGACGTTCCGGCTCCTCAGTGCCCCTCGAACGCGAAGAGGGCATCGGCCTGCACGCCGTCGGCGCGCAACGCATCGGCACCGCCGAGGTCGGGCAGATCGATCACGAACTGCGCCTGATCGACGATGGCGCCCGCCTTGCGCAGCAGCCGGACTGCGGCGCGCGCGGTGCCGCCGGTGGCGATCAGGTCGTCGACCAGCAGCACGCGCTGGCCGGGCACCAGCGCATCTTCGTGCATCGCGATCCGGTCCTGCCCATATTCGAGCGCATAATCCTCGGCGATGGTCGCGCCGGGCAGCTTGCCGTCCTTGCGGATCAGCAGCACGCCCGCCTTTAGGGGCACGGCGAGCGCGGCCGCGAACAAAAAGCCGCGGGCTTCGATCCCCGCGATCAGATCGACGGGGCCGGTGGTGGCGGCGACCATGCGTTCGATCGTCGCGGCGAGGCCGACGGGATCGAGCAGCAGCGTGGTGATGTCGCGGAACTGGATGCCGGGCTTGGGGAAGTCCGGGATCGTGCGGATCAGCGCTTTCAGGTCGTCGTTCATGGGGGCGTGTGTCGCGTGTGGCGGGGGCGGGGTCAATGGTGGAGGGCTCCCTCCGTCATCGTGGCGGACGCCGGGATGACGAGCGAAGGTATGCCCCCCGTGCCTCCCCACAATCGTTATTCCCGCGACGGCGGGAATCCAGAACCTCTGACCTGGCGGCAGGAAGCGCGACGGTAGCGCGTCTGGATTCCCGCCTTCGCGGGAATGACGGGGAGAGTGGGGCGCGGTCTTTCCTCTGCCCCCCTGCACACGAAAAGGGCGGGCGGTGCCCTGTCGCACCGCCCGCCCCGTCCCTCCGAACCGCCGTTCAGGCGATCGGGATCAGTGTTTAATGTCGCGCCAGACGTTCTGGTAGGCGCCCCAGGCGAGGAAGCAGAACACCAGCAGGAACAGCGCCGCCGCGAGGCCCGCACCATGGCGGGTGTCGAGGTTGGGTTCGGCGGTCCAGGTCAGGAAGGCGGCGATGTCGCGCGCCATCTGGTCCTTGGTCGCCTTGGTGCCGTCCGAATAGGTGACCTGGCCGTCCTGCGTCAGGGGCGGCGGCATCGCGATGTTCAGGTTCGCGAACCACGGATTGAAGTGCAGACCCTGCGGCGTCTTCGCATCCGGGAACATCTTGAGGAGCTCTTCGCCCTTCTCGTTCTTATACCCGGCCTGGTTGCGGTAGCCCATCAGCAGCGCGTGGACGTAGTTCGAACCGTCATGGCGCGCCTTGGTCATCAGCGACAGATCGGGCGGCAGCGCATTGTTGTTCGCGGCGCGCGCGGCGACTTCGTTGGCGAAGGGCGACGGGAAGCGATCGCTGGCGACGTTCTTGCGCGTCGAAGCTTCGCCCGTTTCCGGGTTCACGGTCGGCTGTTCGATCACCCACTGGTTGGCGATCGCCTTCACCTCGGCCTCGGTATAGCCGATCTTCTGCAGGTCGCGGAAGGCGACGTACTTCAGGCTGTGGCAGGCCGAGCAGACTTCCTTGTAGACCTGGAAGCCGCGCTGCAGCTGCTGATTGTCATATTTGCCGAAAAAGCCGTTCGACGACAGCCCGATATTCTCGGGGTGCATGTGGAAGATCTGTTCGACGGTTTCCTTCGCCGGATCCTCGATCGCGGTCTTGGCGGTGCCGAAGAGCGCGAGTCCGAGGACGAAGATGAAGGCGGCGCCGACCAGGGAGGCGATGATGCGAGGCATGGTTCTGATTGTCCCCCAGTCGGTTCAGGCTTGCGCCGCGCTGTGCGCGAGGCTGGTGCCACCGTGCTTTGCCAGCACCGCTTCGGTGATCGAATTGGGCAGCGGGCGCGGACGCTCCGACCGGGCGACCCAGGGCAGGATGATGAGGAAGTGCGCGAAATAATAGGCCGAGGCGATCTGCCCCAGGATCACGTTGCGCGCATTCGCTTCCGCCCCGCCGACATAGCCGAGCACCAGCACGTCGAGCAGCAGGATGCCGAGGAAAATGCGGTACTTCGGACGATAGTTGGCCGAGCGCACCGGCGACGTATCCAGCCACGGCAGGAAGAATAGCAGCAGGATCGAGCCGAACATCGCCAGCACGCCCCACAGCTTCGCATCGAGGATGAAGTTTGCGGTGAAGCTCTTCAGGATCGCGTAGAAGGGCAGGAAGTACCATTCGGGCACGATGTGCGCCGGCGTCGAGAGCGGGTTCGCCTCGATATAATTGTCCGGGTGGCCGAGCAGGTTCGGGCTGAAGAAGATCAGCAGCGCGAAGATCAGCATGAACACGCCGACGCCGACGCCGTCCTTTGCCGTGTAATAGGGGTGGAACGGCACCGTGTCCTGCTCGCCCTTCACCTCGACGCCCGTCGGGTTGTTCGACCCCGGGATGTGCAGCGCCCAGATGTGCAGGATGATGACGCCCGCGATCACGAACGGCAGCAAATAGTGGAGCGAGAAGAAGCGGTTGAGCGTGGCGTTATCCGGCGCATAGCCGCCCAGCAGCCAGACGCGGATCGTCTCGCCGACCAGCGGAATCGCCGAGAAGAAGCCGGTGATGACCTGCGCGCCCCAGAAGCTCATCTGCCCCCAGGGGAGCACATAGCCCATGAACGCGGTCGCCATCATCAGCAGGAAGATGACGACGCCGAGCAGCCACACCATCTCACGCGGCGCCTTGTACGAGCCGTAATAGAGGCCGCGGCCGATGTGGATGTAGACGACGGCGAGGAACATCGACGCGCCGTTGGCGTGCGCATAGCGCAGGAACCAGCCGGCGTTGACGTCGCGCATGATGCTTTCGACCGAGCCGAAGGCGACGCCGGCATTGGCGGCATAATGCATCGCCAGCACGACGCCGGTGATGATCTGGATCGCGAGCGCGGCGCCGGCGAGGACGCCGAAGTTCCAGAAATAGTTGAGGTTGCGCGGCACCGGATAGCCCGCGCCGACGGCATTGTAGACGAGGCGCGGCAACGGCAGCTTCTCGTCCAGCCAGCGCATCAGCGGCTGCTTGGGTTCGTAATGCTTGGCCCAGGGAAAGCTCATGTGGTCTACCTTTCCCTTAACCGACCGTCACGACGGTGTCGGAGTTGAACGCATAATCGGGCACGTGCAGATTCTTCGGCGCCGGTCCCTGACGGATGCGCGCCGCGGTATCGTAGGCCGACCCGTGGCACGGGCAGAAATAGCCACCGAACGGCCCCTTGTTTTCGCCCTCGCCCGCGCCGAGCGGCACACAGCCGAGGTGCGTGCAGACGCCCAAGGTGATCAGCCAGTTTTCCTTGCCCGGCTTGGTGCGTTCGGCGAGCGTCTGGGGATCGCGCAGCGTCTTGATGTCGACCGCATTCGCCTCGGCGATTTCCTTCGGCGTCAGGTTGCGCACGAAGAGCGGCTGCTTGCGGAACTGTGCCTTGATCGCCTGGCCCGGCTGGATCTTCGACAGATCGACTTCGGTGGTCGACAGCGCCAGCACGTCCGCCGACGGGTTCATCTGGTTGATGAGCGGCAGCACGATCGCGAGCGCGCCGACACCGGCGAACGACACGGCGGCGATATTGATGAAATCGCGACGGCGGGGATCGTGGACTTCCTCGTGGAACGGCGCCGGCGATTCACCGGGAGGTACGTTGTCGTCAATCGCCATTCGTCTCTGCCCTTGCGTCTATGTTCTTGCGGAAGTGCCGGAGTGCAGCCCCACCGAACCCTGCCGTCCCCACGGCGGGCTTATGGCCTGATAGACGGCGGCCGCGCGCTTTGCCAACAGCATTTTGCGCTTCGCCGGCCCGCCGCTAAGGACGCGAGCCATGACCAGCCCCCTGCGCATCGCCCTCTACCAGCCCGATATCGCCGGCAACGTCGGCGCGGTGATGCGCACCGCGGCGTGCCTGGGCGTGGCGCTCGACCTGATCGAGCCGATGGGATTCCAGTGGGACGACAAGCGCGTCGCGCGCGCGGCAATGGACTATATCGATCACGTGTCGGTGACGCGGCATGCGGACTGGGAGACGTTTCAGGGACAGGCGACGGGCCGGCTGGTGCTGCTGACGACGCGCGGGGCGACGCCGCTGCATGACTTTGCGTTCCGGGCGGACGACGTGCTGCTGTTCGGCCGCGAAAGCGCGGGCGTGCCGGAGGAGGTGCATGCGCGGGCGGACGCACGGGTGGTGATCCCGATGGCGCCGGGGCTCAGATCGATGAACCTGTCGGTGTCCGCGGCGATCGTCGCGGCGGAAGCGCTGCGGCAGACGGGCGGGTGGCCGGGTGGCTGCCAATAAGGACCTTTTAAGATAGAACTGCTAAATCCAAAGCATGGGCCGCATACTCCTAATTGCACCGGCAGGTGGATTAATTGGCTGCTTTTTAGGCGCTGTCATCTGTGTGATATTTTTTCTGCCCCATGCAAAGACTAACATCGATGTGGCACTTACGATTATTCAGATCGGCCTAGGTCTTTTTTCGCTATCCTCCATCGTGGCGGTTCCGGTGTGCATCATTATTGGAGCTCCGATTATTTATCTTTTTCGCCACAAGCTCACTCACAGCCCATTTGCGTGGTCAGCTGTGATAGGCCTGATTGGCGCGTTGCTCAGCGCAGCGTCCCTTTACCCCTTGTTTGACGGCCGCCCGAAGCTGATGGAATCGCTCGTTCTGTTGCTGTTTGGAACAACCTGCGCATTTTCCTTTGCTCTCCTGTACGGATGGAGGACACGCAAAAGGCTAATTAAGCTGAATTGACCGACTGGAGCCAAGCGCTCCCCTGAGACAATCCGCCCCATCGACACCCCCTCCCCTGCGCCGCTAAGCCGTTGCCCATGCTGACGCTCGACGACCAACAGACCGCCGCCCGCCACTGGTTCGAATCGCTTAGGACACGCATCTGCGCGGCGTTCGAGGCGATCGAGCGCGAGGCGGGGTCGGATGCGACGTTCGACTATACGCCGTGGGACCGCGTCGATCCGTCGGGCGAGCCGGGCGGCGGCGGCGTCCGGGGCGTGATGAAGGGGAAGGTGTTCGAGAAGGTCGGCGTCAACGTCTCGACCGTCGGCGGCACGTTCGAAGGCGAGTTCGGCAAGACGATCCACGGCGCTGGCGAGGATCCGCGCTTCTTCGCGACCGGCATCAGCCTGGTCGCGCACATGGCCAACCCGCACGTCCCCGCGGTGCATATGAACACGCGCTTCCTGCGCACGACCAAGCAATGGTTCGGCGGCGGTGCCGATCTCAACCCGCCGCTGCCGGTCGAGGGCGACACGGCGGAGTTTCACGCGACGTTGCAGGCGGCGTGCGATGCGCACGGGGCCGACTATTACGAGCGCTTCACGGCTTGGGCGGACGACTATTTCTACATCCCGCACCGGAAGGTGCATCGCGGCGTCGGCGGCATCTTCTACGATCATCTGGAGGGTGATTTCGACGCCGACTTCGCCTTCACGCGCGCGGTGGGCGAGGCCTTCCTCGACGTCTACCCGCGGATCGTGCGGCGGCGGATGCACGATGCCTTCGACGCGTTGGACGAGGCGCAGATGCTGGAATGGCGCGGGCGCTATGCCGAGTTCAACCTGGTCTATGACCGCGGCACGTTGTTCGGGCTGAAGACCGGCGGCAATATCGACGCGATCCTGATGAGCCTGCCGCCGCGCGCGAACTGGGCCTGAGGCGATGGCGCTGATCCCGGTCGACGACGGCGATCTGGCGACGATCGTCACCACGCTGGAGATGACGCGCCGCCCGCCACTGCGCCCCCTGCCCGCATCGCCGCTGCGGCTGGTGCGCTGGGCGACGCCTGAGCCGGAGAAATACCGCACGCTGTTCCGCCGCGTCGGGGGACCGTGGCTATGGTATTCGCGGCTGGCGATGGATGATGCCGTGCTGACCGCGATCGTCCACGATGCGGGTGTGGAGGTCTATCCCGTCACCGATCGCGCGGGGATCGAGGTGGGGCTGCTCGAACTCGACCTGAGGCACGCTGGGGCGTGCGAGCTGTCCTATTTCGGATTGGTGCCGGAGCTGGCAGGACGCGGCCATGGCGGCTGGCTGATGGCGGAGGCGATGGCGCGCTGCTGGCGGCCGGGGGTGACGCGGGTGTGGGTGCATACGTGTACGCTCGACCATCCGGCGGCGCTGGGCTTCTATCGGAAGCAGGGGTTCGTGGCGGTCAAGCGGACGATCGAGACCTTTCCGGACCCACGGCGGCTGGGGCTGCTGCCGGTGGAGATGGGCGCGCACATTCCGTATCTGGCGTGACCTGACGCAACCGTCACCCCGGCGCAGGCTGGGATGACGACCATTGCCGCGTCTAGCGGGGCCGCGTCCATAGCCCGGTGCGGGGCGTGTCGGGGATATCGTGCCGGCCGCGCGCCTCGATCGCCGACTGGAGGATGAAGGCGATCTTTTCGCCCTTCGAGGTCGTCACGCGCGCGTCCCACGCCGCCGGGCCGAGTGCGGCGACCTTGCGGCCGATCGTGCCGTAGATGCGCGCCGCCGCCAGCACCGCCCAGGCCGAGCGGAACGACAGCGCGCGCGTGCCGACGCGGGCGCTCGCCTCGAACGCCGCGGCGCGATCCGTCAGTCGCCGGGCGAGGTCCGCCAGCGCCGGGCGGTGTTCGGGGGCGAGGATGGCGTCGGGGGCGATTCCCTTTTCCGCCAGCCAGTCGGACGGCAGGTAACATCTGCCGCCGCGCGCATCCTCGTCGATGTCGCGAGCGATATTGGCGAGCTGGAAGGCGAGGCCCAGGTCGCAGGCGCGGTCGAGCACCGCGTCGTCGCCCGGATCGACGCCCATGATGACCGCCATCATGCACCCGACGACGCCGGCGACATGGTAGCAATAGGTGAGCAAATCGTCCTCGGTCCGGGGCCGCCAGCCGTCGCCGTCGAGGCGGAAGCCCTGGATCAGATCGTGCGCGAAGCGGCGCGGCAGGCGCGTTTCGGCGGCGACGATGCGCAAGGCGTCGAAGGCAGGCACCCCCACCACCTCGCTGGCCAGCGCCGCATCGGTCAGCGCCGCCATCTCGGCGATGCGGCGGGGTGCGTCCTCGACCGGGCGCAGGTCGTGGCCGTGATCCTGCCCGTCGGCGATATCGTCGCACGCGCGGCACCAAGCGTAGAGCAGCCACGCCCGTTCGCGCGTCGCCGGATCGAACAGCAGGCTCGCCGCCGCGAAGCTTTTCGATCCCTTCGCGATCGATTCGTGCGCGGTCGCAACGATGGCGTCGCGGCTGGGCTGCGCCTCAGAGGTCAGACGTCTTCATCCGTACGATCGGCTGCGTCGGCACGTGCGCCGCCATCTTGTCGAGCAGGCCGTCCAGCGTCGTGTCGACGATCAGCAGGTCGCGGTGCTGCGGGCGCAGGAAGCCGACTTCGGCTGACTTCTCCCAGAAGGCGATCAGGTGATCGTAATAGCCCGCGACGTTGAGCAGGCCGACCGGATCGGCGTGATAGCCAAGCTGCGCCCAGCTCAGCGCCTCCCACAGTTCGTCCATCGTGCCGGTGCCGCCGGGGATGGTGACGAAGCCATCGGCAAGGTCGGTGAACGCCGCCTTGCGCGCGTGCATGCCGCTGACGACGTGCAGTTCGGTGAGGCCACGATGCGCGACCTCGGCATCGACCAGCGCCTGCGGGATCACGCCGATCACCTCGCCGCCCGCGCTGAGCGCGCTATCGGCGATCGCGCCCATCAGCCCCAGCCGGCCGCCGCCATAGACGACGCCGATGCCGCGCTCGGCCAGCGTCCGCCCGATCGCGCGGGCCGATTCGATATAGACGGGATCGGCAGGCGTTGCCGAGCCGCAGTAGATAGCGAGACGTTTCATGGCGCTGCCGCTACGCGGATGCGGGCCCAGCGGCAAGCTCAGCGCGCCTCCATCCACCGTTGGCGGAGCGCGGCGAGCGTATCCGGCGACGCATCGGGGCGCGGGCTGGCGGGCTTGCCCGCGCGCAGCCGGGCGCGGTCGCGTTCGGGCGGGTCGACCAGCCGGACGCGCACCGCCGCGGTACCGTTCGCCCGGATGCCGAGCAGATCGGCCGCGCCGCGCGACAGGTCGATGATCCGCCCGCGCACGAAGGGGCCGCGATCGTTGACGCGCAACAGGATGGTGCGGCCGGTGTCGAGCGCGGTCACCTCGACATAGCTCGGGAGCGGAAGGGTGGTGTGTGCGCCGCTGATCGCCTTCGCGCGGAACCGCTCGCCGCGCGCGGTGACGTTGCCCGATTCGCCGCCGTACCAGCCGGCGTAACCGAGCGCGTCATAGCCGGGCGCGGGCACGGGGACATAGGTAACGCCGCGTACGGTGTAGGGGCGGCCGATCTTGACCGGCACGTCGGTGACCGCCCGGCCACCGCACGCGGCAAGGGAAAGGGCGAGGAGCAGTGTGGACGTCCACCCCATCCATTTCGTCATTCCCGCGCAGGCGGGAATCCAGAACCGCTGCCGCTTCGGCGCAATCGCTACCCGTCGCGCGTCTGGATTCCCGCCTCCGCGGGAATGACGATGACGGACGAATTGGGGCAGAGGCCCTCTCGTGTCTCCTTTCGTCATCCCGGCGCACGCCGGGATCCATGGGCCCGGCGAAAGGCGTATCGCGCGAATCCGCTTGTCGCCCCTATCCATGGATCCCGGCGTGCGCCGGGATGACGAAGGAAGGCTCACCGCCCCGACAGCATCAGCGCCGCGGTGGCCTTGGCACTTCCGACGACGCCGGGGATGCCCGCGCCCGGGTGCGTGCCGGCGCCGACGAAATAGAGGTTCGGGATATGGTCGTCGCGGTTGTGGACGCGGAAATAGGCGCTTTGCGTCAGGATCGGTTCGAGGCTGAAGGCGCTGCCCAGATGCGCGTTGAGATCAGCGGCGAAGTCGCTCGGCGCGTAGCTGAACTTGGTCACGATCCGATCGTGGATATCGGGGATCAGGCGGCGGCCGACCTCGTCGAGGATGCGCTTTTCGAGGATCGGGCCGATCTCGTTCCAGTCCACCGGAAATTTGCCCATGTGGGGCACGGGAGCGAGCGCGTAGAAGGTCGAGTGACCCTCCGGCGCGAGGCTCGGGTCCGTGACGGTCGGGTGGTGAAGGTAGAGCGAGAAGTCCTGGGCGAGCACGCCGTGGTCGTAAATGTCCTCGAGCAGCCCCTTATAGCGCGGGCCGAACAGGATCATGTGGTGCGGGATGCCGGGCCATGCGCCCTTGATGCCGAAATGGACGACGAAGAGCGACGGCGAATAGCGCTTCTTTTCGAGGCTCGCCTTGGTGCGCTGGCCGCTGCGCGAGGTCTTCAGCAGGTCGCGATAGGTGTGCATGATGTCGCTGTTGGCGGCGACGGCATCGGCCTGCATCGTCCAGCCGCTTTGCGTGGTGACGCCGGTCACCCGGTCGCCCAACGTCTCGATCGCGGTGACGGGATCGCCGAGGCGCAGCGTGCCGCCGATCCGTTCGAAATGCGCGACCATGCCGGCGACGAGACGGTTGGTGCCGCCGCGCGCGAACCAGACGCCGCCGTCGCGCTCCAGCTTGTGGATCAGCGCGTAGATGGCGCTGGTCGTCATCGGATTGCCGCCGACCAGCAGGGTGTGGAAAGACAGCGCCTCGCGCAGTTTCTCGTTCTTCACGAACTTCGACACGATCGAATAGACCGAGCGCCATGCCTGGTATTTCGCCAGCGCCGGCGCCGCCTTCACCATCGACGCGAAGTCGAGGAAGGCGACATGGCCGAGCTTTTCATAGCCCTCGCGGTACACGCCCTCGGCATATTCGAGGAAGCGGTGGTAGCCGGCGATATCGGCGGGATCGAGCTTGCCGATCTCGCGCTGTAACGCCGCTTCGTCGTTGGTGTAATCGAAGTTCGTGCCGTCGGGCCAGTTGAGGCGGTAGAAGGGCGTCACCGGCTCCAGCGTGACGTCGCGCGCCATGTCGGCCCCCGTCAGTGCCCACAATTCCTGCAGGCACGCCGGATCGGTAATGACGGTCGGCCCGGCGTCGAAGGTGAAGCCGTCCTTTTCCCAATAATAGGCCCGGCCGCCCGGCCGGTCGCGCGCTTCGACGATCGTCGTCGCGACGCCCGCCGATTGCAGCCGGATCGCCAGCGCCAGCCCGCCGAATCCCGATCCGATGACGATCGCCGACTTCATGTCTTCTATCCCTGTCCTACCGCCATGCCGTCGTCCGCAGCGCATGCAGCGCGCGACCGACCGGCACCGGCGGTTTCCCTGTTACGATGCGAGCCTTGTCCCCGATGCTCGACCGCCCCGCATAGAAACGGGTGATGAGCGCCGGGTCCAGACGGTAGAAGCGTTCGATGATGCGCCAGCGTTCCGCCGGATCGCCCGCGCGGAACATCATCGTGTTGAGCATGCGGTAGAATGCGCCGCGTCGCCAGTGCTCGCGCGCGTGATCATAGGCGAAGGTGGCGAGGCTTGCGCCGGACCAGTCGCCGCTGTCCGCCAGCGCGATGGCGAAGCGCACCGCGTCGGGCAGCGAATAGCCGGTCGCCGGCTGGAACAGGCCTGCGCGCATGCCGGCCTTAGCGATGCCCTTGCCGGTCGAGCGCCAATAGGCGTCGAAATCGCCACCCAAGGTGATCGGCAGCGACCCCGCCTCGCGCCGCACGACCTGTGCGCCCGCCCAGCCCCGCGCCTGCGCATAATCAGCGATGCGCGCGCGGATCGCCGGCACGTCGAGGCCGGGCGTGTCGCTGTAATAGGTGTCCTCGACGAACATCCGGTCGGGCGCGAAGGGCAGGCAATAAACGAAGCGATAGCCGTCGATCTGGTCGACGGTCGCGTCCATCACCCGCGGCCGCTCGATGCCGTGCGGCGTCGGCAACGCCAGTTCGTGGCCGACGAACTTCTGCCAACCAAGCTCCAGCGTATCGAGGTCGCCGGGGCCGCGACAGTCGATGACGCCGCCCGCCTCGATCCGGTCGCCGTCGCCCAGCACCACCGCGGTCGCCGACAGCGCCAGCACGCGCCGGCCGGTCATGATCGCCTCGGGCGGCAGCTTGGCGCGGAGCACGGCGTCGAACCGTTCGCTGGTGATCGAATAATAGGTCGCGTCGACATCGCGCGTCAGGTTGGGGAAGACGACGTCATAGCCGCGCCAGCCATGCACCAACATGTCCTGCACCAGCCCGCGATGGGCCTGGGCGACATCGCTGCCGAAGAACGACCAGACGTGCTCGCCGCCCAGCGTCGTGCCGCTCTCGACAATGCGCACGTCGCAAGAGGGCGCGCGCGCCTTGACCGCCAGCGCGATCAGGCCACCGGCCAGCCCACCCCCGACGATCGCCAGGTCGCAACGGATCGTCGTGCCCATGGAGGGGCGCGTAGCCGAAAGACGGGGGGGAGAGAACCCGGGTTCGAGGCGTAACCGTCGGTTCGTTGAGGCGCGCGATCGGACCGCGCGCGGGGAGTCTTGCCACCCTCCGGTTCGTCATGCCCGAGAAGGCGGGAATCCATACCCTCTGACGTTCCGGCCGGAGGCGTGAGGGTAGCGCGTCTGGATTCCCGCCTCCGCGGGAATGACGGTGGGGGCGGAAGGCGACCATGGCCTCACCCACGCCGTCACCCCGGACTTGGTCCGGGGTCCACTCTGCGGCGAGGGGGATGGTGAGAGGCTCTTGCCGTCCCCCCGTGGCCCGGTAGACCCCGGACCAAGTCCGGGGTGACGGGGAGGGCGGATCAACCGGATGGCGCTACATCTGGGACGGCGCCGCCCCGCCCACAATCAGCCGCTTCCATACCGGCGTCATGCACGCCGTCACCTCGGCGCTCGTCCGCGACATCGGCGCGCAGGCGAGCAGGCCTGCGCACATCCCCGCATCCCGTGCGGCATCGCCGCTGCGCCGTTTGAAGACGCAGCGTATGTCGCCAGTGCGGCGGTCGGTCTTGGTCACGATCCGCAGCTGTCTCGCCGCGCCATGACGACGATATCCTCTGCCGACGGCTCCGCGACGGGCGTCACCGCCTGCACCGCCAGCAGCAGCGCCACGACGATCACCGGGCCAGCGCCCGGACCAGCCGGATCCCGACATTGTCGATGCCCGGATTGACGTCCGAGAACAGCTGGCGGTGGCTGAAATGCTCCCAGGTCGCCTCGACCGCCCAGCGCCGGTCGATCCGCACGCCAATCGCGGCATTGGGGTTGAACAGCACGCGCGATCCGAAGCCGGTGCGGGTCTGGTAGATTTCGTAGCGGCGCCAGGCCTCGGCACTGTCCAGGCCGGGCAGGAAGGGGTTCGGCAAATAGCGATAGCCGTCGTGGATCGTCACGCCGATGCCGACCTGCGCATAGACGCGGCCCTTGAAGGCATGCTGCCGCCATTCTGCGCCGAGGCTCGCGAAGCTCGTCTTGCCCGCGGTGCTGACCTGCACCTTCGCGGTCAGCCGCGGTTTTAATGCCCAGCGGATCGGCAGCATCTTGGTACGATAAACGAGCTGGACGTCGGTGGTGCCGTTTTCTTCCATGCCCTCATATACCTGCCCCGGCGGCAGTGTCGGGAAGGTCAGCTGGCTGCCCAACGGATGGAAGTTCGCGCCGTGCCGCAGCACGCCCACCGCCACTTCGGGCGCATGCGTCACCAAATCCTGCGCCATGGCCGGCGTCGGGCCAAGCAGCATCGTGGCGCCCAACAGGCGCATCAACCCGGTCTTCATGACGTGTATCCCCTTCCACGGCTGTCGACCAGCCGGCCTCATTCGTGTATTAAGCCAAGAAATTTCTGTCAAACAGAAAGAATATGATGAAGGACGGATATTGGCTGCCGCCGCGCAAGGCGTGGCTGTGTCGGCTTGCGGGGCTGGTGTTTCTGATCGGCGCCGCAGTGATGCTGCCGGTGATCGTCTTTGCCGGGCTAACCCCGGGCGCGTCGCCGGGATGCGGCGGCGGCTACGGCTGCGTGTGGGAGGCGCGGCCGGTCACGCTGATCGACAGCGACGAGCGAATGCGCGTGGAGGCGTCGCCCGCCGCGCTGAAGGCGTTGAACGCCTTTGCCGCGCAGAGCCGGGTGCGCTTGGGCCTTGCGGGGATCGAGGCGATCAACGCTTTGCCCTTTGCCGCGTTGCTGTTCAGCGTCGGCGTGGCCCTCCGCCGCCTCGGTGGACGCGGTGCCGATCCGTTGCAGCGGGCATTGCCGTGGCTGCGCCGCGCCTCAATCGCCGCCATCGTCTGGACGCTCGCCCATGCGGTGTATCAGACCGCGCTCGAATCGTGGCTGTCGCCGGGCACGCCGGCCGGACCGACCCTGTACACGAACATTTACCTCGCCGACATCGCGACCGGCCTGCTGCTCGCCATCGCCGCCTATTGCGCGATCTGGGCGATCGAAGCGGGGTTGCGCGCACAACGCGATCTGGACGATTTCGTCTGATGCGCCCGCCGCTCGCCCCCCGTACCCGAATCGCCCGCAAAGCGCGCCGCTGCCGTATCGCCGGCCTGCTGTTCCTGCTGATCGCGGCGCTCGTCGCGGCGACGATTCCGCTCGCCGGCCTTTGGCCAGCGCCCCGATCGCATTGCGGCGACCAGGGCTGCACCTGGTCCTCCGACCCCGTCACGCTGTTCGACGAACAGGATGCCGAAAAGCTGCGCGCCGCGCCCGCCGATATCCAGCGCCTCAAGGTCTATGTGCAGCGGCCGCTGGTCCGCCTCGGCCTTGCCGGGATCGAAGCGATCGACGTCGGGCCGCTGGTCGTCCTGCTCGTCGCAGTCGGAATCGCGCTGCGCCGACTGGGAGGGCCGCCCCGCGATGCCTTCGCGCAGGCGCTGCCGTGGCTGCGGCGCGCGACGATCGCCGCGATCCTCTGGGCGATCGCGCAGCCACTGTCGGACAGCCTGCGCCAGATGCTGCTCTATCGCGGCACCTCCTGGGGACCGCATTGGCTGATCGCCCTCGATTTCAACGCGATGGCGATGCCACTGCTGCTCAGCCTTGCCGCCTATGCCGCGGTCTGGGCGCTCGAATCGGGGTTGCAGGCGCAGCGCGATCTGGACGATTTCGTCTGATGCCGGTCATCGTCAACCTCGACGTCATGCTCGCGCGCCGCAAGGTGCGGTCGAAGGAGCTTGCCGAGGCGATCGGCATCACCGAATCGAACCTGTCGCTGCTGAAATCAGGCCGGGTGAAGGGCGTGCGCTTCGGCACGCTCGCCGCGATCTGCCGCTATCTGGAGTGCGAGCCGGGCGACATCCTGGGCTACGAACCGTCGGACGACGACCTGAAGGCGGCGGACTGATCGAGCAGCCAGCGGCGGAACGCCTGCATCGCCGGGCTTTCCTTGCGCGACAGCAGGCGGGTCAGCCAGTAGCGGCCGGCGTCGACCTCGATAGCGAAGGGCTGGACGAGGCGTTCACTGGCGAGATCGCGCAGACACATCGCGCGCGGGGCGAGCGCGACGCCCTGGCCCGCCGCCGCTGCGCCCGCCATCAGCGCCGAACTGTCGAACATCGGCCCACGCAAGGGTGGCGCGTCAGCCCCGGCGGCGGCGAACCACAGGCTCCATTCGCTGGGGCGGTAAGAGCGCAGCAACCGTTCGCGCGCCAGATCGGCCGGGGCGGTCAGTCGCGCCGCGACGGCGGGCGCGCACAGCGGGGTCAGCGGCGCGTCGAGCACGGCTTCCGCTACCGTGCCATGCCACGCGCCGTCGC
The DNA here is from genome assembly GCF_049896485.1 of Sphingomonas sp. DC4900. Classification (NCBI taxonomy): domain Bacteria; kingdom Pseudomonadati; phylum Pseudomonadota; class Alphaproteobacteria; order Sphingomonadales; family Sphingomonadaceae; genus Sphingomonas; species Sphingomonas sp. DC4900. Next base: position 321,738 of record NZ_JAFCUK010000002.1, read on the forward strand.
CGAAGCGGATCGCATAATCCAGGCCCTCACCCGCCAGATCGACGCGGTTGTTGTTGATCGCGAGGCGCAGGTCGATGTGCGGATGCGTCGCGTCGAAATCGTCGATCCGCTCGATCAGCCAGCCTGTCGCGAAGGTGCCGACGACGCCGACGTGCAGCGGATGGCGAAAGCGCCCGTCGGCATAGCCGTCCAGCGTCGCGCCGATCCGATCGAACGTTTCGGCGAGTACAGGCACCAAGGCATGGCCGTCGTCGGTCAGCGCGAGCCCGCGCGGCAGCCGGTGGAACAGCCGCGTGCCCAGCCGGCGTTCGAGCTGCGCGACCTGATGGCTGACCGCGCCCTGACTGACGCACAATTCGAGTCCCGCTCGGGTGAAGTTCAGATGCCGCGCCGCCGCTTCGAAGGCACGCAGCGCATTGAGGGGCAATTGGGCGCGATCCATGCGCCTAGGCATGAGGGGAGTTCATGCCTGTGTCGAGAGAAGATGCTTTGTCGGCAGTGTCTGCACCGAGGCATTCTGCGTGGCGAAGGAGACCCGTCGATGCTCGTTACCCTGTCTGCAGCCATGCTTGCCGCCGTTTCCCCGACCGCGGACGATCCGCTAACCCGTCCGATCGCGGTCGAACAGGCGAAGGACTGGCTGCGCCCCGCCCCGCCGGTGCGGGTGTTCGGCAAGACCTATCTTGTGGGCTTCGGCGGGCTCAGCGTCGCGCTGATCGACACCGGCGACGGCCTGATCCTGATCGACGGGGCATTGCCGCAGGCCGAGCCGGCGATCCTCGCCAATATTCGCAAACTGGGGTTCGACCCGCGGCGCATCCGCTACATCCTCAGCACCGAACCGCATTTCGACCATGCCGGCGGCCTCGCCGCACTGGCGCGCGATACCGGCGCGACGGTGGTCGCCAGCGTGCGCGGGGCGGAGGGGCTGCGCTCGGGGCGGCTGGCCGCCGACGATCCCCAGCGCGGCTATGACAGTCGCTTTCCCGCGGTGCCGGCGGTGCGCACGATTCGCGATGGCGAGACGCTGCGGCTGGGCGATACGGTCGTCACCGCGCGGGCGACCCCGGGGCATACGATGGGCAGCATGAGCTGGAGCTGGCGCGCCTGCGAGGGGCGGACGTGCAAGGCGATCGTGTTCGCGAGCAGTCTCAACCCCGTGTCCGCGCCCGGCTATCGGTTCAGCGCGCCCGCCGCGCGGCCGGTGCTCGCTGCCTTTCGCCGGGGTCAGGCGGCGATGGCGGCGCTACCGTGCAACCTGCTGATCACTGCGCATGCCGATCAGGACGACGCGACCGATCGCTTCCGCACCGCGCCCGGCGCCTGCCGTGCCTATGCGCGCGCGTCGGCGGTCAAGGTCGCGACGCGGTTGCGCGAGGAGCGGTCGCGCTAGGCGATCAGATCGGCTCCCCCGCCGCCCGCGCGCGCGCTTCGCGTGATGCTTCGGCGGCGGGGACGAGGCGATAGGCGGCGATCGCGCAGGTCAGCGTCACCGGCATGATCGCGAGCAGCGACAGCATGCCGACCGACAGGCTGCCCGACAGCGTCGAGATGCGGCCCGCCAGATACGGCCCCATCGCGAGGCCCATCAGCGTCGTGCCGATAAAGAAGGTCGCGGTCGCGGTGCCACGCATGCGGGGCAACACCAGATCCTGCGTCGTCGCCGCCGCCGACCCCAGCGCGCCGCTGGCGGTGAGGCCCGACAGGAACAGGCAGGGGTAGAAGACCCAGACGCTGGAGGCCGTGAAGGCGCCGATCAGGAACGGGATCGGCACCGTCGCGCCGAAGATCACGACGATCAGCCGTCCGGCGGGATCGGTGCGGCGCAGACGGTCGGCGACGATGCCGCCGATGGTCAGCCCCAGGAACCCGGCGAGCGCGCCGCTGCTGCCGAGCAACAGGCCGGCGCGCGCCGGTGTCTCGCCCAATGTGCGCAACACGTAGGGCGCGGCCCAGAAGCTGGCGGCGTAGCTGAGGAACGAGTTCAGGCCATAGGCGACGACGGTGCAGAGGAAGGCCGGCGTGCCGACAATCAGCGCGAATGTCGCAGGATCGCGGCGCTTGAGCGCGCAGGCCCAGGAGAAGACCGCATAGACGCCGATGCCGATCGCCAACCATTGCGGCTTGGGTTCGCCGATGCCGATCAGGAAGGCGACGACCGCCACCACCGCGGCAAGGCCGGTGAGGTTGATGAGCAATGCCCGCGTGCCGCCGCGCGCCGCGCCGATCAGCGTGAGCGGCGGGATGATCGTGAGCAGTTCCTGGAAGAAGGCGCGGAAGGGCGCGGGATGCTTGTCCGGTTCGGGCAGCCCCTCGACCAGCCCGCGGATCGGTTCGCGGATCGTCGCGACCCATAGCGCAACGATGAGGCCAGGGATGCCGACCGCGAGGAACGCCGCCTGCCACCCGACGAGACCGAAGGGCCCGCCGTCAGGATAGGCGCGGTTCCAGCCCTGGACGATCAACCCGCCGATGAACAGCGACACGCCGCCGCCGACGTACAGGCCCGCCGAATAGATCGACAAGGCCGTCGCGCGCAGCCGCTTGGGGAAATAGTCCGAGATCAGCGAATAGGCGGCGGGACTCGCGGTCGCCTCGCCGATGCCGACGCCGATGCGCGCCGCGGCGAGCTGGCCGCCGGTGCGCGAAAAACCGGACAATGCGGTCATCGTCGACCAGAGCGCGAGGCCGACGGTCATCAGCCGCACGCGATGCCAGCTGTCCGCGAGGCGGCCGAGAGGGATGCCGAACAGCGCGTAGAACACACCGAAGGCGGTGCCGTAGAGGAAGCCGAGGTCCTCGTCCTTCAGGTTCAAGTCGCGCTTGATGTCTTCGGCCAGGATCGAGATCACCTGCCGGTCGACGAAGTTGAGGACGTAGACGACGAACAGGATGCCCAGCACATACCAGGCATAGCGCGGCGCGGGCGCCTGCGCCGCCACGTCCCCGGACGCGGTGGGACCAGCCATCGACCTCTCCTTCGATTTTTTCGAAGGCTAACAGAGGTTCCGGGGCCCGATAACCCCAAAAGCGATACCCGATATTCTAAAGTGCGTCTGGCGGCGTACGCTTCACCGCTTCGGACGACGACGCGTGACACGCTCCAGCCGATCGATCAGCGATTCGATCGTCGGCGGGGCGGCGGGGGCGGCAGGCTCTTCGGCGGCCGGCTTGGTGGGCACGCGCAGCGGCGGCACCGGGCGCACCGGCGTCAACGGCACGGGGGGCAGCGCACCGGGGTGGAAGGCGGCGAGCGGCAGGTCGAGGTCCACCGGAATGGGCTGTTCGACCGGCGGCGGTGGGGGTGACGCGCCGGTGACGGGGCGCGCAAACACCATGTCGTCGTCATCCTCCAGATCCGCAGCCGACAGCGGACGGCGCGCGGGCGCGTCAGGGTGCGCGTCGGCGCGGCGCAGGACAGGGACGCCATCGCTGGAGGCGGCGCGCGGGGCGAGCAGCCCCCCCGGGCCAAACAGCAGGAACAACGCCGACCAGGTGACCGCACCGGCCAGCGCGCCACCGGCCAGCGCCAGCACGGCGCGCGCGGTCGTGCCCAAGGGCGGTTCCGCCGCGCCGATCAGCGACGGCAGGCCGCTGCGCCATACCCAATCCTCCAGCACGGTGGCGGGCAAGGCAACGAACAGCGCGGCGATGGCCAGCGCCGCCACCGCGCCACCCACCGGGGCGATCCAGCGCATCATCGCGGCGCGCGACGGCATGGTCTGGGTCATAGGCTGGCCGGGGAATGCTGGCATGCTGTGTCCATCAGCGCGGCCGACGTGAGCCGCTGGTAAACGGGATCGTAACGACGAATGTTTGACGACCAGTTACGCTCCGCCTCGACGAACGCGCGCCCACGGGCGCGTCGCGCGTCCCAGCCGCTGTGGTCGGCGAGCAGGCCGGCGAGCGCCATCGCGATGGCGGCGGGATCGTCGGGGGCGAAGAGCGTGCCTGTGTCGCCGTCACGGATCAGTTCGCGATGGCCGCCGACGTCGGACGCGGCGACCAATTTGCCCTGCGCCATCGCCTCCAGGGGTTTGAGCGGCGTGACGAGGTCGGTGAGGCGCATGCGCTTGCGCGGATAGGCGAGCACGTCGACGAGCGCGTAATAGCGCTCCACCTCGGTATGCGGCACGCGGCCGACGAAGCGGATCGCGTCCGCCGCCGGGGATGCCGCCGCCTGCGCGCGCAACGCCGCCTCCATCGGACCACCGCCGACCAGTAACAGCCGCGCCTTGGGCCGGGCCGTGACCAGCGCGGGCATGGCGGCGATCAGATCGTCCAGCCCCTCGTAATCGTAAAAGCTACCGATGAAGCCGATCGTCTCGGCATCCTCCAGCCCCAATGATGCGGCGAGCGCGGGATCGTGCGCGACCGGTTCGCCGAACAGCGTCAGGTCGACGCCGTTGGGCGACACGACGATCTTGTCCGCCGCAACGCCGCGCGCGATCAGGTCACCGCGCAGGCCCTCACAGATCACCGCCACCGCATCGGCGCGCTGCACCGCCCAGCTCTCCATCGCGCGGGTGACGCGATATTTGGCCGACCCTTCGGTGCCCGTCCCGTTGCCAACCGCCGCATCCTCCCAAAAGGCGCGGATTTCATAGACCAGCGGCAGGCGCCGTGCGCGCGCGACACGCAGCGCGGCGATCGCATCGAGCACGGGCGAATGGGCGTGGAGGATGTCGGGGCGAAAGGCGTCGACGGCCGCGTCGATCCGCCGGGCGAAGGCGGCGAGGCCGCCGACCTCCCCCAGCACGCCGCCCTTTCGCGTCGCCTGGGTGCGATAAAAGGTCAGGCCATCGACCGATTCGACTGCGTCCGGCGCAACGCCGTGGCGCGGGCCGGTGACGGCGGCGACCTGCCAACCGCGCGCCTCCTGCGCCTTCAGGATCGCGCGGGTGCGGAAGGTGTAGCCGCTCTGCAAGGGCAGTCCGTGGTCGAGGACGTGGAGAATCCGCATGACCCAAGCCCTTGCACCCGCAGTACTTAATGCCGCGTCAACCGCAGCCTAGCCCGCGGTAAAGGTCAGCCCCGCCTTGTCCTGCAAGCGATCGCGCAATCCCGTGCCGAGCAGCGCGCCCGGCGTCCAGATGCCGCCCGCCCCCTCCGTCTCGATCAGGCAGCGCGCGGTTTCAGCGATCATCTTGCTGGTCGAGCCGTAACCGGGGTCGCGGTCGCCGGTCACCACCGCATCGAAGCGCGCGCCGTCTGGCATCAGGCCGACGAACAGCAGGTCGTAATGGCCGCTGTCGCGCTCCTCCTTGCTGGGCCCTTCGCCGGGCTTGGGGCCCTTGTCACCGGCCAGCGGATTGAGCTTGGCGATCGCTTCGGCGGCAGCCTTGCCCATGTCGCCGAGCCCTGCGACCATCATCTCGTCGTACACGAAGTCGGTGCCGTAGCGGTGGCCGAGCAGATAGTTGGTGCGGTGGACGTTCTTGGTGTTGATCGCCGCCATGATGAACGGCGCGACCCAGGTGTTGAGCGTCGCGTCGAATTCGGGGAGCATGCCGGTCGGCTGATGCGGGCCGTTGAAGCCGGGGGTCAGCGCGAACGGGCTAGCGAGAAGCCCGACGATCGAGGGATCGCGGGCCGCGGCGGCGAGCGTCGCCTTCAGGCTGGCGGCGGTGCCACCCGAAAAGCCGCCCTTCATCGCACGCACCCGACCCTTCACCCGCGGCGCGGGCATGCCGTATTTGGCGCGTGCGCATTCCTGCAATGTCAGCACGCCGAGGTCGAAGGGGATCGAATCGAAGCCGCAGGAAAAGACGATGCGCGCGCCGGTGCGCTGCGCCTCGGCATGATGCGCGTCGATCATGTGGCGCATCCACGCCGGCTCACCGCACAGGTCGACATAGGCGGTGCCCGCGGCGACGCAGGCGGCGATCAGCGGTGCGCCGTAGAGCTGGTACGGGCCGACGGTGGTCAGCACGACCTGCGTCGATTCGGCCATCGCCTTCAGCGAGGCGGGATCGTCGGCATCGGCGACGACCAGCGGCGTATCGGCCGGCGCACCGATCAGGTCGCGCACCTCCTCCAGCTTGGTGCGGCTGCGGCCCGCCATGGCCCAGCGAGTGACGCCCTGCTGGCTGAGATAATCGGCGACGAGACGCCCGGTGAAGCCGGTGGCGCCGTAGACGATGATGTCGAAGTCGCGCATTGCCCTCTCCCGTTTGCTTTACGCGAACGTCATGCGCTTTGGGGGCGGTGGGGGCAAGGCCTCACCGCCCCCCACGTCATCCCGGCGCACGCCGGGATCCATGGTTTCGGTATGGCTGATGGCGTACGCACCATCGCTGGCGTCGCGCGTCCATGGATCCCGGCGTTCGCCGGGATGACGAAGGGGTGGTGTTCCGCTTCATCCCACGCCGTCATTCCCGCGGAGGCGGGAATGACGGCGTGGGGATGGGGTAACGGGTGTCCCTTACGCCGCTTCGTTAAACTGCAGCCGGGCGAGTCGCGCGTACAGGCCGCCGCGTTCGATCAGGCTGGCGTGTGTGCCGTCCTCGACGATCCGACCCTGGTCCATCACCACGATGCGCTGCGCGGCGCGGACCGTCGCCAGCCGGTGGGCGATGACCAGCGTCGTGCGGTTCTGCATCAGCCGTTCGAGCGCCTGCTGCACCAGCCGTTCGCTGGCGGCGTCCAGCGCGCTGGTCGCCTCGTCGAGCAGCAGGATGGGCGCATCGCGCAGCAGGGCACGGGCGATCGTCACACGCTGGCGCTGGCCACCCGACAGGCGCGCGCCGCCCTCGCCCAGATGCGTGTCGAGGCCCTGCGGCAGCGCGCGCAGGAACTCGGCGGCGTTGGCCGCCTCCGCCGCCGCCCACAATTCGTCGTCGCTCGCCTCCCACCGGCCGTAGCGTAGATTGTCGCGCGCGCTGGCGCCGAAGATCACCGCATCCTGCGGCACCATCGCCATCTGCGCACGCACTGCGGCGGGATCGGCTTCGCGCAAATCGACGCCGTCGAGCAGCACGCGACCCGCGGCGGGATCGTAGAAGCGTTCGGCGAGCTGGAACAGCGTCGACTTCCCCGCACCCGAGGGGCCGACCACCGCGACCGTTTCGCCGGGGCGGATGCTGAGCGTCAGGTCGTCGATCGCCGCCGCATCGGGACGTGTCGGATAATGGAAGCGCACGCCTTCGAACGCGAGTGCGCCCGCGACCGGCACGGGCAAGGGGATCGGCGCGGCGGGTCGGGCGATCTCGGGTGTTTCGCGCAGCAGCTCGGCGATGCGGCTTGCCGCACCCGCGCCGCGCAGCAGGTCGCCGTACACCTCGGTCAGCGCGCCGAACGCGCCCGCGACGATGCCGCCCGTCACCACAAAGGCGAACATGCCGCCGCCCGACAGGCGCCCGGCGGTGACGTCGGCAACGCCTTCCCACACGACCAGCACGATCGACCCGAAGACGAGGCCGATCATGATCGCGGTCATCACGGCGCGCAGCGCGATGCGGCGTTTCGCGGCGGCGAAGGTCGCGTCGACCGCCGCGCCGAAGCGCGCCGCCTCACGCGATTCCTGACCGAATGCCTGCACGATCTTCATCGCGCCCAGCGTCTCGGTCACCAACGCGCCGACATCGGCGATCCGGTCCTGCGAGGTGCGCGAATGCGCGCGAATGCGGCGACCGAAGATGGTGACGGGCAGCACGACGAGCGGAATGCCGAGCAGCAGCATGCCGGCGAGCTTGGGCGACAGCACGAACAGATAGACCATGCCGCCGATGCCGGTGGCGGTGTTGCGCAGCGCGATCGACACGGTGGTGCCGACGACCGTCTCGATCAGCGTCGTGTCGGACGTCAGGCGCGAGGCGATCTCCGACGGGCGGTTTTCCTCGAAGAAGCGCGGCGTCAGCGCCAGCAGGTGCGCTTGCACCTTCAGCCGCAGGTCGGCGACGACGCGCTCGCCCAGCCACGACACGTGATAGAAGCGGATCGCCGTCGCCACCGCGAGTACCACGACGATCATCAGCAGATAGTGGAAGGAGGCATCCACCGTCCCCTGCCCGCCCGCGACGAAGCCGCGGTCGATCACCCGCTTGAAGCCATAGGGAATGCCGATCGTCGCCGCCGAGGTGGTGGCGAGCGCGGCCAGCGCGATGGCGATGTGGCGGGGATAGCGCAGCGCGATCTCCCACACGAGGCGAAGGTCGCCGAGCCGGCCCTTGCCGGCGGCGGGAGTGGGGGAAACGGGGGAACGCGCCATCGCTCGCGCCTAGCAGCCGGGGGGACACGGCTCAACGTCGGCGGCGCGTACTCGGTCTGGCGCTTATCGCGCGTCTCGGGCGTTCAGACGATTGCGGCAAGCGCGAATGCCGTTACGTATACGGCAACCAACACAGGCTACGACACGATCATGCTCTACGACGCCTATGAAATGCAGCGCTCGATGCTGGCCGGGGCCAGCGCTATGGCGACCTTCGGCGCGGACTGGATGCGCAATCCGGCCAACCCCTGGTCCTATGTCGGCGGCGGTCAGCTGGTCAGTTCCGCGCTGGAGGTGTTCGCCCATGCCTCCGCGACGCGCGGCAAGCCGGCCTTCGGCCTCGACCACACCGTCATCGATGGTCAGGAGGTGGCGGTGCATGAGGAAATCGTGCTGCAAAAGCCGTTCGGGCAGCTCAAGCGATTCCGCCGCGATGGCGTGGAAGGCGGGCCGAAGCTGTTGATCGTGGCACCGATGTCGGGCCATTACGCCACGCTGTTGCGCGGCACGGTTGAGCGGGTGCTACCGAGCGCGGACGTCTACATCACCGACTGGCGCGATGCGAAGCTGGTGCCGCTGAAGGACGGCCATTTCGACCTCGACGATTATATCGACTATCTGATCGCCTTCCTCGAAGCGATCGGGCCGAACGAGGGCCAGGGCGGCACGCATATGCTGGCGGTCTGCCAGCCGTCGGTGCCCTGCTATGCCGCGGTCGCGCTGATGAGCGCGGACAAGCACCCCTGCCGGCCGAAGACGCTGACGATGATGGGCGGGCCGATCGACACGCGCGAGGCGCCGACCGCGGTCAACACGCTGGCGACCGAACGCCCGCACGCCTGGTTCGAACAGAATGTCGTCGTGACCGTGCCGATGATGTATCCGGGCGCGGGGCGGAAGGTGTATCCCGGCTTCCTGCAGCTCGCCGGCTTCATGTCGATGAACCTCGGCAACCACATGATGAGCCATTGGGAGATGTTCAAACATCTGGTCCAAGGCGACGGCGAAAGCGCGCAGGCGACCAAGAACTTCTATGAGGAATATCGCGCGGTGTGCGACATGACGGCGGAATTCTATTTGCAGACGGTCGATCTCGTCTTCCAGACGCATGCCCTGCCGCGTGGCGAGATGCTGCATCGCGGGCGCCGCGTCGATCCGGGCGCGATCACCGATGTCGCGGTGCTGGCGATCGAGGGTGAGCGCGACGACATTTCTGGGCTCGGACAGACCAAGGCGGCGCTGACGCTCGCCACCAACCTGCCGGCCGATCAGAAGCGCTATTACATGGCCGAGGGTGCGGGCCATTACGGCATCTTCAACGGCTCGCGCTGGCGCAACAAGGTCGCGCCGATCGTCGAGGAATGGATGGCGGCGCACGCCTGACACGCCTGATATGCGAAGGGGCGGCTCCGGTCGGAACCGCCCCTCCCGTCGTTTGTAAGGCCAGACGCCTCAGGCGACCGAGTCAACCACGGCGTGGCTGCTCGATTCGTCGCTGCGGATCGTGCCGCCGAACAGCATTTTCAGCCGGCCGCCGATCGAGATATCGGTTTCCCACAGCTCGGCGCTGTCGATGTCGAAACGCAGCAGCGTGAGATTGGGGTCTTCCTTGCCGCCCGGGAACCAGGCTTCGACCTGATTATTCCAGAGCTTGTCGATCTGCGTGCGATCGTCGTCACGGCTGACATTGCCCGCGAGGCAGGCGAAGAAGTCGTGCCCCTTGCCGACAAACTGCGCCATGGCGTCGCCGCCCTTGGCAATGCGGTTGTCGCGCCCGGCGAAGAAGAACAGCGTATTGGGCTGATCATCGTCGATCTGCGCGGTCATCGGCTCCGAATGCTCGCCGTCCATCAGGCCGATCATCACGAACGGGCTGGACTTCAGCTTGTCGAGGAACTTGGCGGCCACTTCCTGCGGGCTGTCTTGATCGGCCATGCATCGTCTCCTGTACCGGGGGTTCGGCCGGAAGAACGAGCGCACCGGGGGTTGGTTGCGCGGAAAGACCGCATCGGCCACGATCGCCGGCGGCGGCAATCCCGCCGTCATCACAAGGAGACACTGCAATGACGGTGGCCGACTAGTGCCAGATCCTGGGCGTCATCATCGCCTTTGCGGCCTTGGCCGTGAAGATCGTCGATAGTCGTAACAGGTAAAGCACACGGGCGGGGCTCGGGTAGCAGCTCGAGCCCCAAACGTTTTGGGCCTCGACCGTAGCAGCGGTCGAGGCCCACACAAGGAGGACACCAATGACAATATCCGAGTCGCTACATACCCTTTCCGGGCCTAACTTTCAACTTACAGAACCTCGAACAGCCCCGCAGCGCCCATGCCGCCGCCCACGCACATGGTGACCACGACATATTTCGCACCGCGACGCTTTCCCTCGATCAGGGCGTGACCGGTCATGCGGGCGCCGGACATGCCGTAGGGATGTCCAATCGAGATGGCGCCGCCGTTCACATTGAGCAATTCGTCGGGAATGCCGAGCGTGTCGCGGCAGTAGAGGACCTGGACGGCGAACGCCTCGTTCAGTTCCCACAGGCCGATGTCCTTCATCGTCAGGCCGTTCTTTTCGAGCAGCTTGGGGATCGCGAAGACCGGGCCGATGCCCATTTCGTCAGGCTTGGTGCCCGCCACCGCCATGCCGACGTAGCGGCCGAGCGGGGTCAGCCCCTTCGCGGCCGCGACCTTTTCCTCCATCAACACCGATGCCGAGGCGCCGTCCGACAGCTGGCTGGCATTGCCCGCGGTGATGACGCCGTCCGGCCCGACGACGGGCTGCAGCGCCTGCAAGCCTTCCAACGTCGTATCGGCACGATTGCCCTCGTCCTTCGACAGCGTGACGTCCTTGGTGCTGACCTCCTTCGTCACCTTGTCGACGACGTTCATCGTCGCCGCCATCGGCACGATCTCGTCATCGAACTTGCCCGCCGCCTGCGCCGCGGCGGTGCGCTGCTGCGACTGGAGGCCGTAGGCGTCCTGGGCCTCGCGGCCGATGCCGTAGCGCTTGGCGACCGTTTCGGCGGTCTGCAGCATCGGCATGTAGATGTCGTTGTGCATCGCGAGCAGCTGCTTGTCGGGGGCGACGCGCATCTGCGGGGTCTGGACCATGCTGATGCTCTCGACGCCGCCGCCGATCGCGACATCCATGCCGTCGATCACGATCTGCTTGGCCGCCGTGGCGATCGCCATCAGGCCGCTGGCGCACTGGCGGTCGAGCGACATGCCCGACACGGTGATCGGCAGGCCGGCGCGCAACGCCGCCTGGCGCGCGATATTGCCCGCTTGATGCCCCTGCTGGAGCGCGGCGCCGAGCACCACGTCTTCCACTTCGCCGCCATCGATGCCGGCGCGCTTGACGGCATGTTCGATCGCATGGCCGGCCAACGCCTGCGGCGTCGTGTTGTTGAAGGCGCCGCGATAGGCGCGGCCGATCGGCGTGCGGGCGGTGGAGACGATGACGGCGGAGCGCATGGGCTGGCTTCCTTGATGGGGCGCGACACGGCGCGCGGGTTCGGTGACTATAGGATGGGCGTCAGACGAAAATCTGGCTGATCCATTCGGCGATCAGGGCAGGCTTGTCCTGCCCTTCGATCTCGACGACGAAATTGGTGGTCTGCTGGAACTGCCCCGGCCGCTTCTCGTCGAAGGCGAGCAGGGTGAAGCGGCCGCGCACGCGCGATCCCGATCGGACGGGGGTGAGGAAGCGGACCTTGTTGCCGCCGTAGTTGACGCCCATCCGCGCGCCTTCGATCTGCGGCGCGTCGGGCACCTTGCTGCTGAGCAGCGGCATCAGCGACAGCGTGAGAAAGCCATGCGCGATCGTGCCGCCGAAGGGCGTCTGCGCCGCCGCAACGGGATCGATATGGATGAACTGATGGTCGCCGGTCGCTTCGGCGAAGCGATCGATCATCGCCTGCGTCACCTCGACCCAGTCGGACACGGTTTCGGTGCCGACCCTGTCCTTCATCGCCTGCGCGGTGATCGTCGTCACGAAGAATCGCCCTCCCGATTGCGGCGCGCGGATGGCCTTCCGCGTCGCGCCATCCTGTAGGCGGAGCCGGGGGCGTTCCGCAAGCCCCTCTCCCGACCGAAAGCTTGAACCCCGGCATCCATACACGACGAACCGCGCCAGCCGCGGCGGACCCGATGTTCGAAAACGCCTAGGACGCGGGGGCGTAGGGCATGACCAGCTTGCCGTCCGGGCCGGCGGTGTAGGTCGTCTGCGTCGGATAGGCGATGCCGATCCCTTCCGCGGCAAAGCGGCGGATCAACGACACCATGATGCGGTCGCGCATGGGGTGCGCGGTCGCCCAATCGTCGCCGGGGATGTCGAATTGCAGCACGAAATCGAGGCTGGAGGCGCCGAAGGTTTCGAAGCTGGACCGCGCGACCTTGCCGCCCTCGCCCTCGACGATCTCACGCATGATCTGCGGCACGCGGGCGAGCGTATCGGGCGGGGTTTCGTAGGTGACGCCGATCGTGAAGGCGAGCCGGATATGGTCGCGGACGCTGATGTTCTGGATTTCCTTATCGAGCAGCTGCTTATTGCTGATCACGCGCAATTCGCCGGTAAAGGCGCGGATGCGCGTGCTCTTCAGGCCGATCGATTCGATGACGCCGTTGGTCGTGCCGTAGCTGATCTTGTCGCCGCGGCGGAACGGACGGTCGAAGATGATCGCAAGCGCGGCGAAGAGGTCGCCGAAAATGCCCTGTGCGGCGAGACCGATGGCGATACCGCCGACCCCCAGGCCGGCGATCAGCCCGGTGACGTTGACGCCGAGATTGTCGAGCACGACGACCAGCGCGATGGCGAACAGCGCGACGGTGACGAGCAGGCGGATGAGGCCCATCGCGCTGAGCAGTGCCTCGCCCGAATAATGCTCGCTGCTGGTGCGGTGCTCAATCGCGCCGAGGATCAGTTCGCGCGCCCAGATCGCCGCCTGGAATACCGAGGCGACGGTCCACAGGAAATTGATCGTCGTCGATACCTGGCTCGGCGCACCAGCATAGCCCGCGACCAATTTGGCGGCGAGCATGACGATGAAGAAGTTGTTGGTGCGCGCGATCGCCCGCCCGACGATCGCGCCCCAGCCGCGGCGGACGAGCGTTTCGGCGACGCCGCCGACGTCCCTGCGTCGGCACAGGCGTTCGCCCAGCCGGCGCAGGCCGTGCAGCGCGACGACGATTACCACGCCGACGGCGAGCGCGATGAGAATTTGCAGCCAGTGCGTGTGCAGCCAGACTTCGCTGGCGGTGTACAGGCCGGTCAATTGGTCCTGGACGCCGTTGCTGTCGAAGATCGGCGAAGCGGTAGCGGTCGTGGTTTTGGACATAAGAAGATCAGGCCGCGGCTTTCAGCGGCGCCGTGCTGGGCGTGCCGGCTTCGAGGAAGGCGATGAGCCCACGCTCTTCACGGCTGAGATGACGGGCGGAGCGCGGCAGGCGCAGCGCGCGGCGGAAGGCGCCCTGCCCCGTCTTCACCAAGGCGATGAGGGACGGGTGGACGTAGCTTTTGCGCGCGATGGCGGGCGTATTGCCGAGCCGGGCGACGACGGGTTCGAGCAGCGCCTTCAGGCTGAGGTCCGCCTCGGCGCGGGCCAGCGCCTCGAACGCGGCGACGCTGGCGCCCCAGGTGCGGAAATGCTTGGCGGTGAAATCGCCGCCGGTCGCGCGCTTGATATAATCGTTGACGTCGGACGAGGTGACGGGGTGCGCCTCCCCATCGTCGTCCACCCAGGCGAACAGATGCTGTTCGTCGAGGTCCTGCATCTTGCGCACCGTCGCCGCGAGCCGCTTGTCGGTGATCGCGACATCGCGTTCCTTGCCGGACTTGCCCTTGTAGCGCAGCTTCAGCGTGTTGCCGCGGACGGTGCCGTGGCGCTTGCGCAGCGTCGTGGCGCCATAGCTCTTGTTCGTTTCGGCATAGGCTTCGTTGCCGACGCGCAGGTGACCGATGTCGAGCAGGCGCACGACCGCGGCGATGGCGCGATCGCGCGGCAGGCCGCGTGCGGACAGATCCGCCTCGACGCGGGCGCGCAGCTTGGGCAGACAATGGCCGAAATCGGCGCATTTTTCGTATTTCGCCGCCTCCTGCGCCTCGCGGAAGCCGGTGTGATAGCGATATTGCTTGCGGCCCTTTTCGTCCCAGCCGACCGCCTGGATATGGCCGTTGGGTTTGGGGCAAAACCAGGCGTCGCGATAAGCGGGGGGCAGGCCGACCGCGTTCAGCCGGTCGATCTCGTCACGATCGGTGATCCGGTCGCCGTCGGGCGCATAATAGGCCCAGCCATTGCGAACCTTGCGGCGCGTGATGCCGGGCTTGGAATCATCGCAATAGACTATGCGTGCGGCCAATTGGGCACTCCCTTCCTAGTAGGAAATGCCCAGGCGACGCGCACGGTTCCGAGCGCTACCCCGTGGCGCGTGACCGCCCGAGCGCGTTGACCCAGCGTTGCGCGGGCCGTTCGACCCAGCGGTAGAGGAGGACGGACGCCGCGAGGACCAGCGCGAGATAGAGCGCGATGACCGGCCAGGGCACCGCAGCCGCATCGCGGACGGCGACAAGCTTGAACGCCTTCCACAACAGGAAATGCGACAGATAGGTCGCGTAGCTGATGTCGCCGAGCGCGTGAAGCCAGCGCCCCTCGAGCGGATGGTGCGGCGTGCCGGCGGTCAGCGCCAGCGCGAGCAGCAGCGCGGCGAATGTGACGGGCGCGGCGAGGGTTTCGGGCAAACCCAACGCCCAGGCCGCCGTGCCGATCGCGGCGATGCCGAGCGGCCAGGCGAGCGACGGGCGGCGCAGGAACAGCGCGGCGAGGATCGTGCCGGTCGCGAATTCGGCGAGACAGCGGATGAGGCCGAAGCGTGGAATGTCCCAGCCCAGTGTCGGCGCGCCCTGCATCGCGATGTGCAGGCCAGCGAGTATCGCCGCTGCGATGGCGACCAGCGCAAGCGTGGGCAGGCGTCGCCAGTCGATCGTCAGGACGAGCAGCGGGAACAGCAGATAGGCGGCGAGTTCGCAGCTGATCGACCAGGCCGGATCGTTCCAGCGCAGCGCATCGGTGACGCCCCAATTCTGCACCAGCAGCACATGCAGCGGCAGTTCGGCGAAGGGAAAGGCGGGGTCGCTGCGCCCGGTCGCCCGCAACGCGAGCGCCAGCGCGACGCCGAAGGCCAGCATGACGCCATGCAGCGGCCAGATGCGCGCGACGCGCTTTTGCAGGAAGCGGGCGATGCCGACGGCGCCCTGCCCGCTTAGCCGGTCGTGCCAGGTCAGCCAGATGACGAAACCGGACAGGAGGAAGAAGAAATCGACGGCGAGATAGCCCTTGGCGAACACCGCCTCGACGCCGTGCGGCAGGCCCGCGATGCTGGCGCGGATATGGTAGAGGACAACCAGCCACGCGGCGATGCCGCGCGCGGAGGTGAGGGCGCGCAATTCGCTCATGCTGGAATGGCGTCGCCCCGTGGCTTGCGCAGCGGTGCCTGCCCCTCTTCGCTGCGGCGGCGGGCGAGATAGGTGTCGAGGCCGATCTGCGCGCCCAATAGCATGTAGATGAACGGCTGGAAGGCGATGGCGATGAACGCCGCGCCGAGCAGATAGACGAGGTGCGCGGTCTGGAGCGCGGCGGCGAGTGGGCCCGCCCAGCCGAAGGGGCCGGCGGGATCGCGATAGCGGCGGCGCAGCACCTCCATGCGGACGAGGCCGATCAGGCTGATTGCCAGCCACAGGGCCAGGCCGGGATAGCCCTGTTCGCCAAGCATTTCGAAATAGGCGCTGTGATAGCCGCGCGCCTTGTCGGTCACCGCCTGATCGGCGACGGTCGCGGCGGCATCGCCCTGCGCGGCGGTGGTCTTCTTGATCTCGTAGCGGATGTGGTTGCCGCGGAACGCCTCGAATCCGCCGCCGAAGGGGTGCGCCTTGGCATAGTCGATCGTCCACTGCCACACGGCGATGCGGGTGGAGGCGGATTCGTCGGCGTCGTGGCTCTTGATGGTGCTCATCCGCTCGGTGAAGCTCGCGGGCAGGAACGGCACGGCGAGCAGCCCCGCCGCGCCGATCATGGCGAGATAGGTGAACTTGCGCTTCGTGTTGCGCAGCGAGAGCAGCGCGACGAGGATGGTGCAGAGCGTGCCGGTGCGCGTCGAGGTGCCGATCGGGATCAACAGGCAGGCGAAGATCAGGCACAGGCAGAAGCCCTTCACCTTCCAGTCAGGCGGGAAGATCGTGCCCCAGCGCATGAACCAGGCGATCAGCGGCACGATCGCGATCGCGACGGTGGAGATGGTCGACCCTTCGTACAGGCCCGAATTGTTGGTCACCATCAGGTCGAGCTGGCCATAGCCGCCGCCGCCCGCCGCCGTCTTGATGCCGCCGACGATGATGATCGTCGCCGCCGACAGGATCATGAACAATAGCAGCGATTCGATGCGCAGGCGCGTGCGCAACGTCAGCGGCAGGAAGGCGGCGAAGGCCAGGCACTTCCACACCCAGTCCCATTTGTCGCGCGCGTCGACGGGGAAGTCGGCACCCATCGTCGTGATCCCGCAATAGAGCAGCAGCAGGATGATGAGGCCCTGGCGCGGCGCGAAGCGGCTGTCGGACTTGTCGTCCATCAGCAGCCAGCCACCGACCGCCAGCACCACCGCGATCAGCGAAATCGGCACGGCGTTGAGCAGGATGTACGTCAGCCGCTGCGGCGAGACGATGTCGATATAGACGTACGCGCACACCAGCAGGAACGGACGGCGAAAGCCCATTCCGAACAGCGCGGCGAGGAAGGCGACGAAGACGAGATCACGCACCGGCGGGCGGCTCCGGCGGCGCGCTGCGGCGGGCGCGCCAGTGGCGCGGCGGCGGCGCTTCGGAATCGAGATCGGGCCGGCGCAGCAGCCGCCAGGCGGCAAGCAGCATCAGGCCGTGCGTCAGCGCCAGCGACAGATTGTCGATCATCGCGTGCGAGCGCTCCTTGTCCAGGCGGCAGGTGTAGGGGGTCCGGGTTGATGCGGCGTTAAGGGATTACTCGCTTCGTCATCCCGGCGGACGCCGGGATCCATGGTCGCGGTGCCGCTGATGGTGTGACCGCCTCGGACGCCGCGTGTCCATGGATTCCGGCGTTCGCCGGAATGACGAGTGGGACTAGATGCGGTAGAAAGCCACCGCCACCGCGGCGATCAGCAGCGCGACCATCAGCAGCACTGGCACGCGCTTCGCCCGGCGGGCCGCGGCGGCGGTTTCGTAGGCATGCATGTCGAACCAGAAGCGGCCCTGCCCCACGGCGCGGATCGATCCGTCGGCGATCATCGCGGCAAAGGCCTTCGCCTCGCGTACGTCGGCGGGGGTGAAGGGCATCGCGTCGTCGGCGATCACCGCATGCGCGGCGACGAAGCGCGGGGCGATCGTGCCGTGGACCAGATAGCGGTCGCGGACCGTGACGCGCGGGCCGGATGTCGCGATGCGGGTCAGCCGGTCGCTCACCGCCGCTTGCCGTTGTGGCGGATGTTGCCGGGCCGACCGCGGCGCGTGACGACGCGGTCCTTGCGGCCACCCTTGATGCCCTTGCCGAGATGCCGCGGTCCCGGTGCGGCGCCCTTGCCGCCGGGCAGTTCGAAGCGCAGCGCGCCCGACACCGGATTGGCCTCGGCGAGGCGCAGTTCTAGCCGTTGCCCCAGCGCATATTCCTCGCCGCTGTCCTCGCCGGTCAGCGTACGCGCCGCCTCGTCGAAACGGAAATATTCGCCCCCCAGGTCACGCACCGACATCAGGCCGTCGCCGCCGATCCCCTCGACGGTGGCGAAGAAGCCGTAATTCTGCACGCCGGTGATCCGCGCCGACACCGTCTCGCCGACGCGTTCGGCGAGGAAGGCGGCGACGTACCGGTCGATCGTGTCGCGCTCCGCCTCCATCGCGCGGCGTTCGAGCGCGCTGATCGTCGTGCCGATCTGCTCCATCGCCTCGGCATCCGCCTTGGTGAGCCCGCCCTCGCCCAGGCCATAGGCCGCAACCAATGCGCGGTGGACGACGAGGTCGGCATAGCGACGGATCGGCGAGGTGAAGTGCGCGTAACTGCCGAGGCTGAGGCCGAAATGCCCCTGGTTGGCGGGCGCGTAATAGGCCTGGGTCTGCGTGCGCAGCACTTGCTCCATCACCTGCGGACGGAAGTCAGCATCGCCGATCCGTTCGAGGATATGGTTGAACGTCGCCGGGCGGATGACCTGGCCGAGCGCGAAAGGCACGTCGAACGTTTCGAGATAGTCCTTCAGCGCCACCAGCTTTTCGCGGCTGGGCGGTTCGTGGACGCGGTACATCACCGGCGCCTTCTTCGCTTCCAGCGCCTTGGCGGCGGCGACGTTGGCGGCGATCATATAATCCTCGATCAGCCGGTGCGCATCGAGCCGCTCGCGCGGGGCGACCGACATGATCCGGCCCTGTTCGTCGAGGACGACGCGGCGTTCGGGCAGGTCGAGGTCGAGCGGCTCGCGCGCATCGCGCGCCTTCGCCAGCGCGCGCCAGCAGGCCCACAGCGGGCGCAGCACGTCGATCATCGCGCCGGCATCGGCGTCGATCGCCGCCTGCGCCTCTTCATAGGCGAGGTTCGCCGCGATGCGGACGCGGGCGCGGGCGAAGCGCCAGCTTTCTAGTTTGCCCGATTTGGAGATGTGGAGGTGGCAAACCAAGGCGGCGCGGTCCTCGCCCTCCTTCAGCGAACAGACCTCCGCCGACAGGATTTCGGGCAGCATCGGCACGACGCGATCGGGGAAATAGACCGAATTGCCGCGCCGCCGCGCCTCGCGGTCCAACTCCGATCCGGGGCGGACGTAGAAACTGACGTCGGCGATCGCGACGACCGCCTGCCAGCCGCCATCCTCATGTGGCGCGGCCCAGACGGCGTCGTCATGATCGCGCGCATCGACCGGGTCGATCGCAACGATCGGCAGGTGCGTGAGGTCTTCGCGGTCTTCACCGAGCGGCAGTTCCGACACGCGCTTCGCCTCGTCGAGCGCATCGCCCGAGAAGACGTCCGGGATGCCGAGCTTGTGGATCGCGATCAGCGAGAAGCTGCGCGGTGCGAACGGATCGCCGAGGCGCTGGACGACGCGGACGGTGATGCGCGGCGGTCGCCCGCCCATTTCCGCCATGACGAGGTCGCCGGCCGCCGCGCCGCCGGTGTCGGAGACGGGAAATTCGCGCCGCTCCTTCTTTTCGACGCCGGTCAGCCAGAAGCGCTCGCCCTCTTGCCGCAGCACGCCGAGGATCTGTTCGGAGGCACGGGCGAGCACCTTCATCGGATGCGCGATCCAGCCGTTGCCCGCCTCTTCGGTGCGGGCGAGGATGCGTTCGCCGATGCCGAGCGCGCCACGCTTGCGTTCGCGGACGCGCAGCCGCGGCACGGGGCCGTCCGCCTCCCAGCGATCGGGCACCGCCCAGACGTTGCCGCCATCGTCGACGTCGGCGATGCGCAGCACCGTTACCTTGGGCAGGCCGCCCATCTTGTGAAAGGCGCGGCCGGGGGCGCTGTCGATCAGGCCTTCGTCGGCCATGTCCTTCAGCATCGCCTTCAGCGCGATCTTTTCCTGCGCGGTCAGGCCGAACGCCTTGGCGATCTCGCGCTTGCCGGCGGGAACCTCCGATTGCGTGATGAAGTCGAGGATCTGCGCCTGCGTCGGCAGGCCGGGTCTGGGTTTCTTTGCCACTTAGTGGAGATAGGGCGCGCGGGCGGGTTCGTCACCGCATGTTTGTTCACGCGAAGACGCTAAGACGCGACGAGGTCGCGGATGAGCGAGGCCATCCTGCTTCTTCGCGGCTTCGCGTCTTTGCGTGAACCGACTAAAGGCCTACCCATGTCCGTCACCGTCGCCGCACTGTATCACTTCACCCGTTTCGCCGATCCTGCCGTGCTGCAGGGCCCGCTGCTCGCCTTGTGCGAGGCGCAGGGCGTGCGCGGCACGCTGTTGCTGGCGGAGGAAGGGATCAACGGGACGATCGCCGGACCGGCCACAGGGATCGACGCGGTGCTGGCGCATATTCGTGGCCTGCCGGGATGCGCGGCGCTGGAGGTGAAGTTTTCCGCGGCGGACACGATGCCCTTCCACCGTACCAAGGTGCGGCTGAAGCGCGAGATCGTGACGATGGGCGAGCCGCTGGTCGACCCGACCGATCCCGGCACCTATGTCGATCCCGCCGACTGGAATGCGCTGATCGTCGATCCGGGCACGGTGCTGATCGACACGCGCAACGATTACGAGGTGGCGGTCGGCACGTTCGATGGCGCGGTCGATCCAGAGACGCGGTCGTTCCGCGAATTTCCGGACTGGTTTCGGGCGCATCGCGACGAATTGCTCGCCGGCACGAAGCGGGTCGCGATGTTCTGCACCGGGGGCATCCGCTGCGAAAAGGCGACGGCGTTCCTGAAGGCCGAGGGCGTGCCCGACGTGTTCCACCTGAAGGGCGGCATCCTGAAATATTTGGAAGAGGTGCCCGCCGAGCAGAGCGCGTGGCGGGGCGAATGTTTCGTGTTCGACGAGCGAGTGGCGGTGGGGCACGGCCTGGCGCCGGGCAGCCACGGCTTGTGCCGGGCGTGCCGGATGCCGGTGTCGGAGGCGGATCGCGCGTCGCCGCTATACGAGGAAGGGGTGAGCTGCCCCCGCTGCCACGACACGCGCGATGCGGCGGATCGGGCGCGCTATGCGGAGCGGCATCGGCAGGCGCAGCTGGCCGAGGCGCGCGGCGAGGCGCATGTCGGGCGACGGTTTGGGGATTGAGCCGCGGGTTGTTCCGCCCTCACCCTTCCGGCGCTACGCGCCTCCCTCCCTCTCCCGATGGGAGAGGGAAGAGACGGCGAAGCCGTCGATAGGGTGAGGGTGGGTGCGGGACAGTCGCCTGTCGGATGAACCAACCCCCGGCATCGTCGTTATGCTGCCGTAACAGGAGGCTCGACGGATGCTGTTCACCACCACCACGCAATTCGCCGCGCTGGCGCTGTGCCTGATCGCAGGCTGGTTCTTCGGATTGGCGAGCAGCAGCGGCGGCAAGAAGTGGAAGGCGCGCTATGCCGCGGAGCGCGAGGCGCATGGCACCTATCGCAAGCAAGGCGACACCAGCCTGGCTGCCGCGAATGCCCGCGTCGCCGAACTGGAGCGCGAGAATGCGCGGTTGACCGAAGCGGCGCAGGCCCGGCCCGTTGCGGCGCCGGTCGCCACCACGGCGCCGACGATCGGCGAGCGCCTGACCGGCCGGCGTCAGACCGCCGCCCGTCCGGCCTATCCGGTAGGCCAGCGTCCGGGCTGGTTCGACTTCGGTCCGCGGTCGCGGGTGTAAGCGGACGATAAGGCGCTCAGCGGTCGGCGGACCGATCGCCGGGCACGCCGTTCCCTCAATAGGCCAGGCGCAAGCCGGGCCGCGGCCAACGCATCGTCACCAGCCGGCCGCTGCCCGACAGCGTGACATAGGCGTCGTGCAGGTCGTCCCCGCCCCAGCAGATGTTGGTCGTGAACACGTCGTCGGTCGCGACGAAATCAACAAGGTCGCCCGTCGGGGACACGACGCTGATCCCGCTTTCGCCGATCGTCGCGACGCAGATGTTCCCGCTGGCCTCAACACCCAGCGAATCGAAGAATTTATACCCCGCCGGCCGGTAGACCGGGATGCCGGGCCCGCCCGGGCCGCCGCCGGGTGCGACCTTGCCGGGGGCGGTCACGTCGAACGCCATCAGCCGGCACGTATAGGTCTCTGCGGCGTAGAGGCGGCTGCCGTCGGGTGACAGTCCGATGCCGTTCGGGTTTTCCGACGGGAACACCACCTCTTCCAGGAAGCTGCCGTCCGCCTTGGCGTAGAAGATGCCGGTGACGTCGCGCTCGCGGGGGCGCGTCTTGCCGTGGTCGGTGAACCAGAAGCCGCCATGCGCGTCGAACACGATGTCGTTGGGTCCACGCAGCGAACAGCCGAAATCGCCATCGGCGTACAGCACGTCGACCGTGCCGCGCAGCGGGTCGATCCGTTCGATCCGCCCGCCGCTATAATCGTCGGCCTGCCCGTGCGGCGCCAGAAAACCGCCCGCCTCGTGCCAGTTAAACCCGCCGTTGTTGCAGCAATACAGCTTGCCGTCGGGCCCCATCGCCAGGCCATTGGGTCCGCCGCCCGGCTCTGCGACCACGTCGATCCGGCCCTCCGAATCGATGCGGGTGATCCGCCCCGCCGCGATCTCGACCAGGATGACGCTGCCGTCGGGCATCGCCACCGGTCCTTCGGGAAAGCGCAGGCCCTGCGCTACCGTCCGCCACGTCATCCGCGCGCCTCTCCCACGTCGTCGATGCTGCCGCAGCATCGCCAGGGGCGGTGGCGCTGACAAGTCCCTTCCTCGACATCGTCGCCGCCGCGGGGCACAGTCGCGCGCATGGAGAGACAGACCCGGACCGGCGGCCGCATCCTCGTCGACCAATTGCTCGCGCAAGGGTGCGAACGCATCTTCACCGTGCCGGGCGAAAGCTTCCTCGCGGTGCTCGATGCGCTGCACGATACGCCGCAGATCGAAACCGTGGTGTGCCGGCAGGAAGGCGGCGCGGCCTTCATGGCGTGCGCCGACGGCACGCTGACGCACCGGCCGGGCATCGCCTTCGTGACGCGCGGGCCGGGCGCGACCAATGCCTCGATCGGGGTGCATGTCGCGCGGCAGGATTCGCAGCCGATGATCCTGTTTATCGGCGACGTCGACCGCGGCACCCGCGACCGCGAGGCGTTTCAGGAGGTCGATTTCGCCGCGATGTTCGGGCCCCTCGCCAAATGGGCGGCGCGGATCGACGATGCGGCCCGCATCCCCGAATATGTCGCGCGCGCCTATGCGGTGGCGATGAACGGGCGGCCGGGGCCGGTGGTGCTGGCGCTGCCCGAGGACATGCTGCTCGATGAGGTCGAGGCCACCGGCCGGCCGCGCGTCGAGCGCGCGGCGCAGGGGTGCGACGAGGGCGCGATGGCGCAGCTTGCCGATCTGCTCGCCACCGCCGAACGCCCCGTCGCGATCGTCGGCGGTGCGGGATGGGATGGGATCGCGGCGCAGGATTTCGCCGCCTGGGCGGATCGCACCGGCGTGCCCGTCGCCGCCGCCTTTCGCCGGCAGGATGCGGTTCCCAACGCCTGCCCCGCCTATGCCGGGAATCTGGGCTATGGCCCGAACCCGAAGCTCGTCGCGCGGATCAAGGCCGCCGATCTGTTGCTGGTCGTGGGCCCGCGACTGGGCGAGGCGACGACCGATGGCTATGCACTGATCACCCCGGAGCATCCGGGCCAGCGTCTCATCCACGTCCACCCGGACGCCGACGAGCTGGGCGTGACGTACCGCACCGACCTCGCGATCTGCGCCGGCATGGCGGAATTTGCGGAAGGCTTGAACGCGATCGACGGACCGCCGAACGCCGGTGGTGCCGCGGCACATGCCGATTGGCAGGCGTGGTCGACGCCCGCGGCGCGCGACGGCGTGGCGATGGACCTGGGGCCCTGCGTCGCGGCGATGCGTGAGGCGCTGCCCGCGGATACGATCATCTGCAACGGCGCGGGCAATTACAGCGGCTGGTGGCACCGCTATTGGCCCTATGCCGCGCCGGGCACGCAACTGGCGCCGACGGCAGGGGCGATGGGCTATGGCCTGCCCGCTGCCGTTGCCGCCGCGCTGCGCCATCCGGGGCGGCAGGTGGTGGCGCTCGCCGGCGACGGCTGTTTCCTGATGAACGGGCAGGAACTGGCGACCGCGGTGCAATATGACGCGCAGCTGCTGGTGCTGGTGATCGACAATGGCGGATATGGCACGATCCGCATGCACCAGGAGCGCGAATTTCCGGGCCGCGTATCGGGCACGGCGCTGGCCAATCCCGATTTCGCAGCGCTCGGCCGGGCCTATGGCTGCTGGGCGGAGACGGTGACGCGGACCGAGGATTTCGCGCCGGCCCTCGCGCGCGCGCAGGCGGAACGCGGGGTGCGCCTGTTGCATATCCGCACCGATATCGAGGTCATCACCGCCGGCACCACGCTGAGCGCGGTGGCGCGGCGGGGGTGACGCCGCGCCGCGTTACGCCAGTTCGATGATCGCATCGACCTCGACCGCCGCGCCCAGCGGCAGGACGGGGACGCCGACGGCACTGCGGGCGTGCTTGCCGGCGTCGCCGAACAGCGCGACCATCAGCTCGGAGGCGCCGTTCGCGACCTTGGGCTGATCGGTGAAGTCGCCGTGGCTGTTGACGAACACGCCCAGCTTCACGACGCGCTTGATGCGCGACAGGTCGCCGCCGAGGTGCTTCTTGACCTGCGCGACGATCATAAGGCCGCATAGGCGCGCGGCCTCCTGCCCCTGTTCCAGCGACACGCCGTCGCCCAGACGGCCGGTGACGAGCTGGCCGTCCTTGAAGGGCAGCTGGCCCGACAGGTGGAGCATGCCGCCCGCCTCGACCACTGGGACATAGGCCGCGACCGGCGCCGCCGCCTCAGGCAGGGAGAGGCCGAGTTCCTCGAGCTTGCGATCGACGTGCGTGGTCATGGCAGTATCCTTCGATGATGCGTTGCCCGCGCGTCTAGCCGATGGCGCGGCGGGCGGTAAACCGTCAGGCGGCGGGTTGCCCCGCGGCGAAGCGGGCGGCGATCCAGTCCGCCGCCTCGCGCCAGTCGTCGATGCGCGCATGCGCGTGCGGCGCGGGGGCGACACTGGGCGCAAGGCTGGGTTCGGAGATCATGTGCAGCCGGTGGACCTGCGGCGCGTGACGCGACACCGATTCGTGATGAACGGCCAGATCGTCGACGAACACCGTCACCGGATTGCCATGCTCCTCGACGAGGCGCGACACGGGATCGCCCTTGCCGCCCTGGTTGCATTCGACGCGGTGATGGATGCCGAAGGCGGCGAGCTGGTCGATCCGCGCGGTGCGGCAGCTGTCGAGCAGATTGGTGAGGACGACGATGTCCGCCACCTCGCTCAATTGCGCAAGCGCCTCGGCGGCGTGGGGGACCAAGGTCTGGCGGTGCATTTCGGAGGGGAAGAAGCCGCCGAGCATCGACCACATCTCCGCCTGCGTCGGCGTCTCGCCCGTCGAGCGGCGGCGCATCGAATTGGCGAAATCGGCGCCATCGGGCGTGAAGTCGATATCGTGCGTTTCGCGCACCCATGTGCCGAAATGCTTGACCATGTGCAGCAGCACTTCGTCGCAATCGGTGATCAGCAAGGGTCGGGGGGTCGGGGTCATCAGCGAGCCTCCAGCATCTGGTGTGCGGCGACCAGCGCCGACGGGGTGACGCCCAGCGCATCGGCGCAGGCGATGAGATCGGGTTCGTACGCCTCGAGATAGGCCAGCACCGCGGCGAGCACGGCGGGTTCGCCGGCACGGGCGCGCAGATCGTCGGGGTAGAGGCCGGTCGTCGCGATCAGGCGATCGGCACGCGCCTGTTCGCCGAGCGTCCAGGCCAGCGCCTGAAGCCCCAGCAATTCCGCATCGGGGGTGTTTGTATCGCGACCGCGCATTGCCTATCGTCCGCTGACTGGAAAGGATCGGTGACCCACGTGGCGAAACGGGTGCTCGTTGTCGAGGACAACGAACTCAATCTGAAGCTGTTCTGCGACCTGCTGCGGGCGCACGAGTTCGTCGCCGAACCGGTGCGCGACGGACGCGAGGCCGTGGCGCGCGCGCGCGAGGTGATGCCGGACCTGATCATCATGGATATCCAGATGCCGCATGTGACGGGATATGAGCTGATTCTGGAGCTGATGGCGGACGAGCAGCTGCGCGATATCCCGGTGATGGCGGTCACCGCCTATGCGGGACGCGACGACGAGGAGCGGATCCGGGCGGCAGGCGCCCGATCCTATGTCTCGAAACCGATCAGTCTCGCGCGATTCATGGATGCGGTGAACGCGCTGGTCTGACCGGAGCGGCGCGACACAAAAAAAGCACCCTGCCGCGGCGATCGGGCCGCGACAGGGTGCCGCGCGCTCTCAGCGCCCTTACCCCCCGAAAAGGGCGCGGGAGCTGCGAGCTATGGGTAAAAACGACGATTCCTCAACGCGGTTCCCAGCGTCATCCCGCCAGCATCATCCACACGGCCATCGCGACCATCATCAGGTTTTCGGTCAGCGACACGAAGCCCAGCGGTACGTTGCTGTCACCGCCGACGCAGGCGCATGTGAGTTCGCGCCGATCGACATACACCGCCTTGTAAACCGACACCGCGCCCACACCGCCGATGACGAGCGCGACGGGCACCGACAGCCATGTCGCGACGCCGGCGATCATCAACACGCCCGCCAGCCCCTCCAGATACGGGTAGAGCATGGCATAGGGCACCCAACGTTGCGCGAGCAGGTCATAGCCCAGGAACATCGTCGCGAATCGATCGACGTTCTGGAGCTTGAGGATCGCCAGCACGACCATGCTGAAGGCGATGAACCATTCGCCCGCGCGGACCGTGACCGGCGATCCGAAGGCGGCAAGACTGGCAGCCATCGCCATCAACGCGGTCATCGCGAATACGGCCAGAACCGGACGATAGCTGACCGCCTTGGGGTCCGGCACCGACAGTCCGAAATAGCGGCGCAGGTCGTCGTAGCCGCCGATCCGCACGCCATCGATGAACGTCTGCGGCGTGGTCTTCACGTCATGTTCGGCCTTGAACGCATCGGTTTCGGCACGAGTCGTCAGGTGACGATCGTCGACCGCATAGCCCTTGCGGCGCAGCAGATCGCGCGCCTTCAGACCATAGGGACAGATGTGGGTCGGCATGACCATGCGGTAGAGGACGGCGCGCTTCGACATGACCGACATG
The DNA here is from genome assembly GCF_049896485.1 of Sphingomonas sp. DC4900. Classification (NCBI taxonomy): domain Bacteria; kingdom Pseudomonadati; phylum Pseudomonadota; class Alphaproteobacteria; order Sphingomonadales; family Sphingomonadaceae; genus Sphingomonas; species Sphingomonas sp. DC4900. The sequence goes on from NZ_JAFCUK010000002.1 coordinate 348,746, forward strand.
TGGGGACACGACCGTCAGGCCGCCAGCACCCCGCATAAACCAAGGGCGGCCCCCTCGATTCGAGAAGACCGCCCTTAGCCCGTAGTGACGCGATACAGGGCGGCCGGATCGTCCGGCCACCACGGTCCGCTATGCCGACCGAACATGAACGCAATGTGGCCGAACCTAGCCCCCACCATGGCTTCGTCACAAAAACGCATAGGTTGCCCGCACGTGGTTTTCCCCGCACGCACGCACGCGAAGAGCCGCCGATGCGCGGGGCACCGGCGGCTCTTCGCGATTCGATCCGGCAAGCAGCGCGGGGCGGCGGCGCCCCGGCAGCGGCTTACTTGATCTTGGCTTCCTTGAACTCGACGTGCTTGCGCACGACGGGGTCGTACTTGCTGAAGCTCAGCTTCTCGGTCTTGGTGCGCGGGTTCTTCTTCGTGACGTAGAAGAAGCCGGTGTCGGCAGTGCTGACGAGCTTGATCTTGACGGTAGTCGGCTTGGCCATGAGCCCTAATCCTGAAAACAAGGAGAGCGGCAGCACCAACGCCGCCGCTCGATCAGTCGCGGCGCATGGGCCAGACGGCGACGAAAGTCAACCGCGGATGCCCCCATCCCCATCGTTAACCACCACGTTACCGGTGCGGGCGCATGAATGCCATATGACATGACGGGAGCGGGACATGGGGCATCAGGGGCATATCAACGACATGGCGCTGGACGCGGTGCGCGCCGATCTGGCGGCGCGAATCGCCGCGATCGACGTGAAGGCGCCCTATACCTGCGCACGCGACCTGAAGCCCGATATCAACCAGATTCGCCTGATCGCACATCGCCACGGCCTGAACCCCGCGGTGACGGTCGCGCATTTCGTCGACTCGGCACTGTCACGCGGCGAACATGGCGCCCTGGTGCATGGCTGGCTGTCGATGCTGGGTGACGCGGTCGCCTGCGACCGGCAGGATGTGCGGGCGTGCGACACGTTTGCGGCCGCCTGTTCGGTGCGCCTCGCAAGCTGAACACCGACGACGGGACGGGACGGGATGGATGCAATAATGGCGGCGCTGGTCGCCGCCGCGCTGGCACAGGTGGGCGACCGCCCCGCCTGGCTCGCCGCGATCCTGGCCGATCGCTACCGCGCGCCCGGCCTCGTCATCGCGATGGCGGCCATCGCGCTTGCCGTGGCCGCGGGATTGGCGGGCGCGGCGGGGGGCCTGATCGCCCCGCAGCTGACGCCCGAGGCGAAGCAGCTGTTCCTGGGGTTGGCGCTCGTGCTGCAGGGCGGTGGCGCGCTGTTTCCGGCCAAGGCCCCCGACCGGCTCGAACGCTGGCGGCTCGGCGCTACGGCGACCAGCCTGCTCGGACTGTTCATCCTCGCCTTCGGCGACGGCGTGCAGTTCATCGTCCTGACCCTGAGCGCTCGGGCCGAACTGGTGTGGCTCGCGCCGCTGGGTGCGACGCTGGGATCGCTTGCCGTGATCGCGCCCGCGGCGCTGCTTGGCGAAGCGGGATGGCGCGCACTGCCGCTTCGGTCGCTGCGGATCGGGATCGGCATCCTGTTCCTGATCGCGGGGCTCTGGCTGGGTGTGGGGGCGCTGCGTCTGATCTAGTCGGACGATCAGCCTGACCATGATTCCTGATGCAAAATCCCGGTCCGACCGGGAGCGTTTGCGCTATCGGATCGTTTCCGCAACGAACCCATTTCTGTCAGGAGCTTCCCCATGGCCGACGTCAATCCGGCGCTCAGCACGCCCACCGATCTGTCGAACACGCGCTCGGTCGCCGACGCCCTCAATGCCTCGCTCGCCGATTGCTATGCGCTGTATCTGAAGACCAAGAACTTCCACTGGCACGTCAGCGGCCCGCATTTCCGCGACTATCACCTGCTGCTCGACGATCAGGCCGCGCAGATTCTGGGCGTGACCGACGCGATCGCCGAACGCGTGCGCAAGACCGGCAACGTCACGCTGCGCTCGATCGGCGACATCAGCCGTCGCCAGACGATCGCCGACAATGACAAGGACTTCGTGGAAGCCGGCGCGATGCTGGCCGAACTGCGCGAGGACAATCTGAAGCTGGTCGAAAGCTTCCGCGCGGTGAAGGACGCGGCCGAAGCGGCCAAGGACAATGCGACCAGCGGCATCGTCGACGACTGGACCGACCAGGCCGAAGAGCGCGCCTGGTTCCTGTTCGAAGCCAGCCGCAAGGGCTGAGCCCGGCTTTTGCGTCACCCCGGACCCGATCCGGGGTGACGGTACATCCCTGCGTCCGGCCGTCAGCGGGAGGGGATCGGGCCGACGCGCACCAGCCACAGGTCGGGCGGCGCGCCGAAGCGGATCGGCAGGTTGCTGGTGCCGAGCCCCGCCGTCACCACCGTCAGCCGATGCGGATCGCGGACGATGCCGCAGCGATAGCGCGGATTGGTCACCTCGACCGGCGCGCCGATCAGCGGCAGCACGACCTGTCCGCAATGCGTGTGGCCGGCGAGCAGCAATGTCGTGCGCCGCGACAGCTTCACGGCGACATCGGGCGAATGCGCGACCATCACGCCGGCGCCCGCCAGGGTCGCGAGTGCCGCCTGGGTCGAGGCGATGCGATCGTGATGCGTCGCCGGATCGTCGAGGCCGCCGAGCGCGAGCGGCCCGAGCCCCTCGCCCTGATTGACCAGCACGACCACGCCGATCCGCCGCAGCATCGCCGCGATCGGCGCAGGATCGGTCCAGTGATCGTGATTGCCGAGCACCGCGACGACCCCCAGCGGGGCCTTCAACTGCGACAGCGGGCGCGCCAGCAGCGGGATCGCCCGCTCCGCCTCGCCGGCGCCGCGCCCCTCGATGAAATCGCCGGCCAGCACGACCAGATCGGGGTGGAGCGCGTTCACCTGCCCGACGATGCGGGCGAGCCGGCCCTCATCCATCGCCATGCTTTCCATGTGGATATCGCTCATCAGCGCGATGGTGATCGGCGGTTTGCCGGCCGGCCAGTCGGGCAGCGCCATCGTCACGCGCCGAACGACCGGATCGGCGCGAGCATTGAGATAGCCGATGAGGAAGACGGCGCCGGCGATAAAGGCGACGATCAGCGCAGCAGTGAGAAGCGGACGTTTCACGATGCGGGTCCTAGCGGGAGCGCTTCGGCGGCGCCATGCGTTCGTGTGTCCATGCAAGCCTTTGCCGCGCTTCTCGATTCGCTGATCTACACGCGGGGGCGCAACGCGAAGCTCAAGCTGATCGTCGACTATCTGCATGCGACGCCCGATCCGGATCGCGGCTGGGCGATGGCGGCGCTGACCGGCGATCTCGACCTGCCCGGCGTGAAGCCCGCGCAGATCCGGGCGCTGATCGAGGCGCGGGTCGACCCCGTGCTGTTCCGGATGAGCCGCGACTATGTCGGCGATACGGCCGAGACGGTGGCGCTGCTGTGGCCGGCGCCGGTGGTGCCGCCGCCCGATGTCGGTCCGCTGTCGATCACCGCTGCGGTCGACGCGCTGCGCCATCTGTCGCGTTCCGATGCCCCCGCGGTGCTCGCCGGCATGCTCGACCGGCTAGATGCGGAAGAGCGGTTCGCGCTGCTCAAGATGGCGACCGGTGGCCTGCGCATCGGCGTGTCGGCGCGGCTGGCCAAGACCGCGCTGGCGCAGGCGTTCGGGCTGGATGTCGATGCGGTGGAGGAGGTGTGGCACGGCCTGTCGCCACCCTACGCCAGCCTGTTCGCCTGGGCGGAGGGAAAGGGCGCGCAACCCACGCCGGCGGACGTGCCGGTCTTCCGCCCTTTCATGCTTGCGCACGGGCTGGAGGATGCGCAGGTCGACCTGGCCGATTATGCCGCCGAGTGGAAATGGGACGGCATTCGCGTCCAGATCGTCCATGTCGCGGGCCAGACGCGCCTGTACAGCCGCACCGGCGACGACGTGACCGGCAGCTTTCCCGACGTCGCCGCGGCCTTTACTACCCCCGGCACGGTCGATGGCGAACTGCTGGTGAAGGGCGAATTCCAGGGCGGTGCGCTGGACGACGGTGGTGGGGCAGCGAGCTTCAACGCGCTGCAACAGCGGCTGGGACGCAAGCAGGTGTCGGCGAAGATGCTGGCCGACTATCCCGCGTTCGTCCGCCTCTACGACATCCTGTTCGACGGGCCCGAGGATTTGCGGGCGCTACCTTGGACGGAGCGGCGCGACCGGCTGGAGGCGTTCGTGCCGCGGCTCGATCCTGATCGCTTCGATCTCAGCCAGGTGATCGCAGCCGACAGCTTCACCGAACTGGAGGCGATCCGCGCCGGCGCGCGCGATGCGGCGATCGAGGGCGTGATGCTGAAACGCCGCGACAGCCCCTATGTCGGGGGGCGGCGCGCCGGCCTGTGGTACAAATGGAAGCGCGATCCGCTGACCGCCGATTGCGTGATGATGTACGCGCAGCGCGGCAACGGGCGGCGATCGTCCTATTACAGCGACTATACCTTCGGCTGCTGGACCGAAGAGGGCGAACTGCTGCCGGTCGGCAAGGCCTATTCGGGGATCACCGACGAAGAGTTGCGCATGCTCGACAGCTTCGTCCGCCGCCATACGGTGAAGCGGTTCGGCCCGGTACGCGAAGTGGAGAAGACGCTGGTGCTGGAGATCGCGTTCGATTCGATTCACACGTCCACGCGGCACAAGTCGGGCGTCGCGATGCGCTTCCCCCGCATCGCACGCATCCGCACCGACAAGCCCGCGGCAGAGGCGGATCAGGTCGAAACGTTGCGGCGGCTGGTGACGTAAGGCGGGAGCGACGCCCAAGCTCCCCCTACGCAACGTCGTCCCAGCGACCGCAGCAGTCTCCCTGTTATCCCGCCCAGCAAAAGCCGCTCGAGGCCTCCGCCTTCGCTGGGGCGACGTTTCCGGGGCGCGCCTGTCGATCAATACGCCCGGGCGAGCAGCACGCGTTCGACGGCCGGCGCGCCGGTGAAGACGCAGGCGCCGTCCGCCGGGGCCTGATCGCCCGGCGCGTTGCGGATCGTCAGCTTCAGCGCCTTCAGTCGCTCGACCACCTGGTCGAGCGCCGCACCGGTGGGGCGCGACCATTGCACCTCGACCCAGCCGGGGTTCTTCTGCCCTTCGGCGAAATGCGCCTCGACCGCAGCAAAGTCCGCCGCCGGCACGATGGCCGCCTGCATCCGCGCGGTCGCCTGTTCGTGCAGCGCCTGCTGGATCGCGGCGAGCAAGGCGGGTGCATCCGCCTCGAAATCGCCGCGCGGCATGACGACGCTGTCGAGCTTGCCGTCCTCGCGATATAGCCGGTCGCGGCGGATCACCGAGACGTTGCCGCCCGCCATGTCGCGGCCGCCGATCTCGATCACGATCGGCGCGCCCTTCTTCACCCAGCCCCAGCGCTTGGTCGCGGCCTTGGCGGGCTTGAGGTCGAGCAAAGCGCGCACCGGCTCGCCCAGCGCGGTCAGGCCGGCGAGGTTCGACTGGATGTCCTTGGCGTAGGCGATCAGCGCCTCGTCCTCGGGCTGGTCGCGCAGCATCGGCACGATCACGATCTGCCACGGCGCGATGCGCGGCGGCACGCGCAGGCCGTCGTCGTCGCCATGCACCATGATGACGCCGCCGATCATGCGCGTGCTGACGCCCCAACTGGTCGTGTTCGCCAGCTCCAGCTCGCCGCTGGCATTCTGGAAGCGGATGTTCTGGGCGTGCGCGAAATTGGTGCCGAGGAAGTGGCTGGTTCCCGCCTGCAGCGCCTTGCCGTCCTGCATCATCGCTTCGATGCTGTAGGTCGCGACCGCGCCGGGAAAGCGCTCGTTCTCCGGCTTCTCACCCGCGACGACGGGTAGCGCGAGGCAGGTTTCGGCGAAATCGCGATAGACTTCGAGCATCTTGCGCGTCTCTTCGCGCGCTTCGTCGGCGGTGGCGTGGGCGGTATGCCCCTCCTGCCACAGGAACTCGCTGGTGCGCAGGAACATGCGCGTCCGCATCTCCCAGCGCACGACGTTGGCCCATTGGTTGATGAGCACGGGCAGGTCGCGCCACGACTGCACCCAGCGGGCAAAGGCGGTGCCGATCACAGTCTCCGACGTCGGGCGCACGACCAGCGGCTCTTCCAGCTTGGCGGCGGGATCGGGCTTCAGGCCGCCGTGGCCGTCGGGGATCAGGCGATGGTGCGTGACGACCGCCATTTCCTTGGCGAAGCCCTCGACATGCTCGGCCTCCTTTTCGAAATAGGACAGCGGGATGAAGAGCGGGAAGTAGCAATTCTCATGCCCCGTCGCCTTGATCCGGTCGTCGAGCAGGCGCTGGATCCGTTCCCAGATGCCATAGCCCCACGGCCGGATGACCATGCAGCCGCGCACGCCCGATTCCTCGGCGAGGTCGGCCTCGGTGATGACGGATTGATACCAGGCGGCGAAATCGGCGTCGCGGGTGACGGGGAGAGCGTGCTTCATGGTGGTGGCTCTTATCTCCGACGGACGTTTCCGTCACCCCGCAAGTCCTCCCCCGCCAGGGGGAGGTGGCGGTGACGGAGGGGGAGGTAAGCGAGGGGCTTCCTCGCGCACGGCACCGGGCACCTCCCCCTCCACCATTCGGCTGGCGCCGAACGGTCCCCCTCCCCCTGGCGGGGGAGGAATTTAGGTCGCGCGCTCGCTCCCAATCCCGCTACAGCCCCGGCATGAACGACCGCATCCTGCCCGCGATCGGCCTGCGCCTGCTGTCGGTCGTGTTCTTTGCCGCGATGAACGCAAGCATCAAGCTGGCCGAACATGCCGGCGCGAGCGTGGTCGAGATCCTGTTCTTCCGCCAATTCGGTGCGGCGCTGCTGGTGTCGGCCGTCATCGCCAGCGGTCCCGGCATGACCAGCGTCGCGACACAACGATTGCCGGCGCATGTCGCCAGAGCAGTGGTGGGGCTGAGCGCGATGGCGCTGACCTTCCACGGAATCGTGCTGTTGCCGCTCGCCGAGGCGACGACGATCGGCTTCACCGTGCCGCTGATCACGACGACCCTCGGCGCACTCGTGCTGCGCGAGCCAACGGGGGTGTGGCGCTGGGGCGCGGTAATGGCGGGGTTCGCCGGCGTGCTGATCGTCGCGGCGCCGGGCCTTGCCGCCAACGACGGGCATCTACCACTGGGCGGCGCGGCCTTTGCGCTGCGCGGGGCGTTCGGCACCGCCTGCGTCACGATCCTGCTGCGCCAGATCGGGCGGACCGAAGCGGCGCTGACCACGGTCTTCTGGTTTTCGACGCTGTCGCTGGTGCCGCTGACGCTGTTCTACGTGCCCGTCGCGCAAGGGCATAGCGCGTTCGGCTGGGCGTGCCTTGCCGCGGTCGGCGTTCTGGGCGGATGCGCGCAGATCGCGATGACCAATTCGTTGAAGCTCGGCCCCGTGTCGGTGGTGGTGCCGATGGACTATTCTAGCCTGTTGTGGGCGACCGCGCTCGGGTGGCTGATCTTCGACACCCTGCCGGCCAGCGCGACCTGGATCGGGGCGCCGGTGATCATCGCGAGCGGCCTGATCATCGTCTGGCGCGAGCGGGTGCGCCAGCGACAGGAAACGATCGCGGCGAGCGCCGACGACGTCGCCTAGCGGTCGAAGCGGCGCAATCCGGCGCTTCACGCCGAGTCGATCAGCCCCCATATGGACGCCATGTCGTCGCGCGCCCGCGTTCTCGTCCTCAATTCCGCGCTCGGCCCGCTCGACTATCGCGTGCCGGCGGGCTCGCATGTCGAGCCGGGATCGGTGGTCATCGCGCCGCTGGGGCCGCGCCAATTGCTCGGCGTGGTGTGGGAACCCGAGCGGATGCCGTCGGATGCGGAGGTCGGCGACAACCGGCTGCGGCCGCTGCTCGGCGTGGTCGACGTGCCGCCGCTCGCCGCGCCGTTGCGCCGGCTGATCGAGTGGACCGCCGACTATTACCTCGCGCCGCCGGCCGCCGTGGTGCGGATGGCGCTTGCATCCACCTCGGCGCTGGAGGGGGCGCGGACCGTCACCGAGTACCGCGCCACCGGCACCGTGCCGCCGCGCCTCACCCCACAGCGCGAACAGGCGCTGGAGCGGATCGGCGACCGGCAGGGGCTGATCCGCGAACTCGCAACCCTCGCCGACGTGTCCGACGCGGTGGTCCGTGGGCTGGTGAAGGCCGGCGCGCTGGAGGCGGTGAGCGTCGATATCGACAGCCCCTATCCGCATCCCGACCCGGCCTTCGGTCCGCCGACGCTGGCGGAGGCGCAGCAGGCCGCCGCGGACGAGCTGGTCGCCGGGGTCGCCGCCCATGACTTCCGCCCCACCCTGCTCGACGGCGTCACCGGATCGGGCAAGACAGAGGTGTATTTCGAAGCGGTGGCAGAAGCGATCCGGCAGGGCCGGCAGACGCTGGTGCTGCTGCCCGAGATCGCACTGACCGAACCGTTCCTGAAGCGCTTCCACGACCGCTTCGGCTGCGAGCCCGTCGCATGGCATTCGGGACTGCGCTCCACCCAGCGGCGGCGGGCGTGGCGCGCGATCGCGAGCGGCGAGGCGCTGGTGACGGTGGGCGCGCGGTCCGCTTTGTTCCTGCCCTATCGCAACCTCGGCCTGATCGTCGTCGACGAGGCGCATGAGACGAGCTTCAAGCAGGAAGAGGGCGTCCATTACCATGCCCGCGACGTCGCGGTGATGCGCGGCAAGTTCGAAGGCTGCCCGGTGATCCTGGCCAGCGCGACCCCGGCGATCGAGACGCGCCAGCAGGTGGCGCTGGGCCGCTATGCCGAACTGAAGCTGCCCGGCCGCTACGGCCCCGCCGAGATGCCGACGATCGAGGCGATCGATCTGATCCAGCACCCACCCGAACGCGGCACGTGGATCGCGCCGAAGCTGGTGACGGCGCTGCGCGAGACGTTCGAAAAGGGCGAGCAGTCGCTGCTGTTCCTCAATCGCCGGGGCTATGCGCCGCTGACGCTGTGCCGCAATTGCGGGCATCGCTTCCAATGCCCCAATTGCACCGCCTGGATGGTCGAGCATCGCCTCACCCGCCGGCTGGCCTGCCACCATTGCGGCCATGTGATGCCGACGCCGCGGGCCTGCCCGGAGTGCAAGGCGGAGGACAGCCTGGTCGCCTGCGGTCCCGGCGTCGAGCGGATCGCGGACGAGGTGGCGACTTTGTTCCCCGAGGCGAAGACCGCAGTCGTCACCAGCGACACGATCTGGTCGCCGGCCAAGGCCGCCGAATTCGTGGGGCGGATGGAGGCGGGCGACATCGACATCGTCGTCGGCACGCAGCTCGTGACCAAGGGCTATCACTTTCCCAATCTGACATTGGTCGGCGTAATCGATGCCGATCTGGGGCTGGAGGGTGGCGACCTGCGGGCGGCGGAGCGGACGTTCCAGCAGATTCGGCAGGTGTCGGGGCGTGCGGGGCGGGGAGCCAAGCCGGGGCATGTGTTCATCCAGACGCACAGTCCGTCGGCGCAGGTGATGCAGGCGCTGATCACCGGCGATGCCGAGGCCTTCTACGAAGCGGAGACCGAAGCGCGGCGCGATGCCGGCGCCCCGCCCTTTGGCCGCTATGCCGCGATCGTCGTGTCGTCGGAGGAGCAGGCGTGTGCGCATGAGGTGGCGCGGGCGGTGGCGCAGAGTGCGCCGCGCGTCGACGGCATGGCGGTCTATGGCCCCGCCCCTGCCCCGCTCGCTATGCTGCGCGGGCGGCATCGCTATCGATTACTGGTGCATGCCCGGCGCGCGCTCGACGTGCAGGACGTGATCCGCGACTGGCTGGGCGGGCTCGACTGGCCGGCGAAAGCGCGCGTGACGGTCGACGTCGATCCGTACAACTTCCTCTGAACCGTAACCCCCGGGCTTGACCCGGGGTCCCTCTTCTTCCCACGCTGTCCGACGACAGCGGGACCCCGGGTCGAGCCCGGGGTGACGAAAGGGATATGGGATGACGACGCGACGCACCTTCATCGGCAGCATGGCCGCGACCGGCCTGGCCAGCGCCGCGCGCGCACAGGCGGCCAGCCCGGATCGCGCGCTGATCGTGTCCACCTGGGATTTCGGTGCGGCGGCGAACGATGCGGCGTTTGCGCGGATGAAGGCGGGGGGCACGTTGCTCGACGCGGTCGAGGCGGGGGCGATGGTGCCGGAGGCCGACCCGGAGAATCATTCGGTCGGCTATGGCGGCTATCCCGATCGCGACGGGCATGTGACGCTGGATGCGGTGATCATGGACGATGCCGGCGGCGTCGGCGCGGTCGCGGCGCTGGAGGATACCGTCCACGCCATCTCGGTCGCGCGGCGGGTGATGGAGAAGACGCCGCACACGTTCCTCGTCGGCGAGGGCGCGACGCGGTTCGCGCGCGACCAGGGGTTTCCCAAGGTCGATCTGCTGACGCCGCCGGCGGAGAAGGCGTGGCGCGAGTGGCTGAAGACCTCGCAGTACAAGCCGGTCGCCAATATCGAGAACCGCCGCGCGCCTTTGGGTGGTGCGCTGGATCACGACACGATCGGGTTGCTGGCGCGCGACGCCTCGGGGCGGATGGCGGGGGCCTGCACCACGTCGGGCATGGCGTTCAAGATGCGCGGGCGGGTGGGCGATTCGCCGCAGGTCGGTAGCGGATTGTACGTCGAGGCGGGCGTCGGTGGCGCGACCTCCACCGGGCTGGGCGAGGAGGTGACGCGGATCGCCGGCACCGCCCGCGTCGTCGCGTCGATGCGCGCGGGGCTGTCGCCGCAGGCGGCGTGCGAGGAGGTGGTGAAGCATATCGCCAAGCTGCGTGGCGATGCGATCAAGGGCGTGCAGGTAGGCTTTCTGGCGCTGTCGCCGCAGGGCGAGGTGGGAGCGTTCTGCCTGTTGCCGGGCTTTACCTATGCGGTGACCGATGCGGCGGGGCGGACCGTGGTGCGCAAGGGGCGGTCGCTGTTCGCTGCGTGAGCGACGATGGAGACCTTGGCGGAAATTTGGGTGTCGTCACCCCGGACTTGATCCGGGGTCCCGCTTTTTGCCCGCCCGAGCAGAAGAAGCGGGACCCCGGCTCAGGGCCGGGGTGACGGGAATGGGGTGAGCGGCGGTGAGAAAGAGCCGGGGTTTGCCGGCTGCTGTATCGGGGTAACGGGCTGTAGGACAGCCGGTGCTGATTGTGCGCCCTCGCGCAGGGACTTAGCGGGAGGGCGATCCAACAGTCTGCATCGCCGCCGGCCCCGGATCGATTACGCCGCGTGTTCGGCGAGGACGGTGAGGCCCTGGGCGTTCACTTCCGCAAAGCCGCCCTGGATCGCGATGGTTTCGGGCTGGCCACCTTCGGTGCGGTAGACCGAGAGCGCGCCGTCGCGGACGGTGGACATCAAGGGCGCATGGCCCTCCAGCACGCCGAAGTCGCCTTCGGTGCCGGGCACGACGACCATGTACACGTCCTCGGAGCGGACGAGCTTTTCGGGCGTGACGAGTTCGAAGTGCAGCATGTCAGAGTCTCGTTTCAATCACGCGATCGAACGCGGTGATGGCCGCGTCGAATTTGTCCCGGCAGCCGGGATTGCAGAAACCGACCACCGCGCCGCGATAGACCGTCAAGGCATCGTCGCTGATCGGCTTACCCGACCAGGGACAGATGGCGTTGACGGCGTCCTCGCGGCGCAGCGCAGGCATTAGGCCTCGGCGGCCATCTTTTCGGCCTTGGCGACGACTTCGTCGATGCCGCCGACCATGTAGAAGGCCGCTTCCGGCAGGTGATCATATTCGCCGTCGACGACCGCCTTGAACGAGCGGATCGTGTCTTCGATCTGCACGAACTTGCCGCTGATGCCGGTGAAGACTTCGGCGACGTGGAACGGCTGGCTGAGGAAGCGCTGGATCTTGCGGGCGCGCGTGACGGTCAGCTTATCCTCTTCGGACAGTTCGTCCATGCCGAGGATGGCGATGATGTCCTGCAGCGACTTGTAGCGCTGGAGCAGCGACTGAACGGCGCGCGCCGTGTCGTAATGCTCCTGGCCGACGATGCGCGGTTCGAGAACGCGGCTGGTCGAATCGAGCGGATCGACCGCCGGATAGATGCCGAGTTCCGAGATCGCGCGGTTGAGCACGGTCGTCGCGTCCAAGTGGGCGAACGAGGTTGCCGGCGCCGGATCGGTCAAGTCGTCCGCGGGGACGTAGACGGCCTGCACGGAGGTGATCGAGCCCTTGTTGGTCGAGGTGATGCGCTCCTGCAGCGCGCCCATGTCGGTCGACAGCGTCGGCTGATAGCCCACCGCCGACGGGATGCGGCCGAGCAGTGCCGACACTTCCGCGCCCGCCTGCGTGAAGCGGAAGATGTTGTCGACGAAGAACAGCACGTCCTGCCCTTCCTGATCGCGGAAATATTCCGCGATGGTCAGGCCCGACAGCGCGACGCGCGCGCGGGCGCCCGGCGGCTCGTTCATCTGGCCGAACACCAGCGCGACCTTTGATCCTTCGCTGATCGGATTGCCGTCGGCATCCTTGGCGATGACGCCCGCGTCGAGGAATTCGTGATAGAGGTCGTTGCCCTCGCGGGTGCGCTCGCCGACGCCCGCGAACACCGAGGTGCCGCCATGGCCCTTGGCGATGTTGTTGATCAGTTCCTGGATCAGCACGGTCTTGCCGACGCCGGCGCCGCCGAACAGGCCGATCTTGCCGCCCTTCGCGTACGGCGCGAGCAGGTCGATGACCTTGATGCCGGTGACGAGGATCGCGCTGTCGGTCGACTGGTCGACGAATTCCGGCGCCTTCGCGTGGATCGGCGCGCGCAGGTCGGTGGCGACCGGGCCACGCTCGTCGATCGGCTCGCCGACGACGTTCATGATGCGGCCGAGCGTCGCCGGGCCGACGGGGACGCTGATCTGCGAACCGGTGTCGCGAACGGTCTGGCCGCGGGTCAGGCCCTCGGTCGCGTCCATCGCGATCGTGCGGACGGTGTTCTCACCCAGATGCTGCGCGACCTCGAGCACCAGCTTGGTGCCGTTGTTATCCAATTCCAACGCCGACAGGATCGCCGGCAGCGTTTCGGGGAAGTGGACGTCGACGACGGCGCCGATGACCTGCGCGATCGTGCCGGTGGTGTTGCTGCTGCCCGTCGACTGGGTCGGGCGGATGTCGTCTGCGGCGGTTGCCATGGCGGTTCTTCCTGCTTCGGATTCGTTAGAGCGCTTCGGCGCCGGAGATGATCTCGACCAGTTCGGTCGTGATCGCGGCCTGGCGCGTGCGGTTGTACTGGATGGACAGGCGGTTGATCATGTCGCCCGCGTTGCGCGTCGCATTGTCCATCGCGTTCATGCGGCTGCCCTGTTCCGACGCGGCGTTTTCCAGCATCGCGCGGAAGATCTGGATCGCGACGTTGCGCGGCAGCAGGTCGGCGAGGATCGACTCTTCGTCGGGCTCGTATTCGACGACCGCGGCGGGGGCGGAAGTGTTGCTGGAAGTGGACGAAGTGGAGGGTACGTCCTTGTCCAAAGCGTCCACCGCGACGGGGATGATCTGGCGGCCGACGGGCAGCTGCACCAGCGCCGAGACGAACTTGGCGTAGAACAGGTGCGCGACGTCGAATTCGCCCGCCGCGTAGCGTGCGAGCAGGTCGTCGGCGACTTCGCGCGCCTGCTGGAAGCCGAGCACCTTGTGCTGGCCCAGCTCATGGTCGGCGAGGATCGCGTTCGGGTAGAAGCGACGCAGCACGCGGCCCTTCTTGCCGGCGAGGTAGAAGCGCACGGTCTTGCCCTGCGCCTCCAGCTCCTCCGCCTTGCGGCGGGCGGCGCGGACGATGTTGCTGTTGAACGCACCGGCGAGGCCGCGTTCGGACGTTGCGACGACGAGCAGGTGAACCTGGTCCTTGCCGGTGCCCGACAGCAGCGGCGAGACGCCCGCACCGCCCGCCAGCTGGCGCGACAGGCTGGCGACGACCGCCTCCAGCCGCTCGGCATAGGGACGACCGGCCTGCGCCGCTTCCTGCGCACGGCGCAGCTTGGCGGCGGCGACCATCTTCATCGCCTTGGTGATCTTCTGGGTCGACTTGACCGAGTTGATCCGGATCTTGAGGGCCTTCAACGACGCCATTGTTGTCCTTCATGTGTCCCCGCGACGGCGGGGACCCAGTACTGGGCTCCCGCCTGCGCGGGAGCACATTGAACGTTACGCGAAGGTCTTCGCGAACTGGTCGAGCGCGGCCTTGAGGCCCGCCTTCGCTTCGTCGCCGAGATCGCGGGTGTCGCGGATCTTGGTGAGGACGTCGGCGTGGTTGGCGCGCAGGTCGGCGAGCATCGCGGCTTCGTAGCGGGTCACGTCCGCGACGGGGACGTTATCGATATAGCCGTTGGTGCCGGCGAAGATCGACGCGGTCTGCTCCTCGAACGGCATCGGGCTGAACTGCTTCTGCTTGAGCAGCTCGGTCAGGCGCGCACCGCGGTTGAGCAGCTTCTGCGTCGAGGCGTCGAGGTCCGAGCCGAACTGCGCGAAAGCAGCCATTTCGCGATACTGGGCGAGCTCCAGCTTGATCGAGCCCGACACCTTCTTCATCGCCTTGGTCTGCGCGGCCGAGCCGACGCGGCTGACCGACAGGCCGACGTTGATCGCGGGGCGGATGCCGGCGAAGAACAGGTCGGTTTCGAGGAAGATCTGGCCATCGGTGATCGAGATCACGTTGGTCGGGATGTAGGCCGACACGTCGCCCGCCTGGGTTTCGATGATCGGCAGCGCGGTGAGCGAGCCGCCACCGTTGGCATCCGACATCTTCGCGGCGCGCTCGAGCAGGCGGCTGTGCAGATAGAACACGTCGCCGGGGTACGCTTCACGGCCCGGCGGACGGCGCAGCAGCAGCGACATCTGGCGATAGGCGACCGCCTGCTTCGACAGATCGTCGAACACGATCAGCGCGTGCATGCCGTTGTCGCGGAAATATTCGCCCATCGCAGCGCCGGTGTAGGGCGCGAGGAACTGCATCGGCGCCGGCTCCGACGCGGTCGCGGCGACGACGATGGAATATTCCATCGCGCCATTCTCTTCCAGCGTCTTGACGAGCTGCGCGACGGTCGAGCGCTTCTGGCCGACCGCGACATAGACGCAGTACAGCTTCTTCTTTTCGTCGGTGCCGGCGTTGACGCCCTTCTGGTTGATGAAGGCGTCGATCGCGACGGCGGACTTGCCGGTCTGGCGGTCGCCGATGATCAGTTCGCGCTGGCCGCGGCCGACGGGAACGAGCGCGTCGATCGCCTTCAGGCCCGACTGCATCGGCTCGCTGACCGACTGGCGCGGGATGATGCCCGGCGCCTTCACCTCGACGCGGCTGCGCTGGTCGGCGACGATCGGGCCCTTGCCGTCGATCGGGTTGCCGAGGCCGTCGACCACGCGGCCGAGCAGGCCCTTGCCGACCGGCACGTCGACGATGGTGCCGGTCCGCTTGACGGTGTCGCCTTCGCGGATTTCGGCGTCCGAACCGAAGATCACGACGCCGACGTTGTCGGCTTCGAGGTTCAGCGCCATGCCCTGCACGCCATTGGCGAATTCGACCATCTCGCCCGCCTGGACGTTGTCGAGGCCGTAGATGCGCGCGATGCCGTCGCCGACGCTGAGCACCTGGCCGGTCTCGCTGACCTGGGCCTGGTCACCGAAGTTGCTGATCTGGTCCTTGATGACCTTCGAGATTTCTGCGGCGCGGATATCCATTTGCGTTAGCCCTTCATCGCGTGCGCGAGAGTGTTGAGACGGGTGCGGATCGACGAATCGATCATTTGCGAACCGATACGGACGACCAGGCCGCCGAGCAGTTCGGGGTCGACCGACAGGTCGACGGAAACGTCGCGGCCGACGCGAGTGCGCAGCTGCTGCTTGAGTTCGCCGACCTGTTCCTCGGTCAGCGGATGCGCGCTGGTGACCTCGGCCGACACTTCGCCGCGGTGGCGGCTGGCGAGCGCGCGGAAGGCGCGGATGATCTGCGGCAGCGCGGCGAGGCGGCGGTTTTCGGCGAGGACGCCGAGGAAGTTCTTGGTCGTCGCGTCGAGGCCCATCGCGTCGGCGGCGGCAAGCACCGCCTTCACCGCGGCGCCGCGGGCGACCAGCGGGCTGGTGGTGAGCTTGGCGAAGTCGTCGCTGTCGCGCAGCGCGTCGCGGACCGCCACGAGGCTCGCCTCGACGGTGTCGATGCTCTTCGCATCGCGGGCGAGTTCGAACAGCGCGATCGCATAGCGTCCGCCCAGGCTCGCCTGGATACCGCCGCCCAAATTACCGCTGGATGTCTCCACGGAATCGAAGTCCTCGTGCCGAAATGTTGGCCCATGGGGAAGAGGGCGCGCGAGTTCGCGCACCACTTATGGGTGGCGGGCGGCTAGCATGGGGGGCGAACAAGCGCAAGTAGACGCGCAGCTTCTGTTCAGGAACGGGGCCGTAACGGTGGCAACAGGGCAAAACGGGAGGCGGATGATGCGGTGGGCGGCGATCGTATTGGCGGGACTGGCGATCACGGGCACGGCGCGGGCCGAGGTGCTGCACGTGGCCGGCGTGTTCGGCGCCAATGCGCGCGCGGCGAGCCTGCTGCCGACGATCGGGATCGGGCCGTTCGACGGCGCTTATGGCGGTACGCTGGCCGATGCGATCGAGCGGCGGCTGAGCAAGCTGGGCGCGGACGGCGTGCCGCATGCGGTGCTGGTGCCCGCGGGCCTGCGCCCCGACGGGCTGCTGTCCGGCCATACCGGCGTCAACGTGTCGACCAACGATTACACCGAAAGCCGCGAGCGCTGCGTCGAGAAGAACAAGGACGGCAAATGCGTCGCCAAGCAGCGCTATCAGGTGCGCTGCACCAACCGGACGATCGACATCCGTGCCGATCTGGTGCTGCGCGAGGCGCGGAGCGGCGAGAAGCCATACGATACTACCAAGACGCGGCACGACTTTTCGAGCTGGTGCGAGGATCGCGGCGTCGCCAGCGACGTCGGCTTTACCGTCGGCAGCATGGCCGATTCGATCGCGCAGGAGGTGCGGCTGGACCTCGCCCCGCATGCCGAGGATTATAAGGTGCGCGTGCGCGAGGAGCGCGACGGCCTGCCGCCCGACATCGCGAAACAGTTCAAGGCCGCAGTCCATCTGACCAAGAGCGACGAACACGCGGCGTGCGACGCCTTTGCCGCGATCGACAAAGCGGTGCCCGATCAGGGATCGACGACGTTCAACCTGGCTTTGTGCGCCGAAGCCGCGGGCCGCTATGCCGAAGCGGCGGACCGCTACACGCGGGCGCGGTTGTTCGCGCCGGATGCGGGCAGCGCGGTGAGCAAGGGGCTGGAGCGCGTCGCGAGCCTGGCCGCCGGGCGCGACGATGTCGCGATCATGCGCGCACGGCCGCCGGTGCGCGGCACCGGGTTTTGATCGCAAGCCGCGGGATGAGCGGCGCCCGCCCGCGCGCTATGACGGGGGCATGAGCGAGATCGATCAGGATGCGGCCTGGGCCGCCTTCGTGGCGCGGGACAGGAGTCAGGACGGCGCGTTCGTCGTCGCGGTCACCAGCACGGGCATCTATTGCCGGCCGAGCTGCCCGGCGCGGCGCCCGGCACGGGCGAACGTGCTCTTTCTGGCAGATGGCGCGGCGGCGCGGGCGGCAGGCTATCGGGCGTGCCGGCGCTGCCTGCCCGATGGCGTGGCGCGCGACACGCAGGCGGTGGCCGACGCCTGCGCGGCGATCGCGGCGGCGGAGGGACCGGTGACTTTGGCGGACCTCGCCGGTGCGGTCGGCTATGCGCCGCATCATTTCCAGCGGGTTTTCACGCGGGCGACGGGGGTCAGCCCCGCCGCTTACGGGCGGGCGGTGCGCGCCGGACGGGCGGCGGCGTCGCTGGATGCGGGCGCGGGCGTGACCGAGGCGATCCATGCCGCGGGCTATGGCGCGGCAAGCCGTTTCTATGCCGACGGCGCCGCGCGACTGGGCATGGCGCCGCGCGCGCGGGCGAAGGGTGCGGCGGGGCTGACGATCCGCTGGACCGTGGTGGCGACCAGCCTGGGGCCGTTGCTGGTCGCGGCGACGGACACGGGCCTGTGCCGGATCGCGTTCGACGAGGATGCAGGCGCGCTGACGGCGCATTTCCCGCAGGCGACGATCGTGCCGGGCGATGCCGCGCTGGCGACGTTGGCGGCGGAGGTGGTGGCGCTGGTCGAGACGCCGGGACGCGACGCGGGCCTGCCGGTGGATGTGCAGGGCACGGCGTTTCAGGAGGCGGTGTGGCAGGCGCTGCGCACCATCCCGGCGGGCGAAACGCGCAGCTATGCCGAGCTGGCGGCGGCGGCCGGACGGCCGGGGGCGACGCGCGCGGCGGGGACGGCCTGCGGGCGTAACCCGCTGGCGGTGCTGGTGCCGTGCCACCGGGTGACGCGCGGCGACGGCGCGATGGGCGGTTATGCCTGGGGGGTTGAGCGCAAGCGTGCGCTGCTGGCGCGCGAGCGGGGGTAGCGGCGCGTGATGCCGTTTGGGTTGTGCATGCGAGCGCGGTGTGCGGTTTCGGGGCTGATCGGGTGACGCCGTCGAGGGCGGGGGACGGGAGTGTCTGCGGTTGCGAGGCGCTGCCCTGACCTCCCCCTCCGTCATGCCTGCGGCATGCCACCTCCCCCTGGCGGGGGAGGACTTGGGGGGCTTGGCCTATGGGGTCGGCTCGGGGTCCGGCGCTTTAGTCCAGCGTTACGTCGTCCTTTTTGCTGCCGGCCGCGGCGAGCGCGGCGGGGCCGGTCTTGCTGTCGAGGGCGGTGGACGGGAGTGTCTGCGGTCGCGAGGCTCCCCTGACCTCCCCCTCCGTCATGCCTTCGGCATGCCACCTCCCCCTGGCGGGGGAGGACTTGGCGGGCTTGGCCTCTGTGGTCGGTTGGGGAGCCTCGCGCGGGCTAGTCCAGCGTCACGTCGTCCTTCTTGCCGCCGGCCGCGGCGAGCGCGGCGGGGCCGGTCTTGCCGGCATCGATCTGGGCGAGCAGGCGGGCGGCGGGGTTGTCCACGGGGGCATGCGGGGAATAGGCGAGCGTCCGGAGCGCGAGGCGCGCGTCGTCGGTCTTGCCGTCGAGCAGCGACTGGACGCCGTAGGCGAAGGTCAACGCCTCATCTTGCGGCACCAGCATATGCGCCTGTGCCAGCGCAGCCTTGGCGTTCGCGGTCGGCACGTCGTGCGCCATGCCGAAGCTGGAATAATAGAGCATGAGGGCATAAGCGTCGTTGTTGTCGAGCTTGTTGGCTTTGAGCAGCCACGAGCGCGCCTCTTTCCAGACGGCGGGGTCCTTGGCATGCGCGGCGCTGGCGCGGCGGAGGTGGACCTGCGCCTTGTAGACCAAAGCCTGCGACGATTTGGGATCGAGCGTCAGCGCCCGATCCGCCGCCGCCTCGGCAACGTCGTTGCGCCCCGCATCCAGCGCCATTTCCGCAAACCAGCCCTGGACCACGGGATCGTCGGCATATTTCGCCGCGATCGGCGTGGCTTCGGCGAGGATCGGCTGCGCCGTTTCGCGATTGACGCCTCGATCGGATCGCATGCGCAGCGCGATCATCGCCTTTTCGCCCGGCCGTAGCGGTCTGAGGCTCACCTCGGGCTTGGGCAGCCGATCGTTGGACAGTTTGTACGCGGGGAAGCTGGAACCGCTGAGGCGCTTGTTCATCTCCTTATTCAGCGCCTTGAGGTCGCCAAAGGCCTTGGTCGCCGCCTCGCTGCTCGGCATGCCCTGGTTGAAGAGCGTGAGGTAGGTGGAAAACTGCGCCGCACGCGTCCGGTCGAGCGCGAGGACGTGCGTGAGCAGCCAGCCGCGCGCATACAGCTCGCTCGTTTCCGAATCCGACAATTTGCGGCGATCGGTGGCGAACAGCTTTTCCGCCGACATGCCCTGCCCTTCCAGCAGCGTGTAGGCACGATGCTGCGCTGGCGCGCCGATCCAGAAGACGTCCTTGTCGAACCGCGTCGTCGACATGAACTCCGCGAACCCTTCCGAATACCAGCGCGGCACCGCAAGCTCGGAATGCCCGAGCAGCGCGTGATGCGCATATTCGTGGAACAGGACGATCTGCGGATCGAGCCCGCCCTCCGAGCGATCGCTGCGACCGGGGGTGAAGGCGACCGATCCGCTGGCGCGGCCATCATAAAAGCCCGCAATGTTCTTGCCGCCGGCGCCGAACAGCCGCTGGACCGCCGAATCGTTGGCGACAACGTAGACGGTCAGCTTGTTCGAGGTATCGAGATCGGTGTCGGGCAAGCCGCGCACCAGGCGGATCGCCGCATCGAACCGTTCCAGCTGCTCGGCCTGCTTGCGCACGGCATCGGCGCTGTCGTTGGCGTAAACGACGACGTGGCGACCGGTCGCTTCATACCATTCGGCCTGCGCGGGCACAGCGAGCGTGGCCGCTCCGATCGCCGCCGCCATCATGCCCCGTATCGCGAATCGCATCCCCGCCCCCCTTCGGTCCGATATGGGCAGCGTAACGCGGCCCGTGGGAGGTGCCAGAGGTCTTTTGGAAATGCCGCCGCGGCTTTGCGGACGTCGTTGCGATCGACCGGGCTCAACCCGCGCGGCGGCAGGCGTAGACGAGCTTTTCGTTGGGGAGCGGGGGCAGCGCGGCGCGCTGCGCGGATTGCTGTTGGACCAGGCGTTCGGTGGCGACCGGATCGACGGTGCAGCGCTGGCCGACGGTCTTCGCACTCAGGCTGCGCAGCGCCTGCATCGCCTGCGCGCCGAGCATGTAGCGCGTGACCGTCAGGCGGCGGGTGACGGGATCGAACACGCGCGACGACACGGTCTGTTCGTCGTCGGGGACGGTGAGGCGCTGCCACGCGTCGCCGGTGGCGAGATATTGGGTGCGACCGTCGGCGCAGCCGCTCTTGCCCCAGTCGAGCGTCACGTCGTCGGTCGACGAGACGGTGACGCGGCTGGCGTCGGCCTGCAACGTGCAGACGAGCTTGCCGAGCGGTGCGTTGGGTACTGCCTGGCGTGCGGCAACGGGGACGGGCGGCAGATCGGCGCGCGCCGAGGGGCGCAGGATGAAGGTCGCGATGCCCGCCGCCATCGTCGCGGCCCCGATCCCCGCGGCCCAGAGCGCGGCGCGGCGGCGGCCCTTTGCGTCGAGCAGGCCGGCGCCGCCCAGCCCCATTGCGCCGAAGACCAGCAACAGGCCGGCGATGCCCATGACATTCTCGCGCCGCGCCTGTGCGGCCTCGCGCGCGGTGGCCAGCGCTTCCTCGCGGCCCATCGCGGCGCGGGTCGCTGCTTCGCGGGCGCTGGTGAGCGCGTCGGCGCGGGCGCGGGCGTCGGCCTCGCTATCCTGCCGCAGCCGCTCCTCGATCGAGGTGCAGGGCGCGCCGGTGGTGGCGAAGGGCTGTTTGGCGGTGCGCAGGAAGGCGGCAAGCTCGGTATCGGCGATGGCGAAGCCGAATGAGCTGTCGCCCTCTTCGCCGCGGGTAATCGCCGAGTTGATGCCGATCACCCGGCCGCAGCGATCGAGCAGCGGCCCGCCCGAATTGCCGCGCGCGATGCTGGCGGTGTGGAGCAGCACCTCGGTGCCGGTGAGGTTGCGCCGGCCGGAGAACACCCCCTCCGACCGCACCGGCGAGGTGGGGCGGATATAGTCGGCCGCGGATTTCGCCGTCGCGAGGTCGACGTTGCCGGGATAGCCCAGAGCGACCACCGCATCGCCTTCGCCGATCGGCCCGGTGTAGAGCGTCGCCGGCGGCAGGCTGGCGCCGGTGAATTCGATCAGCGCGAGGTCGGCGCGCGCGTCATAGGCGATGACGCGGCCCTGGTAGCTCTTGTCGCCTTCGGACGGCACGACGCCGACGACGACATTGTCGGGATAGCGTTCGGCGAGGTCGACGACGTGCGCGTTGGTGACGACGCGATTGGGCGCCACCGCGACGCCGCTGCCATGGCCGAAGCCGACCACCTGCCCATCGACCACCGCGATGGTGACGACGCGCACCACACCGCGCGCGGTGGCGCCGATATCGTCGGCGCGCGCCGGCTGGGTCCAGGCGAGGAGCAGCAGCAGGGCGAGAAACAGGCGGCGCATGCCCCGGTCTCGAAGGCTAGCCACGCCACGCTGTCAAGCCTTGTACGGGCGGACGGGATGGATCGGGCGGGATGAAGGCTGTGTTCGCGCAGAGGCGCGGAGACCGCAGAGGTGTTGCGCCCGCTGCCCGCGCGGCCCATCCCGAACACGCGCCGAAGGAGGCGCGCGTGGCCGCGCGACGGACACCTCCGCGTCCTCAGCGCCTCTGCGCGACCACAGCCTTCGCCAGCCTTTGCGATGTCTTCCCGGCACACCGGCCCGCGGCGCATCGTGGTTAGGAAAATGTCAAACCTTGCCCCCTACCCCTCTCGGCAGGACCATATTGGAATTGGGTATGAGCGCGTTCGGGCGTCGGAACGGAATGGGTGGCGGACAGCCGGCGAGGCCGGCGTTCGGCGTCGCGCGCCCGATGCAAAGCAGCGGCGTGGCGCCGCGGCCGGCGGAGGACACGCCGCCGGGCAGCCAGTTCCCGCCGATCGAATCGGCTTTGCTCGCGCCCGAGGATCCGCTCGCCCCCGCGCCGCCCGCCGGCACCGTCGATGCGATGGCGCGGCTGACCGAGCGACAGAATGCCAGTGGCGATGCGGGCAGCAGCCGCAACGAGGGCTTCGAAGCCTCGATCCACAAGATCAAGGAACAGGTGCTGCCGCGCCTGCTGGAACGCGTCGATCCGGAAGCCGCGGCGACGTTGAGCAAGGACGAGCTCGCCGAGGAATTCCGCCCGATCATCGGCGAAGTGCTCGCCGAGCTGAAGCTGACGCTGAACCGGCGCGAACAGTTCGCGCTGGAAAAGGTGCTGGTCGACGAGCTGCTCGGCCTGGGGCCGCTCGAGGAGCTGCTCGCCGACGCCGCCGTCACCGACATCATGGTCAACGGCCCCGACCAAACGTACGTCGAGCGCAAGGGCAAGCTGGAGCTGGCGCAGATCCAGTTCCGCGACGAGGAGCATCTGTTCCAGATCGCGCAGCGCATCGTCAATTCGGTCGGCCGCCGCGTCGACCAGACGACGCCACTCGCCGACGCCCGCCTGAAGGACGGCAGCCGCGTCAACGTGATCGTGCCGCCGCTGTCGCTGCGCGGCACCGCCATCTCGATCCGTAAATTCTCCGCCAAACCGATCACGCTCGACATGATGGCCGGGTTCGGCAGCATGAGCCCCAAGATGGCGACCGCGCTGAAGATCGCGGGCGCCAGCCGGTTCAACGTCGTCATTTCGGGCGGTACGGGTTCGGGCAAGACGACGATGCTGAACGCGCTGTCGAAGATGATCGACCCGGGCGAGCGCGTGCTGACGATCGAGGACGCGGCCGAATTGCGGCTGCAGCAGCCGCACTGGCTCCCGCTCGAAACCCGACCCGCGAACCTGGAGGGTCAGGGCGAGATCAGCATCCGCGACCTCGTGAAGAACGCGCTACGTATGCGCCCCGACCGCATCATCCTGGGCGAAATTCGCGGGTCCGAGTGTTTCGACATGCTCGCCGCGATGAACACCGGCCACGACGGATCGATGTGTACGCTCCACTCCAACTCCCCGCGCGAGGCGCTGGCGCGTATGGAAAACATGGTGATGATGTCGGACATCAAGGTGCCCAAGGAGGCGATCAGCCGCCAGATCGCCGACAGCGTCGACATGATCATCCAGGTCAAGCGCCTGCGCGACGGCAGCCGCCGCGTCACCAACGTCACCGAAGTGATCGGCATGGAAGGGCCGGTGATCGTGACGCAGGAATTGTTCAAGTTCGAGTATCTGGACGAAAGCGCCGACGGCAAGATCATCGGCGAATATCGCTCGATGGGCCTGCGCCCCTATACGCTCGACAAGGCGAAGCAGTTCGGCTTCGACCAGGCGTTCCTCGAAGCCTGTCTGTAAGGCGGGGGCCGGGCGGATGACCGCGGCGATTCACGCGCGTGACATGGCGACGACGCGGGACGCGGCGATTCGCGGGCCGGGCCTGTACGCGGCGATCGAACGGGTCGTCCTCGCGCGGCCGCTCGCCTGGCTGATGCTGATCGGTGCGGTGTTGCGCGTCTGGGCGGCACTGACCCCCGGCTTCCATCACCCCGACGCGATCTATCAATATCTGGAGCCCGCGCATCGCCTGCTGACCGGCGAGGGCGTCATCACCTGGGAATGGCGGACCGGCATCCGCAGCTGGATGCTGCCCGCCTTGCTAGCCATCCCGCTGGGAATCGGCGAAGCGATCGATCCCAACGGCCTGTTGCCGATGATCCTGCCCCGCTTTGCCACCGCGGCGGCATCGCTCGGCATCATCTGGGCGGCGTGGGATATCGGGCGACGACATAGCGCGACCACCGGGGTGCTTGCCGGCGTCGTCGCGGCGACCTGGTTCGAAATCGTCTTCTTCGCCGCCGAAACGCTGGCGGAGCCGATCGCGGTCGCGGCCTTCCTGCCCGCCGTCGCGCTGCTGACCGCAAGGCATGCCGGGCCGCGCCGCATCGCCGCGGCGGGCGCCTTGTTCGCCTTCGCCGCGCTCGCCCGGCCGCATTACGCGCCCGCTGCGGCGGTGCTGGTGCTGGTGGAATGGCGGCGCGACCTGTTCGACGGCAAGCGCTGGGCGGTGTTGCTCACGGGAGCGCTCGCGGTCGCCGCCGCCAGCGCGATCGTCGACGCCGCACGCGGACTGATGCCGTTCGCCTGGATCCTGGGCAATTTTGAACAGAATATCGTCCACAACGTCTCCGCGCGCTACGGCACCTTCCCGGCGCTGTCCTATGTCGCGTGGTTCATGGAAGTGTGGTCGTGGTGGATGGTGCCGGCGGTGGTCGGCATCCTGTACGGCTGGCGGCAGGCGCCCGGACTGCTCGCCGCGGCGGCGGTGACCCTGGTGATCCACAGCCTGATCCCGCACAAGGAATATCGGTTCATCTTCCTCGCCTTTACCGTGCTGGTGATCCTGGCCGCGCTTGGCTGGGGCGAGATCATCGCACTGGCCCGTGCGCGGCTATCGCAGGGGCAGGCGCGCGCGGTGACGGTCGGCGTCTTCGCGGCTTTCGCGCTCGCCTCGATCGGCCTGGCGCAGGGCAAGCTCGCGCCCAATCAGCTATCGCCCAACGCGGACGGCTGGCGGACCTTCGCCCATCTGCGCGCCGATCCGGCGGTGTGCGGCGTCGCGCTGGTCAAGCCCGCCAGCTTCGCCGTGCTACCGGGTGCGGTCGCGCTGCGCCGGGGCACGCCGATCAGCATGTTCTGGACGGGCGATTCCGCCGATCCCGCCGACCGCCCCATGGCGAATGCGCTGGCGCATCAGGCGGGGTTCAACCGCATCGTTACCGCGACCCAGGGCACGCTGCGCGTTCCCGCCGGCTGGCGCGTCGACCATTGCGAGCAAAGCTGGAACATCCGGATGTGCGTGCTGGCGCGCAGCGGCGGCTGCTCGGGGGCAAGCGAATCTCCCTTCCTCATTAACCGCGCGATGGCCCGCACGGGTTTATAGGTCGGTTCGGGCGCGCTAGGGTGTGCCCAATGCGCGTCCTCCTACCGTTCGCCCTGCTGCTGCTCGCCGCGGCACCCCCGCCTGCGGGACGCGAGGGCGTCGCGACGCTGGCCGCGGATACCGATGCGCGCTGGGTGCCGTTCGACCTGACACCGGGCAACCAGATCCGCTTCACGCTGACGCTCGACGGGGCGCCGTTGACCGCGATCCTCGACACGGGGGTGAGCTATTCGGTGCTTGCGCGTGCCGCCGCCGACCCGGCGCGGGTGCAGAGCGACGGGCAGGCGACCGCGATCGGCGGGGCCGGCAGCGGCGCGGTCGCGGTTGGGTGGCAGCCGACGCGGACACTGACGATCGGCGGGCTGACGCGCACCGGCGGCGGCGTCACCGTCGCCGACCTGCCGGCGCTGGCGACGGGCAGCGCCAAAGCGGTCGACATGCTGATCGGGCGCGACGCGATCGGCGGGCAGGCGCTCGACATCGACTATGCAAACCACCGGTTTCGCCTGCTCCCCTCCGGCCGGCTGCCGTTCGTCGGCGCGCTGGCGCCGCTGACGATCTCGCCCGCGCGCCATGTCTACGAAAGTCAGGTCAGGATCGGGCGCCGTACGCTATCGCCGGTGATCGTCGATACCGGCGATGGATCGGCGCTGACGCTGTCGGACAGCGCGGCGAAGCGCGCGGGCGTGACGCGGCTGCCGAGCACCACCACCGTCTCGTTCGGTCTCGCCGGGGAGACGGTGAGCACGCTGACGATCGTGCCGATGATCACGATCGGCGAACAGGCGATCCGCAGCGTCGAGACGCGGATCGAGCCCGCGAACGGCTTTTCGGAGACGATCGGCGTCGCCGGGCGGATCGGATCGGGGCTGCTACAGAATTATCGCGTGCTGCTCGATCCCGCCGCGGGGCGCATGGTGTTGAAGCCCGGGCCGGACGCGAACCGGCCGCCGCTGCGATCGACCAGCGGGCTGCTCGTCGGGCTGGAGCGGGACCGGCTGAAGGTGCTGCACGTCATGCGCGGCGGCCCCGCGGCGACGGCGGGGTGGCAGGTCGGCGACCTCATCTGCCGGATCGACGGCCAGCCGATCGGTGCGGACTATCCGACGAGCGCGCTCGCCAAATGGTCGATCGGCACGCCGGGCACGATCGTGCGGCTGGGCCTGTGCGACGGCACCGTCCGGTCGCTGACGCTGAAGCGCTTCTATTGAGCGGGGTGCTCGCATCGATCCTGATGCTGCTGGCAGCGATCGGCGGCACCGATGCGGCGTTGAGCAGCGTCGATCGTCCGGCAGCTGTCGCGGCCACTCCCTTGCGCTTCACGGGGTATGTCGTCGACCAGGCAGGGGTGCTCATCCCGCAGCAGCGGCAGCGGTTGACGCAACAGCTGAGCCGGTTTCAGCGGGAAACCGCGCACCAAATGGTCGTCGTGACGGTGAACAGTCTGAACGGCGACGATGTGGCCCGCTTTACCGACCGGCTGGGGAACCGGTGGGGTGTCGGCCGAAGGGGAATCAACGACGGCATCGTTCTATTGGTGGCGCCGAATGACAGACGGGCGAGAATATCGGTCGGCTCGGGATTGACCCGGCGGCTGCCCGACGCCGTGTGCCAGCACGTCATGGACCAGGTCATGATTCCGGCCTTCAAGGCAGGCCAGATCGGGTTTGGGATCGAGCGCGGTGTCGCAGCACAGCTCGGGCGACTGTCCTTTCCGGGCAACGCCACCCGCTGACCGTCGCGCGACGCGGCGAGTGCGAGCCGGCACGCCCGTCTGGCGCGCCGCAGTTATAACCAGCCCCCGTTGCCTCACTTCACCGGCTGGTGGCCACTGAACGTCACGTTGGTTTTCAGTTCGCCCGATTTGCCCATCATCGATCCCGTCATCGCCATCGCGAAGGATTCGGGGACGATGCCGATGCCCGGCGCGGCGACATAGCGGCTGCTGCTGTCGATCCGCTTGACCGAGGCGACCAGCATCATGCGGAACCCCTTGGTCGAGGTGAAACGCACGCGTTCGACGAAGGGGGTGGCGCTTTTGGTGTTGACCAGCACGTCGGCGGCCGTGTCGGCGGAGGCGTCGTGGTTGCCGATCTTCAACTCGCCTGCGGGCAGGCGATCGAAGTGATAGGCGGCATAGCCCGCCGGCGCCTCGACCCGGCGCGCCGGCGTGCCGAACCAGTCGGCGAGATCGCCGTAGGAGCCGGGCTTCTTCTTGCCCTCGCGCGCCTTGGCGATGTCCTTGGCGGTGGGGGCCTTGCCGTCGACGCTGACCAGCGTCCAGCGCTCGGCGGCGGGGCGGCGGGGGTCGTAGCGTTCGACGATCGTGCGCCGCGCCTGCCCGGTCGTCTCGACGACGATCGTCTGCTGGAAGGCGAAGGCGGTGGCGCGCGCCGCCTGCATGCCCGCGAGCAATCGCGATTGCAGTTCGTCGGCATGGGCAGGCACAGCGAACAGGACGGCCGCCGCGGCGGTCGGGATCAGCAGATGGCGCACGGATGTCGCTCCCCGGAAGACGGCGGGGAGATAGGCCCGCGATGGCCGCAAGCGTAAGCCATTGAAGGCAGGACGCAACGGGATTTTGAGGAGGTGCGCTTCACCCTTTTGGCCGTTCGTCCTGAGCCTGTCGAAGGATGGGTCGCCACACGCGCGGCGCGGCGGTGGACGCCTGCCCTTCGATAGGCTCAGGGCGAACGGGGGGATGGCGCGACAGACTGGCTGGTCGCTGCCCCGGCCCTCAGCGCGTATGCAGCCCGACGCTCACCAGCAGGATCGTCGCGAGCAGCGCCGCCATCTGCACCGTGCGCCAGTCGACGAAGCCGACGCGATCGGGATCGTGGCGCAGGCGCCGCCGCCGATCCGCGAACGCCGCGACGAGGGCGACGCACAGGCTGGCGCCCGCGCTCCAGAACATCACCGGCACGGGCGCGCGCCGTCAGCCGAGCTTTTCGACCTTGTCCTGCAACCGCGTCAGCTCCGCCTTCAGCGCGGCGATCTCGTCATCCTTGCTGGCGGGCGCGGCGGGCGCAGGCGCGGCGGCGGGCGCCATCGCAGGTGCGACGCCGAACGCCTGGGTCGCGGCCTCGAACATCTGCATGTTGCGCTTGGCGATTTCGGCGAAAGGCGAATGAGCGAACGCGCCCTCGACCGCCGATTTGAACTGTTCCTGGTTGCGGCGGAAGCTGTCCATCGACGCCTCCAGATAGCCCGGCACCATCGACTGCATCGAATCGCCGTACATGGCGATCAGCTGGCGCAGGAAGCTGACGGGCAGCATCGTCTGCCCGCGGCTTTCCTCCTCCATGATGATCTGCGTCAGCACGTTGTGCGTGATATCGTCGTCGGTCTTGGCATCGACGACCTTGAAGTCGCGGCCTTCGCGGGTCATCGTCGCGAGATGATCGAGCGTGATGTAGGACGAGGTCTCGGTATTGTAGAGCCGCCGGTTGGCGTATTTCTTGATGATGACGACGCCGTCGCCCGGCTGTTGCTTCTTCATACGCGTCCCCTGCCCGTTCCGGTGTTATGCCCGTGATCGAACCGCATGCTACGCCTCAATTTTCCGCACCGCAACACGGTCCGCGGCCGTTGCCCCTGTTCCTCGACATGCTGCGCAGCGAAACTGCAGCATATCCCGAGCGGATGGCTGCCGCGCTCGCCGGGCTGACCGCCTATCAGCAGGCGCCCCGCCCCCCTGCCCCGCCGCCGATGCCGGCGCTGGCCACGGCGGGACGGGCGGCGTTGCGCTATTATGGCGGGCGGGGGCGGATGGTGGTGTGCGTGCCGTCGCTGATCAATCCGCCCGCAATTCTCGATCTCGGCGCGGTATCGCTGGTGCGCTGGCTGGCGGCACAGGGCTTTCGCGTCGCGCTGGTCGACTGGGGCGCGCCGACGCCGGCGGACCGGGACATGGACATGTCCGGCCATGTCGAATCGCTGCTGCTGCCGCTGATCGAGCAGCTCGATGCGCCGCCGGTGCTGGTCGGATACTGCCTGGGCGGCACGATGGCGACCGCGGCGGCGGCGGGTACGACCGTGGCCGGCCTCGCGACGATCGCGGCGCCGTGGCGGTTCGATGGCTATGGCGCGGCGCGGGGCGGGATGCGCGAGCTGTGGCAAGCGGCGCTGCCGACCGCAGAGGCGCTGGGCGTGCTGCCGATGGAGGTGCTGCAGGCGGGATTCTGGCGGCTCGACCCGGCGCGCACGATCACGAAATATGAGGCGTTCGGGCGGATGGCGCCCGACAGCGAGGCGGCGCGCGCCTTCGTCCGGCTGGAGGATTGGGCGAATGCCGGCGAGCCGCTCCCCCTCGCCTGCGCGCGCGATCTGTTCGATCGCTTCATCACCGCCGATGCGCCGGGACAAGGGCAATGGACGATCCGTGGGCACAGCGTGATCCCTGAGGCGCTCGCCTGCCCGACGGTGGAGTTCGTCTCCACCACCGACCGGATCGTCCCCGCCGCCACCGCCGCAGGGCTCGCCGATCATCGCGAGCTGGCGCTGGGCCATGTCGGCATGATCGTCGGCGGGCGCGCTCGCGCATCGCTATGGCAGCCGCTTGCCGACTGGATCGCGGCCCTGCCCGCCGCTAGATAGGCGGCGCACAAGGAGATCATCATGACCGAGATCGTCATCACCGCCGCCAAGCGCACCCCCGTCGGCAGCTTCCTGGGCGCGTTCGCCGCCACCCCGGCCCACGAGCTGGGCCGCGTCGCGATCGAGGCCGCGCTGGAACAGGCCGGCGTCAAGGGCGAAGAGGTGTCGGAGGTGATCCTGGGCCAGGTGCTCACCGCGGCGCAAGGGCAGAACCCGGCGCGCCAGGCATCGATGGCGGCCGGCATCCCCAAGGAAGTGCCCGCC
Organism: Sphingomonas sp. DC4900; assembly: GCF_049896485.1. Classification (NCBI taxonomy): domain Bacteria; kingdom Pseudomonadati; phylum Pseudomonadota; class Alphaproteobacteria; order Sphingomonadales; family Sphingomonadaceae; genus Sphingomonas; species Sphingomonas sp. DC4900. The sequence continues at coordinate 379,007 of NZ_JAFCUK010000002.1, forward strand.
TGGGGCGTCAACCAGGTGTGTGGATCGGGCCTGCGCGCGGTGGCGCTCGCGTGCCAGGCCATCCAGACCGGCGATGCGTCGATCGTCGTCGCCGGCGGGCAGGAAAGCATGTCGCTCAGCCCGCACGCACAGACGATGCGCGGCGGCACCAAGATGGGCAACGTCAGCCTGGTCGACACGATGGTGAACGACGGCCTGACCGACGTGTTCAACGGCTATCACATGGGCATCACGGCGGAAAATCTCGCCGAGCAATATCAGGTGACGCGCGGCGAGCAGGACAGCTTCTCGGTCGCCAGCCAGAACAAGGCGGAGGCGGCGCGCGGGTCTGGCCGGTTCAAGGACGAGATCGCGCCCGTCACGATCAAGGGCCGCAAGGGCGACACCGTCGTCGCCGACGATGAATATATCCGCGCCGGCGCGACGATCGACAGCGTCAGCGGCGTGCGCCCGGCATTCAAGAAGGACGGCACCGTCACCGCCGCCAACGCCAGCGGCCTGAACGACGGCGCCGCCGCGCTGGTGCTGATGAGCCGCGAGGAAGCCGAGAAGCGCGGTACCCCCGTGCTGGCGACGATCAAGAGCTGGGCGAGCGCGGGCGTCGACCCGTCGGTGATGGGCATCGGCCCAGTGCCGGCGTCCAAGAAGGCGCTGGAAAAGGCGGGCTGGACCGTCGCCGACCTCGACCTGATCGAGGCGAACGAGGCGTTTGCGGCGCAGGCGCTGTCGGTGTGCAAGGAACTGGGCCTCGACCCCGACAAGACCAACGTCAACGGCGGCGCGATCGCCATCGGCCACCCGATCGGCGCCAGCGGCGCCCGCGTGCTGACCACGCTGCTGTACGAAATGCAGAAGCGCGACGCGAAGAAGGGCCTGGCGACGCTGTGCATCGGCGGCGGCATGGGGATCGCGATGTGTGTGGAGCGGTGATCGAGAGCATTGTCACCATACGGCAGCATAGCTGCACCAATGTTGCGTGCCAGTCACATCATGACGTGAAAATGTAGTTTTTTGTTGCCGATGGGCGATCGATCGTTGCGGTCGCCGTCATCTGATGTTCACAATGGGCCCCTGGGATAAGCACGAACACGTGCTCTTCAACAGGGGACCATGCATGAATATCCGTACCTTGCTGGCGGCGTCGGCGCTCGCCGGCACTTTGGCAGCCTATCCTTCCGTAGCAGCCGCGCAGGCTGGTAAGACCGATACCCCCGTTCAGTCCGGCGCCGATGCGCAAGCCAATGCGGCGACCGACCCGACGAGTGAACAGACCGAAACGTCTCGGGACGGCGAGATCGTCGTAACCGGTTCGCGTCTCGCTCGACCCAATCTCGATTCGCCTGCGCCCGTCACCTCGGTCACGTCCGAGTTGCTCACCTCGACCGGCAACCTGTCGATCGGTGACGCACTCAACCAGCTTCCGGCATTGCGCACGACGTACAGCCAAGCCAATTCGACGCGTTTCATCGGCACGGCCGGTCTTAACCTGCTCGATTTGCGTGGTCTCGGGACGCAGCGCACGCTGGTGCTGGTCAACGGCCGCCGCCACGTGACGTCGCAGCCGGGCAGCTTCGTCGTCGACACCAACACGATCCCGACCGATCTGCTCGAGCGCGTCGACGTTCAGACCGGCGGTAGCTCGGCCGTCTACGGTTCGGACGCGATGGCCGGCGTGGTGAACTTTGTCATGAAGCGCGACTTCGAGGGAATTCGCGCTACCGGGCAAGGCGGCATTTCGTCCCACGGCACGCGCGGATCCTATTTCGGCGCGCTGACCGTCGGCAAGAACTTTGCCGACGGCCGCGGCAACATTGCTGCGGCTGCCGAATATTCGCGCTCCAACGTAGTCTATTACACCGACCGCGACGACATCACCGGCGCCTATTCGGGCCGCAGTCAGTTCAATGCGACGCAGAACACTGGACCGCAGCTCAACCCCAATGGCGGCGCCATCCGCACCGGGCCGGAATCCTCCTTGGGCGACGGCATTCCTGACACCAGCTTCCTCCGTAACGTGCGCAACAACACGATTTCGGAAGGCGGTCTGTTCACAGCCACCTGCCCGACCGTGGCTGCCACCGGTGAATCCGCTGCCGCCTTCGCGGCACGGCGTGGCGTAGCCTGTTCGGGACTTGCCAACGTGGGCAGCACGAACACCCTCAGCCAGTACGGCCGCACCTTCGTGTTCAACCCGGATGGTTCGCTGACTGCGAACAACTGCATCACGGATCTGCGTCCTTTCGGTTCGGGAAATTGCGTCGGCGGACAGGGTTCGACGCTGCGGCTCACCGGCATGCTTCAGCCCAAGCTGGAACGTTACTCGGCCAATATCCTGGCCCATTATGACTTCTCGGACGCTTTCAAGCCGTTCGTGGAAGCAAAGTACGTCCGTATCGACGCGTTGCAGGAAGGTCAGCCGACCTTCGCCAACAACACGTTCAGCATCAACAACCCGTACCTCACCGATCAGGCCCGCGCGACGCTGGTGTCGGCACTGGCACCGGGGGCGACCACGTTCACCGCTCAGCGCTTCAACGTCGATTTCGGCGGCCGCGGTGAGGTTCATCGCCGTGAGACCTTCCGGATCGTTGGCGGCGTCGAGGGAGACTTCGGCCAAGGCTGGCATTACGAAGTGTCGGCGAACTACGGCCGTCTTGACACCTTCTACAAGACGAACGGCAACTACGTTACGCAGAAGTACGCGAATTCGATCAATGCTGTGCGCAATGCAGCAGGCCAGATCGTCTGCGGAATCAATGCAGACGCGATCACCACAAACGACGATCCGAGCTGCGTGCCCGTCAACCTGTTCGGCCAGGGACAGGTCAGCCAAGCGGCGTTGAATTATTTTTCGGTGACCTCGACGCGTAAGCAGAAGGCCGAAGAATTCGACCTCGTCGGTTTCGTCAACGGCAAATTGTTCAAGCTGCCGGGCGGTGACGTGACCTTCTCGATCGGTGGCGAATACCGCCGTGAGACGGCATTCTCGAAGTATGACGACCTGACCGCCAGCGGCGCGACGTTCCTTAACTCGATCCCGACGTTCGCACCGCCAGCGTATGACATCAAGGAAGCGTTCGGCGAACTCAGCATTCCGCTCTTGGCCGACCGACCGTTCTTCCACGAACTGACGCTGAGCGGCGCGGCGCGCGTGTCGCACTACAATATCGGCAATGCCGGTACGCCGTGGACGTACAACCTCAACGCGGTCTGGGCACCGATCCGCGACATCACCTTCCGCGGCAGCTACGCCCGGTCGGTGCGTGCGCCGTCGCTGATCGAACTGTACAATTCGAATTCGCAGACCTTCGCCAATGGTCTTGCCGATCCGTGCAGCCAGGCGAACATCAACAACAACCCAAATCGCGTAAAGAATTGCGCGGCGGCCGGCGTTCCGACCACTCAGACGTTCAACGGCACGACCGAGCCGTTCACGAATAACGCCGCTTCGGGCATCTCGGGCTTCAACCGGGGCAACCCGAATCTGAACGCCGAAAAGAGCCGCAGCTTCACCGCTGGCGTTATCCTGCAGCCGCAGGCGCTCCGCGGCTTCTCGCTGACGCTCGATTACTACAATATCACGATCAAGGACGCGATCTTCTCGCTGGCAGCGCAGACGATCGTGAACCAGTGCTACGACAACCCGAGCGGCATCAACAATCCGTTCTGCGCGGCGGTCTTCCGCAACCCCAACGGCACGTTCCAGGGTCAGCAGAACGTCGTTCACGGTGGTTCGACGGTGTCGTTCCCGATCACGGGTCCGGCGTTCTTCTCGCAGGGCTTCAACTACGCGAAGCTGGAAACGTCCGGGTTCGACCTCGACATGTCGTACCGGACCCGGATCAGCGACACCGGCACGCTGTCGCTACGCCTGCTCGCCAGCTATGTGGCGCAGAATAACGCCTACACCGACGTCACCGATCCGACCTACCGCGACCGCCAGAAGGGTGAGCTCGGCTATGCCGCATGGCGTGGCCAGTTCGTCGGGAACCTCGACTTCAAGACGTTCGATATCCAGTATCGCGTCCGGTACGAAGGCAAGTCGACGATCGGCGAATGGGAAACGCAGCACGCGTATGACGGACGTCCGGCACGCAATCCGGATGCTTACCCGGTCGTTTTCTACCCGGAAGCGTTCTATCACTCGATCCAGTTGGGCTTCAACGCAACCGAGCGTTTCCGCTTCTACGTCGGCGTCGACAACATCACCGACAAGAAGCCCCCGTATGACCTGCTGGGCGTTGCCAGCGGCGACCCGTACGATAACATCGGCCGTTTCTTCTATTCGGGGTTCAAGGCGAACTTCTGATCATTTAGAAATGGAAAACAGTTGGGCCGCTTCTTCGGAAGCGGCCTTTTTTTTGTCAGCCCCACACCCGCCCATACCGGCGGCCCAGCCCGGTCAGCAGCTCGTACTGCGATAGGCCGCCCTGCGCCGCCACATCCGGCAGCGCGAAATCGATCGCCAGCCAGTCGCCCTCCGCCACGTCCGGCGCGGCCGTCACGTCTACCGCCAGCAGATCCATCGAGACGCGGCCGATGACCGGCAGAGTGCCGCCCTGTGCGCTGCCGCGGTCGGAGAAGGCGCGGAGGTAGCCGTCGGCGTAGCCGAGGTTGAGGATGGCAACCTCGGTCTCGCGGGCGGCGGTCCAGGTGGCATTGTAGCCGACGGTGTCGCCGGCGGCGACGGTGCGGCGCTGGAGGATCTGCGCTTCGGGCCGGACGACCTGGCGGATCAGGCCCGCGAAGTCGGACCGCGGGATGCCGCCGTAGAGCGCTATGCCGGGGCGCGTCAGGTCGAAGGCATAATCGGCGCCGAGCGCGATGCCGGCGGAATTGGCGAGGCTCATCCGCCGCGCGCCCGTCGCCCCGCGCAGGGCGGCAAAGGCGGCGAGCTGGCGCGCGTTCATCACGCTATCCTCATCGGCGCAAGCGAGGTGGCTCATCAGCGTGTCGATGGCGAGGCCGTCGAGCAGGCCGGTCCGCACCGCGTGCGGTGACACGCCGAGGCGGTTCATGCCGGTATCGACCATCACGTCGCACGCACCGCCGCCCGCCGCCCGCCAGCGCGCAACCTGCGCGTCGGTGTTGAGCACGGGCCGCGCGATGCCGGTCAGCGCGATCGCCATGTCCTCGTCGCGCACGCCATGCAGCACCGACAGCGGGAGCCGCAGCGGGGCGAGCCGTTCGGCCTCTGCCCAGGTGGCGACGAAGAAGTCGCGGCAGCCTGCCTCGCGGAGGTGCGATGCGACCTCGGTCGCGCCCAGGCCATAGCCGTTCGCCTTGAGCGCTGCGCCGCAGGCCGCGCGGCCGCTCATCCGGTCGAGCGTGCGCCAATTGTCGGCGAGGGCGGCGGGGTCGAGGCGGAGGCGGAGGGGAGCGGTCACGCGCCAGCGCATAATCGCGCACGCCCGTTGCGTCGATGCCTCAGGGCCGACGGTCAGCGGACAATGCGGCCGATCGGCACCATCACGCGACTGCCGGGCAGGCTGGCGACGGTGACGTCGAACACCTCGGCGATGCGCGCGGCGGTGAGGGTGCAACTGGCTGGTCCGGCGGCGACGATGCCGCCATCGCGCAGCAGGATGACGTCGTCGGCGATGCGCGCGGCCTGCGCGAGATCGTGGAGGACGAGCACGACGCCACGGCCGGCGACGGCGATGCCGCACAGCCGATCGAGGATGTCGATCTGGTGCGCGGGATCGAGGCTGGCGAGCGGTTCGTCGGCGAGCAGCCAGTCGGGTTCGCCGGCGAGGACGCGGGCGAGCAGGACGCGCGCCCGCTCGCCGCCCGACAGATCGGCGATAGGGCGGTCGGCAAGGTCGGTGGCATGGGTCGTGGCGAGCCCAGCGTCGATGGCGGCGCGGTCTTCGGGCGACGGGCCGGCGAAAGGTGCGCGATGCGGCACGCGGCCGAGCGCCACGACGTCGCGCGCGGGGACGTTCCAATGAACCGCAGCCTCCTGCGGCAGATAGCCGATGCGGCGCGCGCGCTGGCGGGGGGCGAGCGCGGCGAGCGGCGCGCCCTCCAGCGTCACATTGCCCGCGGCCGGGGTGACGAGGCCGGCGAGCGCCTTCAGCAGCGTGCTCTTGCCCGCGCCATTGGGGCCGAGGATGACGGTGACGCGGCCGCGCCGGATGGTCGCGTCGACATCGTACAACACCCGGCGCGGCCCGAGATCGACCGAGAGGCGGTTCGCGATCAGATCCATGCCCGCCCCCGATGCCGCAGCAGCAGGCCGAGGAAGAAGGGCGCGCCGATCAGCGCCATGGCGACGCCGAGCCGTACTTCGCCCGCACCCGGCGCCAGGCGGCACAGGCTGTCGGCGACCAGCACCAGCGCCGCGCCGCCGAGGCCGCTCGGCAGCAGCAGCGCGGACGGGCGGTGGCCGAAGACGGGGCGGAGCAGGTGCGGCACGACGAGCCCGACGAAACCGATCACGCCGGTCGCCGCGACGCCTGCCCCAACGCCGAGGCCGATGCCGAGCACGACCAGCGCCTGGACACGGCCGAGCCGGATGCCGAGCGAACGGGCCGCCCCCTCCCCCAGCGTCAGCGCGTCGAGCGCGGGGCCGGCCGCCGCGAGCAGGATCGTGCTGACGATCAGGAAGGGCGCGGCGCGGGCGAGGTCGGCGAGGCCGCGGTCGGTGAGGGCGCCCATCAGCCAGTCGAGCACGCCTGCCACCGCATAGGGGTTTGGCGCGATCGAAATGAGGAAGGCGGTGAGTGCACCCGCAAGGCTCGACAGGACCGTGCCGGCGAGAATGAAGGCGACCGGGTCCGCGTTGCGCCAGGTGAGCGCGACGAGCAGCAGCATCGACGCCACCGCCGCGCTCATCGCCGCGGCGAAGATGCCGAGGCTGGACGCACCGGCATAAAGAATCGCCGCGACCGCGCCGAAGGCGGCGGACGACGACACGCCGATCACGGCGGGGTCGGCGAGCGGGTTGCGCAGGAAGCCCTGCAGCACCGCCCCCGACACGCCGAGCATCGCGCCGAGCAGCAGACCGAGCAGCGCGCGCGGCAGGCGCAGTTCGAGGAAGATGGCGGTGGCGGCGTCGCTGCCCCAGGGCAGCCACTGCTTGCCGGCGACCAGCGACAGCGCGAAGCCGGCGACGACGAGCGCGGCAAGGCCTGTGAGGCGGAGCCCGCGGCTCATGACAGCAGCTGCGCGCGGATCGCCCACAGGCGGCGCAGCGCGGGGACGATGGTGGGGCCACCGCAATTCATCAGATGTCGGGGAAAGCGCACCTCCGCGACCTGCGCGCCGCTGCGGGCGAGGATGCGGCGGCGCAACTCGGCCGTGCGGCCGTCGCCGTCGCTGAGGATCAGCGCGGGCGGGTGCGCGACGATGGTTTCGATCGGCAGCGTACCGGTGAAGGCGAGGCCATAATCCGCGGCGGCGTTGCGCAGGCCGGCGCGGGTCATCAAATCGTCGAGCAGCGTGCCGCCGCCATTGGCGAGGTCGCCCGAGATATAGAGCAACGCGGCGGGCTTTGCGCCGGTCGCGGGTGGGATCGCGCTCTGCATCGCGCGGACCATCGCCTGCCCACGCGCGGGAACGCCGGCGGCGGTGGCGATCTGCATCACCTGTGCTTCGCTGGCGGCGATCGTGGCGGGGGAATCGAGGGTGAGCACCTTCAGCCCGGCGCGGTCATAGGCGGCGCGCGTCGCGGCGGGGGCGAAGGTGTCGGTGACGACGAGGTCGGGGTGGCGCGCGATCACCTCTTCGGCGGTGCCGGCGGTCGCGGGATAGCGGCGCGCGAGGGCGAGCGGCATCGAGGTCGCGGCCGGATCGTGCGAATAATGGCTGACCGCGGCGAGACGATCGGGCGCGATCTGCGCCAGGATCGCGTCGGCGCAAGGGTTGGTGGAGACGATGCCGCCCTGGTGTGGCGGGGGAGCGCAGGCGGTTAGGGTGAGGGCTGCGCTCAGCCAGACACCTGCCGTCACCCCGGACTTGGTCCGGGGTCCACCGGGCCGCGAGGGGGTGGCCTGAGCCTCTTGCCGTCCCCCTAGCCGCAGAGTGGACCCCGGAACTAGTCCGGGGTGACGGAGAATGTGAGGCACCCGATCGGCGAACCCCCGCCACGGCGCAGTGCCACTAGTGAATATCAGGGCGGCGACTCGCCCCACCCACCCCGTCATCCCCGCGCAGGCGGGGATCCAGACTGGCTGGCCTTGCGGCGCTTGCGAGACGGTAGCGGGTCTGGATTCCCGCCTGCGCGGGAATGACGGAAGGAAGGTAAGCACAGACGACAGCAGGCGACGACCCTCACCCTTCCGGCGCTGCGCGCCTCCCTCCCTCTCCCATCGGGAGAGGGAAGAGGCGGCAACACCGGCCAAGGGTGAGGGCATCCGCATCAGTCCAGCTTCACGCGCACGCCGCCATAGGCTGCGCGGCCGTAGGTGCCGTATTCGGCCACCGTCTGGTAGCGGGCGTCGGTGACGTTATCGATGCGGCCGTAGATCGACAGGCGGTCGCCGATCGGCAGTTCGGCGCGGACGCTGGCCAGCGCATAGCCGTCGACGCGCACGCGGCTGCCGTAGCTGTCACTGTCGAAGCTATCGCCGACGATCTGCACGGTGCCACCGATACCCAGGCCGAACGGCAGGCGATAGTCGACGACGAACGCCGCGGTTTCCTTGGGCCGGCGCAGCAGATCGGTGCGGAAGGCGGTGCCGGGCGTGCGGTTTTCCGCATCGATGTACGACACGTTCGCCGAGACGGTCAGCGCATCGACCGGACGCAGGCCGATCGCGAACTCCACGCCCTCGGCATGGGTGCGCTGGATGTTGTCGTAGACGCCGAACGGGCGGTTGACGCAGATCGAGCCGCTGGTTGTCTGCTCGGCGCCCGAACAGCCGCGGAAGCTGATCTGGTTGCGCGTGTCGCGGTTAAAATAGGTCGCCGAGACGCGGGCGCGGCCGTCGAGCAGCGCCTGTTCGATGCCGGCATCCCAGTTGCGCGCGGTTTCCGGATCGAGGCGCGTGTTCCCGTACGGGCTGTAGAGCTGGTACAGCGTCGGCGCCTTGAAGCCCTCGCCATAGCTCGCCCGCAGCGTCGTGCCGGTGCGCAGCGCCAGCGCGGCGTCGGCGCCGAAGGTGGTGTGGTTGCCGAACGTCTCATGATCGTCGTTGCGGATGCCGCCGGTGAAGGTCAGCGCGTCGAACGGCTTCACGATCGCTTCGCCATAGACGCTGGTGATGCCGACCGAGCGGCGCAGGCTCGAATCACGATAGCGGCTGTCTTCATGCTCGACGCCGGCAACGATGCGGACCTGATCGATCGGCTGGTAATCGCCCTGATATTCGTAGCGTTCCGAGCGGCCGCGGAACGGCGACGGCGTGGCGCCGGGCTTGGCATAGGTGTCGCGGTTGATGTCGGCGATGGTGAAGGCGACGCGGTTGCGGAACGTGCCGAAATTGGCGTGCAGGCCGGCATAGCCGTACAGCTCGTTCGCGGTCGAGAAGCTGGGGTCGTCGGCGAGGATATAGTTCGGCGCAGGATAGCCGTCGGTCTGCGTCTTGCTGTCGGCCCAATAGCCGCGCAGGTCGAGGCCGATGCCGTCGGTGAAGTCGACGCCCAGGCGGCCGGTCGCGCCATATTGGCGATAGCCGTCACGCTCGGTGCCGTTGGCCGCGGCCGAGATGCCGTCGCTGCGCAGATAGCCGCCGGTCAACGCGCCCGAGATCGCACCGCTGCGACCCGAGATGCCGCCCTGCGCAAACACGCTGTCGGCATAGCCATATTCGGCGCTGGCGCGCGCCTTCAGCCGCTCGGTCGGTTCTTCGGTGATGACGTTGACGACGCCGCCGATCGCCTGGCTGCCCCAGGGGACCGAATTGGGGCCGCGCAGCACTTCGATGCGCTGGACGCTGGCCGACAGCAGGTTCGCGAAGTCGAAGCCGCCGCCGGGCGACGAGGGATCGTTGACGCGTATGCCGTCGATCACGACCAACGTCTGTTCCGCCTCGGCGCCGCGCAGGCGCACGCCAGTGAAGCCGCCCAGGCTGCCGTTGCGCGTCACGGTGACGCCGGGGGTGGTCGACAGCAGATCGGCGACCGACACGGTCTGGCGGCGATCGATCTCGTCGCGGGTGATGACGGTCACGGCCTGGCCGACTTCGGCCGCAGGCTGGGCGACGCGGGTCGCGGTGACGACGATGTCGTCGCTGTTGGCAGGATCAGCGGTCGGCGCGATTTGCGCGGCGGCGGGCGCGGCGAGCAGCAGGCCGACCGTCAACAGCGACGGACGGACAACGGAAACAGATAGGCGAACAGTCATTGGGCACACCCCTTATGACCGCACGCGACGGATCGCGCGCGGCGGCCTTTTTGACCGCGCGCGACCATTCGCGCACGGCGGATGTCGCTCGCATCGAGGGGGTTCCCTCGTCCGCCCGGCACACCCCGTCCGCGCGAAGGATCGACGGCGAAAGGTAGGTCTCCTGGCTTCCGGGTCGTCGCCTGTGTCCCCGCCTTCCCAAATCCGTCGCGGACCCAGTGGCTCGATGGGGACCGGCTCGCCGGTCACAGTTGCGGGGGCAGCGCCGGATCCGCGCCTCCCGTTGCGCATCCCGGCTTCCCTTTTGACCCCGTCTCCGGGGACCTTTCACGGCCGCGCCCTTACGGTCAGACGGGCCGAGGCGTCAATGCCGCGCCGCCGCGGTGTCGGCGTCGGGGCAACTTCATTGATCCAGGTTGATGTGCCGGAACGGGTCAGCACGCGATCGGTTGGCCGGAGCGAAGGAGTGCCCCATGACCGATTACCCCACCCCGCCCTATCCCGAACAGCAGCAGGCGATCCCCGGCCGTACTGACGACATGGACCCGCGCCCCGACCATGGTGAGTCGAGCTACAAGGGCTCCGGGCGCCTTGCCGGCAAGAAGACGATCGTCACCGGCGGCGACAGCGGCATCGGCCGCGCGGTTGCCCTGGCCTTTGCGCGCGAAGGCGCCGACGTGCTGATCGCCTATCTCGATGAACATGACGATGCCGAGGCGGCCAAGGCGCTGGTCGAGGCGGAGGGGCAGCAGGCGGTACTGGTCGCGGGCGACCTGTCGCAGCCTGATCAGTGCCGCACCGTGATCGCCAAGGCGGTGGAGGCGTTCGGCCGCATCGACGTGCTGGTCAACAATGCCGCGCAGCAGCGCAGCTTCGAGACGCTGGAAGATATCGCCGACGAGGAATGGCAGCTGACCTTCGCCACCAACATCCATGCCATGTTTTATCTGTCGAAGGCCGCGGTCGCGCACATGGGCGAAGGCGCGTCGATCATCAACACGACGTCGATCAACGCGCAGGACCCGAACCAGCAATTGCTCGCCTATGCGACGACGAAGGGTGCGATCTACAATTTCACATCCGGGCTGGGGCAGATGCTCGCGGAGCGGAAGATTCGCGTGAATGCGGTCGCGCCGGGGCCGGTGTGGACGCCGCTGATCCCGTCGACGATGCCGCCCGAAGCCGTGAAGACGTTCGGCGAGAACACGCCGCTCGGCCGCGCCGCGCAACCGGCGGAGCTGGCGCCCGCCTATGTGCTGCTGGCGAGCGATGAATCGAGCTATATCACCGGCGCGACGATTCCGGTGACGGGCGGGCGGGCGTTTTTGTAAACGCTGCCCATTCACCCCACCCCCGTTCGCCCTGAGCCTGTCGAAGGGCGCGTTGCCACAGGCGACGGCGCGCATGTGGCACCCCGTGCTTCGACACGCTCAGCACGAACGGGTGTTGGGGAATGGGTAGCGACACCCGAACAATCGGTCATTGTCCGCAGCGTCGTGCCACCCTACAATTAGTCAGACATTATCTTCGATACGAGGCACATCCATGATCGACGGCGCCCTGCTGATCGGCGGCGACACTCGCCAGGCCGAGACCCGTTTCACCGCGGTCAACCCTGCGACCGGCGAGACGCTGATCCCCGATTTCTCGTCGGCGGGTGCCGATGCAGTGGCGGAGGCGTGTGCGCTGGCCGATGCCGCCTTCCCCGCCTTTGCCGCGACCGATCCCGAGACGCGTGCGGCGTTCCTCGAGCGGATCGCCGACAATATCGTGGGACTCGGCGATGACCTGATCGTGCGCGCGATGGCGGAAAGCGGCCTGCCGCGCATGCGGCTGGAGGGCGAGCGCGGGCGGACCGTCGGCCAGCTGAAGCTGTTCGCGGGCGTGGTGCGCCAGGGCGACTTCCTCGACGCGACGATCGATCCCGCCATGCCGGATCGTGCGCCGCTGCCGCGCCCCGACCTGCGCCGCGTCAATGTCGCGATCGGGCCGGTCGCGGTGTTCGGCGCATCGAACTTCCCGCTCGCCTTCTCGGTCGCAGGCGGCGACACCGCCTCGGCGCTCGCTGCGGGCTGTCCGGTGGTGGTGAAGGGCCATCCGGCGCACCCGGGCACCGGCGAGCTGGTCGCACGGGCGATCGCCCGAGCGGTGAAGGACAGCGGCCTGCCCGCGGGCGTCTTCTCGTACCTGCCCGGCGAGACGAACGAACTGGGGGCTGCGCTGGTGCGCGATCCACGTATCCAGGCGGTGGGCTTCACCGGATCGCGTGGCGGGGGCCTCGCGCTGGTCCGCATCGCCGCCGAGCGCGAAGAGCCGATCCCGGTCTATGCCGAAATGTCGAGCATCAACCCGGTCGTACTGTTCCCCGCCGCGCTCGCCGCGCGGGGCGAGGCGCTGGGCAAGGAATTCGTCGCGTCGCTGACAATGGGCGCGGGCCAATTCTGCACCAACCCCGGTCTGGTGCTGGCGATCGACGGCCCCGATCTCGATGCGTTCATCGCCTCCGCCGCGACGGCGATGACCGACGCGGCACCGGCGACGATGCTGACGCCGGGTATCCATGCGAGCTTCGAACAGGGCGTCGATGCGCTTGCCGGCCATGATGCAGTGAAGACCGTCGCGCGCGGCAAGGTGGGCGATGGCGTCAACCAGGCGGTCGGCGCGATCTTCGACACGACGGCTGAGGCGTTCCTCGCCGACCGCGCGCTGAGCCATGAGGTATTCGGATCGTCGTCGGTCGTCGTGCGCTGCCGCGACATGGCGGAGATCGCGCGCGTCATCGCCGGGCTGGAAGGCCAGCTGACCGCGACGCTGCAGATGGATGCCGCCGACGAGGCCGATGCCGCGCGGCTCGTACCGGTGATCGCGCGCCGTGTGGGTCGCATCCTCGCTAACGGCTGGCCGACGGGTGTCGAGGTCGCGCCGGCGATGGTGCATGGCGGGCCCTTCCCCGCGACGAGCGACGGGCGCACGACGTCGGTCGGTACGCTCGCCATCGCGCGCTATCTGCGGCCGGTGTGTTTCCAGAACCTCAGCGGCGCGCTGCTGCCGGCGGCGCTGGACGACGCTAATCCCTGGGGCATCGCACGGCGGCTGGACGGCAAGCGTGAGGCGAGCCCGCGGTAAGGGTTGCTCCCCTTCCGTCACCCCGGACTTGGTCCGGGGTCCACTCCGCGGCGAGGGGGTTGGTTTGAGCCTCTTGCCATCCCCCGGCGGCCCGGTGGACCCCGGAACAAGTCCGGGGTGACGGGGTGGGTGGGGCGGCCGTCATTCCCCCACCTGTCGTCATCCCTGCGGAGGCGGGAATGACGGCGGTGGTGGAGGCAAAGGTCTTTGACCAAACGCTTTTCCGGCTGGAGCCTTGACGCGCACTCGATTAGCCTCCCCACAACATCAGGAGAGGCCGCATGTGCGACGAAATCACCGAAGCCGATAACGCCACCCATCTCACCCGCCGCCAATTGGGCGCCTCTGCCGGTGCGGTGGGCATGGCGGCGCTGCTGCCGACCTCGGCCGACGCCAAACCCGTGAAGGGCCGCGACGTCACGATCACGACGCCCGACGGGCAGTGCGACGCCTATTTCACCGCGCCGGCCAGCGGCAAGCATCCCGGCGTGCTGATGTGGCCCGACATCATGGGGCTGCGGCCGGCGTTCCGGCAGATGGCGGACCGGCTGGCGGGCGAAGGCTATGCGGTGCTGGTCGTCAATCAATTCTACCGGTCGACCAAGTCGCCGATCGTCCAGCCCGGCGAATCGTTCGACCAGCCCGCGGTGCGCGACAAGATCATGCCGTGGCGTGCGGCGCTCACCGCGGATGCGGTGACGCGCGACGGGACGACCTTCGTCGCCTTCCTCGACAAGCAGAAGGAGGTCGACACCAAGCGGCACATCGGCAGCGCGGGCTATTGCATGGGCGGGCCGATGGTGCTGCGCACCGCCGCCGCGGTGCCGAACCGCGTGCATGCGGGCGCATCCTTCCACGGCGCCGGCCTCGTCAGCGAGGCGGCCGACAGCCCGCACCGGCTGATCCCGAAGCTCGCCGGCGGCTATTTGATCGCGATCGCCAGCAACGACGATGCCCGCAGCCCCAACGACAAGACCGTGCTGCGCGACGCCTTCGCCGCGGCGAAGCGCCCGGCGGAGATCCAGGTCTATGCCGACGCGATGCACGGCTGGTGCGTCATCGACAGCAAGGTCTACAACCAGCCGCAGGCCGAGCGCGCCTGGGGCCGGATGCTCGACCTGTTCCGCAAGCAGCTCTGAAGGAACGCCCGATGCCCGCCGATCTGACACTCTACACCAACCCGATGTCGCGCGGCCGGATCGCGCGCTGGATGCTCGAGGAAACCGGCGCGCCCTACGACGTCGTGCTGCTCGACTACGCGACGACGATGAAGGCCGAACCGTATCGGTCGATCAACCCGATGGCCAAGGTGCCCGCGATCGTCCATCGCGGCCATGTGGTGACCGAAGGCGCGGCGATCTGCGCCTATTGCGCCGACGCCTTTCCGGACGCCGGGCTGGCGCCGACCGACGACGAGCGCGCGGATTATTACCGCTGGCTGTTCTTCGCCGCGGGTCCGGCGGAGCACGCCATCACCAACCGATCGATGGGCGTCGCGCCGACCGCGGAGCAAGAGCGGATGGCGGGATACGGCAATTACGATCGCATGGTCGATGTGCTGGAGCGCGCGGTCGCGGCGCATCCATACATCGCCGGCGATCGGTTCACCGCGGCGGACGTCTATGTCGGGGCGCAGGTGATGTGGGGGCTTCAGTTCGGGTCACTGCCCAAGCGCGCGGCGTTCGAGGAATATGCGGGCCGGTTGGCGAGCCGCGAGGCGCTGGTCCGCGCGGCGGCGCTGGACGATGCGGCGGTCGCAGCGGGGTAAAGCCGTCTGGGATTCGCGTGATGGCCATTTGGTCACGCGAAGACGCTAAGACGCGAAGGGGGCGCGCCTGCCGCACGCGCGGCCGTTTCCGTCACGATCCGATGGGCAGGGTCGAGCGTAGCCCGGAACGCGCCAACGTCGCGTCTTCGCGTCTTTGCGTGACCATAGGAAAAGCCGGCCACCCATAAGGCAGCCGGCTCGTCAGGTCAGCGCGCCGGAGCGGCGGGCGGCGGCGCGGTAGGGGCGCCTGCCGCGGGGGCCGGCGGACGGGCGCCTGCGGGCGGCGGCACCGGGGCGCCGGCGGCGGGCGGAGCGCTCGCTGCACCCGGCGGCGGGGGCGGCGGGGCGACACCGTTCGCGCCGGCAGGCGGCGGCGGCGGTGCGCCGGTCGGACCGGATCCGGCAGGACCAGCGCCGGGCGGTGGCGGCGGGGGCGCACCGGCGGGGCCGGCACCCGGCGGGGGCGGCGGCGGGCCGGCAGGGCCGGCACCCGGAGGCGGGGGCGGCGCGCCGGGGCCGTGCGGCGGGTGCGCCGGGCCGACCGCCTCGACCGCACCATTCGGGCCGACGAGGAACTGCGCCCGCAACTGACCCTGGTCGTAGCGGCCCTGCACCATCACCGGCGCGCCGGTGGTGAGGTTGCTCGCGCCATCGGGTCCGGCGTCGATCATCGCGCGGCCACTGCCGTCCTGCACGACGATGCGGTTGCCGAACACCTCGGCGACGCGGCCCTTCACCGTGACGATGCCGCTGCTCGAGGCGAGCTTGGCGATCGGCGTGGCGACGGTCGGCGCCATTTCAATCGACGGCCGCGTCATCGCCATCGCACCGGCGCCGCCCGCGCTCGCGGCGAGCACCACCACTGCGCCCAGCGCCGCCCATTGGCGATGCTCCAGCGTCAGTTTTTCCTTCATACGCTTCGTGAACCTACCCATCTGTCGTCTCCTTGGGGGTCGATGAGGGGGTTCTACCGATTCGCAGCCGACGCCCGCTGAACCATGCGGTTCAGTTTCGGTTTAGGCAGGGGCCATAGGTGACGGGTGTCATGCGGATATTGCTGGTCGAGGACGATGACGAACTGGGCCCCGCGATCGCGCGTGCGCTGCGGGCCGAACATTGCGCGGTCGACCTGATCGCCGACGGCATCGACGCCGCGCATCTGGGCGAGACCGAGGCGTATGACGCGGCCGTCCTGGATCTGGGGCTTGCCGGCAAGGACGGCATCACGGTGCTGCGCGAATGGCGGGCGGCGGGGCGCGCGCTGCCGGTGCTGATCCTGACCGCGCGCGACGGCTGGTCGGACAAGGTCGCCGGGTTCAAGGCGGGCGCCGACGATTATCTGGTCAAGCCGTTCCGCGTCGAGGAGCTGATGATGCGACTGCGCGCGCTCGTCCGCCGCGCCGCGGGCCATGCGCAGCCGGTGCTGACCTGCGGGCCCCTGTCGTTCGATACGCAGATCGGGCATTTCGAGCTCGACGGCCTGCCGCTGAAGCTGACCGCGTTCGAATGGCGCGTGCTGTCGGCCCTCATGCTGCGCAAGGAGGCGGTGATCGAGCGGCTCGACCTGCTCGAGCGCGTCTACGAAGGTGACGCCGATGTCGATTCGAATAGCCTGGAGGTGATCGTCGGCCGGCTGCGTCGCAAGATCGGCGCCGACCGGATCGAGACGATCCGCGGGCGCGGCTATCGCCTGACATGCGGGGGTTCCGGATCATGATGCCGCGGTCGTTGCAGGGACGGATGCTGCTGCTGTCGGCGGTCGCGATCCTGGCGGCGCTGGGCATTGCCGGCTGGGCGATCGCCGGCGTGCTGGAGCGCGTCGTTACCGAAGGCATCGACCGGCGGCTGGATGCCGAAATCGCGCTGATGGCGAGCGTCGTCGATGGCGACGGCCGGGTCGATCGCGCGGCGCTGGCGCAACGACAGGGGGCGCTGGACGCGGGGCGCGACTGGTTGTGGCGGATCGAGGCACCGGGCGGCGCGATCGGCTCGACCGACCGGTTCGTGCCCCGGCCCGACGCCGCTCCACCCGGCCCGCGCCTGCCGGGACCGCCCGGTCCGCCACCACCGGGCGCGGCGCCGCTGCCGGATGGAGGGCCGCAGGGCGTGGACGGCACCGATGCCAGCGGCGCGCGCATGCATGCGCGACGGCTGGTGCTGACGACGCGCAGCGGCCCGGTGACGCTGTTCGCCGCCGCGCCGCGCGGGGTGATCGCGCGGCCGCTGCGCGTGGCGCTGGTGCCGTTGCTTGCCGCGCTGGCGATCCTCGCCGGACTGCTCGCGACGGCTACGCTGGTGCAGCTGCGGCTGGGGTTGAAGCCGCTCGCCCGACTGCGCGCGCAACTCGCCGCGATCCGCGCCGGCGAAGCGGAGCGGGTCGATGAGGACCAGCCCGTCGAACTGCAGGGCCTCGCCGCCGAACTCAATGCGCTCGCCGCGGATCGCGCGCAGGCGCTCGCCACCGCGCGCCAGTCCGCCGCGAACTTGGCCCATGCGCTGAAGACGCCTGTCGCGACGCTGGCGTTGCGGCTCCGCGCAGATGCGGAGGGAGCCGCGCAGGTCGAGCGGATCGACGCGACGATCCGCCATCACCTCGCCCGCGCCCGTGCCGGTGTCGTCGATACGCGCGCCAGCACCGCGGTGCGCCCCGCGGTGGATGATCTGGTGCAGGCGATCGGACGGCTGCACGGCGACCGTGGTCTGGCGATCACCGCCGACGTCCGCGGCGATCCGGTCGCGGCGATCGAGCCGCAGGATTTCGACGAACTGCTCGGCAACCTGCTCGACAATGCTGCGCAGCATGCGCGCAGCATCGTACAGGCGTCCGCGTCGCTCGACCCGGCGGATGCGCGGCGACTGGTGCTGACCGTCACCGACGACGGCCCCGGCATTCCCGAAGAAGAGCGCAGCCGCGTGACCCAGGCGGGCGTGCGGCTGGACGAACGCGGCGAAGGCCATGGCTTCGGCCTGGCGATCGTACGCGAACTCGCCACTCTGCATGGCGGCGCGTTGACGCTGAATGCCCGCGAGGGCGGCGGCCTCGTCGCGCAGGTGACCCTGCCGGCGCGTGCATTTGTCTGACTAGACGCCGGCCGCGCAAGCGGGAATGGTGCGCAGGACAGACGAGAGGATGATTCCCCATGCCCCATGATGTTCGATCCGTCCTGCCGGTCCAGGCGACGCTGGGCGAGGGCCCGGTGTGGATCGGCCGCGACGCGGCCTTGTGGTTCGTCGACATCAAGCAGCGCCACGTCCACCGCTTCGATCCGGCGACCGGCACCGCGCATCGCTGGGACGCGCCCGAACAGGTCGGCTGGGTATTGCCCGCCGCGGACGGTGGCATGATCGCCGGGTTGCAGAGCGGCCTGTATCGCTTCGATCCCGCCGACGGCACCTTCCGCCCGCATGCCACGCCCGATGGCCATCCGACGCACAACCGGCTGAACGATGCGGCAACCGATTCGCACGGCCGCATCTGGTTCGGGACGATGGACGATGGCGAGAGCGCCGATACCGGCCGGCTGTTCGCGCATCACGGCGGCGCGATCCGATGCAGCGGGCTGCCGGCTGTGACGATCACCAACGGGCCGGCCGTGCATGGATCGACGCTCTACCACACCGATACGCTGGGCAAGACGATCTGGCGCGCCGCGATCCGCGACGACGGCACGCTGGGGCCGGAAGAGCGCTTCGTCACGATCGAGGAGGGGGCGGGCTGGCCCGACGGATCGGTCGCGGACGCGGACGGGTGCCTGTGGGTCGCTTTATGGGGCGGCTGGGGCGTGCGCCGCTACGATCCCGCGGGACAGCTGATGGGGACGGTGCGGCTGCCGGCGTCGAACATCACCAAGATCGCGTTCGGCGGGTCCGATCTGCGCACGGCCTACGCAACGAGCGCGCGCAAGGGTCTGGACGCGGCGGCGCTGGCCGAGCAGCCCGAGGCGGGGAATCTGTTCGCCTTCGATCCCGGCGTGGCGGGCGTCGCGGTGACGCCTGCGGTGGTGTGAGGCGGTTCAGAGCGAACCGCCTAACATATCGTCACCCCGGGCTTGACCCGGGGTCCCGCTTCTTTTCAGGCCGCTCGCAGAAGCGGGACCCCGGCTCTTCGGCCGGGGTGACGGGCTAGATCAGCGCTTGAACGGGTCCTGGAACAGCGCCTGCGCGGCCGCTGCCGGATCGTTGTCGTAGGAATCGACCTCGCGGTTCGCCGCGTCGCGCTCGGCGCGCAGCGACGCGATCAGTGCTTCGCGATCGCCTTCCAGGCGGGTGTCGGCCGGGGCGGCTTCGCCGGTGCCCTTCGATGCCTTGGCGACCGCGGCGTCGAGTTCGCGCTGCGTCGTCAGGCCGAGCGTCACCGGATCCTTGGGCGTGATGTTGGCGATGTTCCAATGGCTGCGGTCGCGGATCGCCGCGATCGTCGTGCGGGTGGTGCCGATCAGGTTGCTGATCGCGCCATCGGTGATTTCCGGATGGTTGCGGATGATCCAGGCGATGCCGTCCGGCTTGTCCTGACGCTTCGACACCGGCGTGTAGCGCGGGCCCTTGGTGCGGCGGACCTGCTCGGGGCCCTTGATCATCTTCAGGCGATAGGCGGGATCGGCCTGGCCCTTGTCGATTTCGTCCTGCGTCAGCTCGTGCGCGCGCACCGGATCGCGGCCGGTCAGCTTGGTCGCGGCGGTATCGTCGGCGATCGCCTGCACTTCGAGGATGTGGAGACCGCAGAAGTCCGCGATCTGGTCGAACGACAGCGAGGTGTTGTCGACCAGCCAGGAAGCGGTCGCATGGGGCATGAGCGGCTGGGCCACGGGAAAACTCCGTCGGAAATAAATAGGGCCGCCCCATCCGGAGCGGCCTGCTGCACCCTTCGATGTACGGTACGCGCACGCGAAGGGCAAGGCGTGTGGTGGAATTGCGCGGTTTTCTCGCCGTCATCCCGGCCTTGAGCCGGGATCCCGCCTCTTCCTCTCGCGGGAATAAAAGCGGGACCCTGGATCACGTCCTGGGTGACGGGCACCGCCTCACACCGTCAGCACGATCTTGCCCACATGGTCGCCCTCTTCCATTCGCGCATGCGCTGCGGCGGCGTCGGCCAGCGGGAAGACCTTGTCGATCACCGGGCGCAGGCGGCCCGCCTCGACGTGCGGCCAGACGGTGCGCGCGATCTCGTCGGCGACCAGCGTCTTGAACGCGGTGTCGCGCGGGCGCAGCGTCGATCCGGTCAGCGTCAGGCGGCGGCGCATGATCTCGAAGATCGGGATGGTCGCGGTCGGGCCGCCCTGTACCGCGATCGAGACGTGGCGGCCGTCGTCGGCGAGGCATTGCAGGTTGCGTGGCACATAGTCCCCGCCGACCATGTCGATGACCGCGGTGACGCCCTTGCCGTCGGTGATCGCCTTCACGCGCTCGACGAAATCCTCGGTCTTGTAGTTGATCGCATGCGCAGCGCCGAGGTCCAGCGCGCGGGCGCATTTGGCGTCCGATCCGGCGGTGACGATGATCGTCATGCCGAACAATTGGCCGAGCGCGATCGCCATCGTGCCGATGCCGCTGGTGCCGCCGTGAACCAGCACGCTGTCGCCCTCGGTCGCAAAGGCGCGTTCGAACAGGTTCGTCCACACGGTGAAGAGCGTTTCGGGAATCGCCGCGGCATGAACCATGTCGAGCCCGTGCGGCACCGGCAGGCACTGGCCGGCGGGTGCGACCGCATATTCGGCATAGCCGCCGCCTGCGATCAGCGCACAGACCGGCTGGCCGATCATCGTATCCTCGACACCCTCGCCCACGGAAACGACGGTACCGGAAACCTCCAGCCCCATGATCGACGGCGCCCCAGGCGGCGGCGGATAGCCGCCCTTGCGCTGCAGCACGTCGGGCCGGTTCACACCGGCGGCAGCGACGCGGATCAGCACCTCGCCCGATTGCGGCTGCGGCACCGGGCGTTCCACCAGCCGCAGCACCTCCGGCCCGCCATGCGCCTCTGGATCGATCGCCTGCATCGTCGCGGGGATCGTTGCCCCGTGCTGCCGTTCGTCCATCCGCCCATCCTGTCCCTGTTGCCCGCCGCAAACGCAGCGCGCGCCCTATGGTGCCTTATTGACATCGCACCGGCGGGGGTCAACGTTAGCGCTTCATGGATATGGACGACGCCCCCTCCCGTCCCGACGACGCCCTCGGCCTGCTGCTGCGGCAGGACCTCGACCCGTTGTCGGTCGCCGAGCTGGAGGCGCGCATCGCCGCGCTGGAGGGCGAGATCGCGCGCACCCGGCGGCATATCGAACGCTCCGTTAACCATCGCGCAAGCGCCGACGCGCTATTCCGGCGATGAGCGACGCGCGCACCGGATCGGGTTCCCGCCAGCCCCGCCCGGTGTGCCGCCCGCCGCTTGATGCACGGCCCAACGATACCGACATAGGTGGAAAGGGCCGGGCGTCACGATCCGGTCCGACTGGAGTAAGCTGAATGCCATCCTTCGCCCCCGCGCTCGAGACCACGCTGCACAAGGCGCTCGAGGCCGCGTCCTCGCGGCGGCACGAATATGCGACGCTCGAGCATCTGTTGCTTGCGCTGATCGCCGACGAACATGCATCCCAGGTGATGGAGGCATGCCACGTCAACCTCGGCGACCTGAAGACCACCGTCGCGCATTATCTCGACACCGAACTCGATGCGCTGAAGGTCGACACCGCGACCGATCCGTCGCCGACCAGCGGCTTCCAGCGCGTCGTCCAGCGCGCGATCCTGCACGTCCAGTCGTCGGGCCGCGACGAGGTGACCGGCGCCAACGTGTTGGTCGCGCTGTTCAGCGAGCGCGAGAGCTACGCCGTCTATTTCCTGCAGCAGCAGGACATGAGCCGCCTGGATGCCGTCAGCTTCATCAGCCACGGCGTCGGCAAGGGCGGTGCGCAGACCGAAGCCTCCACCCCCAAGGGTGCCGAAGAGGAAAAGCCGGCGAAGGGCCAGGACAAGGGCAAGAGCGAAAGCGCGCTCAAGCAGTTCACCGTCGACCTCAACGAAAAGGCGAAGATCGGCAAGGTCGATCCGCTGATCGGTCGCGGGCCGGAGGTGGATCGCACGATCCAGATCCTATGCCGCCGCAGCAAGAACAATCCGCTGTACGTGGGCGATCCCGGCGTCGGCAAGACCGCGATCGCCGAGGGTCTGGCCCGCAAGATCGTCGAGGGCGAGGTGCCCGACGTGCTGAAGGAAGCCGTCATCTACAGCCTCGACATGGGCGCGCTGCTCGCCGGCACGCGCTATCGCGGCGACTTCGAGGAGCGGCTGAAGGCGGTCGTCAACGAACTCGAAAAGCTGCCCCATGCGGTGCTGTTCATCGACGAGATCCACACCGTCATCGGCGCGGGCGCGACCAGCGGCGGCGCGATGGACGCGTCGAACCTCTTGAAGCCGGCGCTGTCGGGCGGTTCGATCCGCTGCATCGGTTCGACGACGTACAAGGAATTCCGCAACCACTTCGAAAAGGATCGCGCGCTGCTGCGCCGGTTCCAGAAGATCGACGTCAACGAACCGACGATCGAGGATACGATCAAGATCCTCGCCGGGTTGCGCTCGGCGTTCGAGGACCATCATTCGGTCAAATACACGCCCGATGCGATCAAGTCGGCGGTGGAACTCAGCGCGCGCTACATCAACGACCGCAAGCTGCCCGACAAGGCGATCGACGTGATCGACGAAGTCGGCGCGATGCAGATGCTGGTGCCCGCCAACAAGCGGAAGAAGACGATCACCGCCAAGGAGATCGAGGCCGTCATCGCGACGATGGCGCGCATCCCGCCGAAGTCGGTCAGCACCGACGACCGCGCCGCGCTGGAGAGCCTCGAGACGGATCTGAAGCGCGTCGTCTTCGGCCAGAATGCGGCGATCGAGAAGCTGTCCGCGGCGATCAAGCTCAGCCGCGCCGGCCTGCGCGATCCCGAAAAGCCGATCGGCAACTATCTGTTCACCGGCCCCACCGGCGTCGGCAAGACGGAAGTCGCCAAGCAGCTGTCGTCGATCCTGGGCATTCCGCTCCAGCGGTTCGACATGTCCGAATATATGGAGCGGCATTCGGTCAGCCGGCTGATCGGTGCGCCCCCGGGCTATGTCGGCTTCGACCAGGGCGGCCTGCTGACCGATGCGGTCGACCAGAACCCGCATTGCGTGCTGCTGCTCGACGAGATCGAGAAGGCGCATCCCGACCTGTTCAACATCCTGTTGCAGGTGATGGACAACGGCCGCCTGACCGACCAGCACGGCAAGACCGTCGATTTCCGCAACGTGATCCTGATCATGACCACCAATGCGGGCGCCGCCGACATGGCGCGTGAGACGGTCGGCTTCGGCAACCTGACCCGTGAGGGTGAGGATGAACAGGCGGTGCAGAAGATGTTCTCGCCGGAATTCCGCAACCGGCTGGATGCGATCGTACCGTTCGGTTACCTGCCGCCGGAGGTGGTCGCGCGCGTCGTCGACAAGTTCATCCTGCAGCTCGAACTCCAGCTCGCCGACCGCAACGTCCACATCAACCTGGACGATGCCGCCAAGTCGTGGCTCACCGAGAAGGGCTATGACAAATTGTACGGCGCGCGTCCGATGGGCCGCCTGATCCAGGAAAAGATCAAGCAGCCGCTCGCCGAGGAACTGCTGTTCGGTAAGCTGGTCCATGGCGGCGAGGTGACGGTGAAGATGAAGGACGGCGCATTGTCGTTCGCGATCGAACCCGCCGCGCCGAAGAAGCCGCGCAAGAAGGGCAAGGCGGAACCCGTCGACGCCAAGTAACCGCGGCATAGCGCAACTGCCTCCGAAACGGATCGGATCCACCCGGATCCGGTCCGTTTTCGTGTTAGCCAGCCGGCGTGGACCCGCACGATCCCCTTGCCGGCCTGCCGCTCGATGCGGCCGATCCCACCGATGCGGCGGCGCTGGCCGATCTGGCGGCGGGGCGGGTGGTCGACAGCGAACACATCGTCGACTGGCTGGGCGGCTGGCAGATGGCGCGGCAGGCCGACACGTTCGTCCCTTGCGCCCCGATCGCCGATACGCAGCCGCACGCGCAGGGCGATGCGGAGACGCGGCCCTTGGTCTGGACCGACAGTGCGCACGATGCCTGCCGGCGTCTGCGTACGGATTTGGCGGCGCTCAGCAGCGACAGCGACCTCCGCTTCGTCGCCGCGCTGGTCGCCAGGATGGTGTCGCTGATCGTCGAGGGGGGCCATGCGCCCGGCTTCGCCGAGGTGGCGCTGATGCCGCCGCTGTACCTGCGCATCGCCGTCACCCGCACCCGCATCACCGTGCTCGGGCTACGCTGGAACGGCACCCTCAGCTGATCGCGCCAGTGCGGCGACCGCGGCCCGCGTCGGCGTGGTGAGGTTCGGCGGCAGCGCATCCAGCGGATACCAGACCGGCCCGTCATGCTTGGCCGGTTCGCAATTGCGCGGCGTGCCGGTGAAGCTCAGCACGCGATAGATGGGCGCAACCCAATGCGTACCCGCCGCCACGTCGATCTGGTCGACGAAGCACAGCAGTTCCACCATACCGACGACGATGCCCAATTCCTCGCCCACTTCGCGGCGCATCGCGGCCTCGGCGGTTTCGAACAGGTCGATCTTGCCGCCGGCAAGGCCCCAGCTGCCCGCCTCGGGATCGGTCAGCCGGCGCAGCAGCAGGATGCGACCATCGACGACGATCGCCGCACCGCAGCCGGCCCTGGGTTCGCTCTGCTTGCCCGGCGTGCGCGCCGGGGCCGTGTCGGGGGACGATGCCATGGTTCGCGATTCAGCCGTCCCCATGGCATAATGTCAACCAAAAGGCCCGACGCGGCTGTATATGTCACAGATAACGCTGCGATTTTTCATCTAGGTCAACTATGGCCGCGTTTACCGAAGCTTTGTAAAACCGGTGCTAAGGACACGCCATATGCCGGCAGGTTTTCAGTGGCGACGCATCGCGATGATCGTGCTGAGCTTCGCGATCGCCTGCTGCATCCTGCCCGCGGCGGCGCACGCGCGCACGCCGCTGAAGGCCTGCGTGCTGCGCGACGCCGGATCGCAGAATCCCGCCGCCCTGTTCGCCGCGCCCGATCGGTTCGACTGCACGACGCCGCAGCGCGCCTTCGGCCCCGGCAGTTACTGGCTGCTGTCGCAACCCCTTCCAGCCGGAGCATCCGGCGAGCTGCTGCGGCAGGGCAGCGTGTGGCAGGATCGCGTGACGCTCTACGTCCGCTACACCGATGGCGCGATCCGCCATGTCGCCTTCACCAGCCGGACGACGTGGCGGCTGCTGCAATTGGGTGCGGTGATCCAGATCCCCCTGCCCGCCCATTCCGCCACGCCGGACCGATTGCTGTGGCATGTCGAGGGATCGCTGAACCGTCGCGGCATCCTCGTCGCGCCGGTGCTGGTCGACCGGCATACCGCGCAAAACAGCGATCGCGAGATGGTCGCGCTGTATGCCGCCTTTGCCGGAATGTGCCTGGCGCTGCTGATCTACAATCTGGCGATCTGGGCGGCGCTGCGCCAGGGATTCCAGCCCGCCTATTGCGTCATGGTGCTGTGCCTGCTCGCCTATGCGCTCAGCGCGTCGGGCCTGCTCGGCCAGCTGACGGGCATGGACAACAACGATCGCCAGCGATTGAGCTATATGCTGCTGGCGCTGATCGCGGCCAGCGCGGTGATGTTCGTGCGCGCGTTCATGGAACGCCGCGTCTTCGACGGTTGGCTGCGGCCGGCCAGCAACGTGGTCATCGGTTTCCTGCTGCTGTCGGCGGCAAGCTTCACCGTGTTCGTGCCCCGTTACGCCGGGGTGACCGATCTGATGTGTACGATCGGCTATTGCATGGTCGTCGCGCTGACCGTGCCGGTGATATGGCGCGCCTGGCGGCTGCGCAGCCGCTTCCTGCTGCTGTTTGCGCTCGCCTGGGGGCCGCCGGTGCTGTGTGCGGTCGTCCGCATCCTGGCGTCGATGAGCCTGGTCAAGTGGCAGCTATGGATCGACAATTCCACCTTCATCGCGCTGGCGCTGGAAGCGTCGATGTCCTCGGTCGGCATCGCCTATCGCATCCGGCTGCTCAGCCGCGAACGCGACGAGGCACGCGCGCAGGAGGTGGCGGCGCTGCGCCTGGCCGCGGTCGATCCGCTGACCGGCCTGCTCAACCGCCGCGCGTTCCTGGAAGCGGCGATGGGACGGGCGGGCGAACACCAATTGGTTCTGATCGACATCGATCACTTCAAGGCGGTCAACGAAACCATCGGCCATGACGGCGGCGACGAGGTGCTGCGCGTCTTCGCCCGCGCGCTGCGCTCCGTCGCTGCACCCGACTCGCTGATCGCGCGCATCGGCGGCGAGGAATTCGCGATCCTGACGCCCGCCGCCGCGCCGCTCGACGCACGATTGGTGCTCGACGGGCTGCGCGGCCATCGCATGCCGTTCGACCTTGGCGTCACCGCCAGCATCGGCACCTGCGTCGGGCCGCTCCATCGCGAAATCGACTGGAAGACGATGTACCGCAACGCCGACCGTGCGCTGTTCGAAGCGAAAGCGGCGGGCCGCGACCGCGTGCGGCATGGGCTGCGCAGCGACGCCGCCTGACCTATCGACCTGACCAAGCGTGGCAGGCCGGTCGCGGCTTTTCGAACGCACGCTACACTATGGCCGTGACGGCCGCGCCATGATATGTCCTGCCCGCAGAAGGGGATGGGACGCGAATGACCGACCGGCGCAAATGGACGATAGCAGCGGTGGCTGCCGTGTCGCTCGTCGCGCTGCGCCATCCGACGCCCGACATCCGCCTGATCACGCATGACATCGGCGACCAGAGCCCGCGCCGGTTCCAGGCCGCGATCGACCTGGGTCTGGTGGGGATCTCGTTCCTCTACACCTGGACCGCACGACGCGGCTGAGGGCGATCCCCCAGCCGCACGCCTCAGCCGAACACCGTTTTCAGGTTCATGAATTCGTGCAGGCCGTACGGGCCCAGCTCGCGACCATGGCCTGACCGCTTGATGCCACCGAACGGCGCTTCGGGCGTCGAGGACAGCATCGCATTCACCGCGACCATGCCCGCTTCGATATCGCGCTCGAAGCGCGCACGCTCATCGGAGTCGTTGGTCCATACCGACGATCCCAGACCGAACGGCACGTCATTGGCCAGCGCGATCGCCGCATCGATGTCGGCGGCGCGGAACACCATCGCGATCGGGCCGAACAGCTCTTCCTGCGCGGCCGGATCGTCGATCGGCACATCGACCAGGATGCCCGCCGACATATAGGCGCCCTTGCCCGGCAACGCCTCGCCCCCGAACAGCAGCCGCCCGCCCGCCGTCTGGATGGCGGCAAGCTGGTCCAGCGTGGTCTGCCTCTGCTCCTCGCTCGACAGCGGGCCCATATCGGTGTCGGCATCCATCGGATCGCCCGCCTTCACCGCGCGCATTGCGTCCGAAAAGCGATCGAGGAACGCGTCGTAGATGTCGCCATGAACGATCATCCGCTTGCCGCAGATGCACGACTGGCCCGTGTTCTGGATGCGCGCGGTCACCGCCTGCTTCACCGCCGCGTCGAGGTCGGCGGAGGGCATGACGATGAACGGGTCCGATCCGCCGAGCTCCAGCACCACCTTCTTGAGGTTGCGTCCGGCCGCTTCGGCGACCTTGATGCCGGCGCCTTCGCTTCCCGTGAGCGTCACCGCGACGATACGCGGATCGGCGATCAGCGCATCGACCTTGTCGGAGCGGATGGCGAGGTTCTGAAACAGGCCGGCCGGCGCGCCGGCGGCAACGATCATCCGCTCGATCGCCGCGCCGCAGCCTTGCGTCAGCGAGGCGTGCTTCAGCAGCCCGACATTGCCGGCGAGGATCGTCGGCGCGGCGAACCGCACCACCTGCCAGAAGGGGAAGTTCCACGGCATCACCGCGAGCACCGGCCCCAATGGCTGCCAATGCGCCGTCGCCGGGCCGCCGGGTGTGTCGAAGCGGCGCGGCTCCAGCATCGCCGGTCCCTCCTGCGCGTAATGGCGGAAGGCGGCAGCGCATTTCTGCACCTCGGCGATCGCCGACTTCAGCGTCTTGCCCATTTCACGAGTCGCAATCTCGGCAAGCTCGCGCGCATTCGCCTCGAACTGTTCGGCAATCCGTTCGAGCAGCGCCGTGCGTTCCGCGATCGGGGTCAGCCGCCATGCGCGATAGGCGCTGTCGGCACGCGCGATCGCCGCGTCGAGCGCGTCGGCGGTCAGTTCAGGGATGCTGTCGCCGGGCTGGCCGGTCGCGGGATTGATGCTGGTAAACATGCCGGCCCAACGCGCAGGCCCGGCACGCGATCCGCCCCCGATCCGCCTAGGCCGCCCGCCGCGTGCGCTGCCAGCGCCGCACCGTGCCGATCGCGCCGTCCCACAGCAACGTTTCGAGGCCGGCATAGCCCAGCCCAAGATGCGGCGGCCGCGCGGCGACCACGTCGGCGATGTGGACGCTGCCCGATCGCAGCCCGGCGCGCCCGATCCGCGCCCAGCGCCGCGCGGTTTCCCAGCGGATTAGCCGCGCATCGTCACGGCTCGGCCGCGCCTGCGCCAGGAACGCCGCCTGCAATGCCGCGATGCCATCGCCCAGTTGCATCAGCGTCGCGCGATCGGGCACCGGCACGCCGCCCATATTGTGCAGCACCAGCAATCGCGCGAGCGTCGCCGCATCGTCCGCGCCCAGGACGGCGGCATGCCGTTGCGCCAGCACCCGCGTCGCCGCGGTCTGCATCGTGTCGATAAAGCGCTTCGACACGCCGCCCGCATGCTGGCGATAGAGGACGAGAGGCGAATCGATCCGCGCGATCCGACCGAGCGGCTGGATGCGGTGGTATAGGT
The DNA here is from genome assembly GCF_049896485.1 of Sphingomonas sp. DC4900. Taxonomy (NCBI): domain Bacteria; kingdom Pseudomonadati; phylum Pseudomonadota; class Alphaproteobacteria; order Sphingomonadales; family Sphingomonadaceae; genus Sphingomonas; species Sphingomonas sp. DC4900. Next base: position 408,029 of record NZ_JAFCUK010000002.1, read on the forward strand.
CGAAATCCTCGGCATAGAGCAGGTCGGGCCGGGTGAAGGGATCGAGCGCGCGCGCAGTGTCGGCGCGCAGCATCACGGTCGACCAGACGAGCGGATTTTCGATCCAGCTGAGCCAGGTGATCAGCGCGGGCGTCGTGTTGGGCGCATAGTGCATCGGCGACACCCGCTCGTCCCGCAGCTGGCAAGCCTGCGTCCCGACCAGCGCGACGTCGGGATGCGCCTCCAGATACGCGACCTGCCGTGCCAGTCGCTCGGGCAGGCACAGATCGTCCTGGTCGAGGCCCGCGACATAGCGCCCGCGCGCCGCCGCGACGCCGCGATTGCGCGCGCGCACCGGCCCCATATTTTCGGCATTCTCGATCAGCCGCACGCGCGCGTCCGGCCAGTCCCGCATCATGGCGCGGGTCGCGTCGGTCGAACCGTCGTCGATGACGATCGCCTCCCAGTCGGTCAGCGTCTGGCGCTCGAGCGACCGGAGCGTGTCGGGCAGGAAATGCTCCCCGTTATACGCGGGGATGATCAGGGACACGATGGGCATGGCTACGCAGCGACTGCGCGCGCCTCCGGTTCCAACACCTGGTCGACGATCATCTGGCCGACGTCATTCTGCCACAGCCACAGGCCGTTCGCCTGCCCGCGGAAGCTCGCTTCGCCGCCCAGGCGCCCCCAGGGCACGAAGCCTGCCGACAGGCCGATGCCATAGGCGCCCGGCACCGGCCGGTCCGTGGCGTCGAGCAGGCGGCAATGCCGGTCGACCATCGGCCGCCCGACGTGATGCGCCAGCGACAGCGGCGTACCGTCGACGCCGATCAGCGGCACGCAGCGCGGGCGATAGCCGAGCGCGCCGATCACCAGATCCGCGCCTTCGATTATCGCGCGCGCGGCGGCATCGTGATCGCCGGTGATGCGATGCGTCGTCACGCGCGGATCGGGCGTGCGACCGCCCAGCGACAGCATCCGCAGCACCAATTCGCGCGATTCGAGCCGCAATCCGGCAAGACGCAGCACGAAACCGCTGACCGGGCAGATGTCGTTCTCGTCGAAATCGTGGAAGCCGTCGGCGTGCGCCGCGGCGATCGTCGGGTAGAAGGGCTTGAGCGGCTGGCGATGCACGATGGTGATCGCGCCGGCACCAAAGGCGAAGCCGGGCTGGCTCTTTAGGAGCAGCACTGCCGCCGCGATCGCGCTCGTCGAGGCACCGACGATCGCGATGCGCGGCGCCCTGCACGCCCGCAACCGTTCCTGCACCGCCGCTATGCCGCCCTGGCGCAACACGATATCGGAACGCATCAGCCGCCGGCCCGCCATCACGCCGAGCGGCATGCCGACGACGCGTTTCGCGGCGACCTGCTCGTCGGTCTGATAGCCACCGGTCGCCACGACGATCCGGTCGGACAGGATCGTGCGCACCGCACCATGGCCGTCGGCGACGCGCGTCGCCCAGCGCCCGTCGGCGGTCCGCCGCACCTCCTGCGCCTCATGGCCGGTCAGCACGCTGCCGCCATGCGCGCGGACGATGGTGCCCAGCCGTTCGCCCGTCGCCTCCAGCAGCGGCGCGGTGTCCGCCAGCGGCGCGCCGAGCTCGCCGATATAGCGCTCCATCAGCCGCGCGGCGGGATGCTGCGCCAGCGCCGCGAGTTCGGGGTGGGGATTGTCCTTCACCGCCGACAGGAAGGTTTCGGCGGTCGTGTCCGATCGGATCGCATAGCCGCCAAGCGCGCCGGCACCCAGGCGCGGCCCCCGCTCGATGATCGCCAGCCCGGCCTCGACCAGCGGCACTAGGCGGTTCTGCTTGCTCGCCGCGGTCAGCATCGCCGTGCCGGCCGGTCCGCCGCCGATCACCACTGTCCTCACGTCATCCCCCGCACCCTGCGCCACCGCATGCTCCGTCCCGTGCGGCACCAGCATCCGCGCCATTTCCGCATCCACCACGCGTTCGATCGCGCGGACCAGCCGGTGTGCGATCTCGGTCGCATCGGCGGGCGTCATCGCATCGGTGATCGGCAGGCTGAGCATGCGCGCGGCGACATCGTCGGCGACCGGCGTCGGCTCGATCACCGCCACGTCGCGGAACAGCGGCTGCTCGCCGATATGCGGGCTGAAATACTGTCCGACGCCGACGCCGTCCGCCGCCAGCGCGGCGACGATCGCCGCGCGATGGCCGACGAGGGCGGGCGGGAGCACCAGCGGCATGAACTGCGTCGCCTGCCGCCGTGCGGCGGGCGCCTGCATCGTGAAACCGGGCAACGCAGCACGATAGGCGGCATCGATCGCAGCCCGCGCCTCGCACACAGCATCGATCTCGGTCAGCTTGGCGCGCGCCATCAGTGCGATCACTTCGGGCAGCTTCGCGTTGATGCCGGGCAGCGTCGCGCTGCGAGCGCCGCTCGATCCGGACGGGTCGAACCCGAAATTGGCCATTGCGCGCAACGACGCGATCCGGTCCGCGTCGCCGCAATGGATCAGCCCGCCCTCCGCCACGGCGAAGGTCTTGGTCGCATGCATCGAATAGACGATGGCGAAGGGCGCACCCGTACCGAAGGCGCGGCCCGCCGCATCGATCGTCCCCAGCGACGCCGCCGCATCCACCACGACGCCGACGTCATAACGGCGCGCCAGCCACGCATAGCGATCGAGGTCCAGATCGGTGCCGAAGGTCGCATAGGGCACGATCACGCCCACCCGATCGCCATGGCGCGCGAGCAGCGCTTCCTCCTGCGTGGGATCGGATATCCAGCAAGACGGCTCGATATCGCCGATCAGCGGCGTCAACCCCGCCCACAGCGCCGCCTGCGCGGTCGCGGCAAAGGTGAGCGCGGGCATCAGCGCGAGCGTGCCGGCCCGCGGCATCGCTCCGCCGCACCGCGCGGGCACCGCCTGCCGGATCGCGAGCATCAGCCCCAGCGTCGCATTGCCGACCGCCAGGCAATCGCCCACCCCACCAAACAGCTGCGCCGTCCCCTCGCGCTCGAACGCCTGCACCTCGGGCCCATTGTTGCTGAACACGCCCGACGCCTCGACGCGCCGCAGCCCGTCGGTCAGCGTGCTGAGCCGGGGCGGCCGGGGGGCGATCAGCGGAAATTCCATGCGTGGCGTGTCCCGGACAACGGAGCGCATCCGTCTACCCGCGCGTCCCTAAGAAGCGGTTAGCGATGGAACGCGCCCGCCTTTCCGGCCGTTGGATCAGCAACATACAGAAACATGATTGACTGCCTCGGCAACGGTTGCCATGGCAACCAAATGCCCTTCTACACCGAGTCGGATTTCGCGCCGGAGCGCTCGATCGGGTATCTGATCCGCCGCACCGAACAGCTCGGCACGCAGGCGATGGATCCGGTGTTCGCCGCCGCCGACATCACCAAGACGCAATGGAGCGCGCTGGCGGCGCTCCGCTTCACCCAAGCGACAACCTGTGCCGAAATCGCCCGCGACCTTGGCCACGACAAGGGCGCGACGACGCGGCTGGTCGATACGCTGGAAGAGCGCGGCTGGATCGTGCGCACCCGCAACGACGAGGATCGCCGCGTCGTGCGCCTGACGCTGACGCCCGCGGGCGAAGCGATCGCCACGGACGTGCGCAACACCGTCATCCGCCTGTGGAATGAATGGCTGGCCGATTGGCCGGACAGCGACGTCGACCAGGCGATCCATCTGCTCCAGCGGCTGCGCGACACGCTGCAACGTGCGGCCGACGAAAGGGCCAGTGCATGACCCCCTATTTCTTAAAGCCGAAACCCGCCATGCTGCTCGCTTTGCTGGCGAGCGCGTGCGCGGTGCCGCACAGCCCGCCTGCGGTCGCACCGGTCGCGCCCGCGACGCTGGGGCTTGCCGCCGATGCGTCGCCCGCCATCGCCGACGATTGGTGGACCGCGTTCGGCGATCCGCAGCTCGACCGCCTCGTCGCCGACGCGACGAAGGGCAATCCCAATCTCGACGCCGCGCTCGCCCGTGTCGCGCAGGCGCAGGCGATGCTGGCGGCGCGCGATGCGGAGCGCGGCCCCGACGTGACGTTCGACGGATCGGCACAGGTCGCGCGCCTGTCGGGCCGCTACACCATCCCGCCCCCCTATGCCGGATCAGTGCGCTTCCTCGGCAGCGCACAGGCGAACCTCAACTGGAACCTCGACCTGTTCGGCCGCCAGAAGGCTGCGATCGAGGGCGCGCGCGCCTCCGCCCGTGCCGCCGCGCTCGATGTCGCCGCCGCGCGCCTCGCGATCGCCGGGTCGGTGGTGCAGACCTATATCGACCTCGCGCGCGCCGAAGCGCAGGCGACGCTCGCCCGCCGCACGATCGCGACACGCGAACGCTCTGTGCAGCTGGTCGACGTGCGCATCCGCAACCGGCTGGCGAGCAATCTGCAGGCGACCGCCGCGCAGACGCTGCTGTCGCAGGCGCGCGTCGCGCTGGCGGAGGCGGACGGCGCCCGTGCCCGTGCGGTGAATGCGCTGGCGGCACTCGCCGGTCGCGGCCCCGATTATGCCGCCGCGATCCGCCCGGCGACGCTGCGCCTCGACACCGCCTTGCCGCTGCCTGCGCGCGTGCCCGCCGACCTGATCGCGCGCCGCCCGGACATTGCCGCCGCACAGGCGCGGATCGAGGCCGCCGCCGCCGGCCGCCAGGTCGCGCGCCGCGCTTTCTATCCCAACATCAACCTTGCCGCGCTCGCCGGCTTCCAGGCGGTCGGCCTCGGCAACCTCTTCAGCCTCGATGCCGGCACGGCGGGCGCGGGACCGGCGATCCATCTGCCGATCTTCGACAACGGCCGGCTGAAGGCGGATCTCGCCGGCGCGACCGCGGGCGTCGACCTCGCCACCGCCGACTATAACCAGCGCGTCGTCGGCGCGGTGCGCGAGGCGGCGGATGCGATCGCCGGCATCACCGCGCTGGCGCAGGAACGCGCCCGCACCGCCGAGGTGGTGCGCGGCTTCGCGGAGACCAATCGACTCAATGCGGTGCGCGTCGCCAGCGGTCTCGATAGCCAGCTGTCGCTGATCGACACCGACGTCCGGCTGCTCGACGCCGAACGCGCCCAGACCAACCTTGCCGCCGATGCGGCCCGCCAGCGCGTGGCGCTGGTGTTGGCGCTCGGCGGTGGCTTTTCCTCCCAGGAACCCGCCCGATGACCGACGCGCCCGATTCCAAGACCGACACCGACGACGGCGCACAAGCCGCCGACCCTGCGCCCGGCGGCAAGCCCAAGGCGCGCCGCACCGGCCTGCTGATCCTCGCCGCAGTGGTGGTGATCGCCGCGATCGTCTGGGCGGTGTTCCACTTCCTGCTGGCCAAGCCCGAGGAAGAGACCGACGACGCCTATGTCGCGGGTGACGTCGTCGCGATCACCGCGCGCGATCCGGGCCAGATCACCGCGATCCACGCCGACAATACGCAGACGGTGAAGGCCGGGCAGCCGCTGCTCGACCTCGATCCGGCGACCGCGGATGTCCAGCTCGCCTCTGCCGCGGCGGAACTGGCGCGGGCGGTGCGTGCGACGCGCGCCGACTTCTCCAAGGTCTCCGAAAGCGGCGCGGCGATCGTGCAGGCGCGCGCGCAGCTCAGCGCGGCGCAGGCCGATTACGCGCGCCGTCAGGGCGCCGCCGCGCAGGGCGCGATCTCGGGCGAGGAACTGGCGCATGCCGCCGATGCGGTGAAGGTGGCGCGCGCCAACCTCGCCCTCGCGCAGAGCCAGCAGGCGCAGGCGCGCTCGGCGGTGCAGGGCACCGACACCAGCACCAACCCCGCCGTGCTCGCCGCCATCGCCGCCTATCGCCGCGCCGCGATCACCCGCAGCCACATGCACATCGTCGCGCCGATCGACGGCGTCGTCGCGCAGCGCACCGTGCAGATCGGCCAGCAGGTCGCCGCCGGCACGCCGCTGATGGCGGTGGTGCCGCTCGGCAAGGTGTGGGTCGATGCCAACTTCCGCGAAACGCAGCTGAAGGACCTGCGCATCGGCCAGCCCGCCACCGTCACCGCCGACATGTATGGCGGCGACGTGGTGTTCCATGGCCGTGTCGTCGGCGTCGGCGCGGGATCGGGCAATGCCTTCGCGCTGCTGCCGCCGCAGAATGCCAGCGGCAACTGGATCAAGATCGTCCAGCGCGTACCGGTGCGCATCGCGCTGGAACCGAAGGAACTGGTGCAAAACCCGCTGCGCATCGGCCTGTCGGTGAAGACGACCGTCGACACCGGCGACCAGTCCGGCGCACGGCTCGGCCGACCCGCGACGCAGGTCTATGGCGACAAGCCCACCGACGCGCGCGACCCCGCGGTCGAGGCGCGCATCCGCCAGATCATCGCCGCGAATCGCTAAGTGAGCAAGCTGCCCTCACCCTTCGCCGCCTTAGGCGGCTCTTCCCTCTCCCGGTGGGAGAGGGAGGGAGGCGCGCAGCGCCGGAAGGGTGAGGGCCGGACAGGACGCGTCTAATGGCATCGCAACCCGCCCCCCTGACCGGCGGCAAGCTCGCGCTGATCGCCTTCGCGCTGGCGCTCGGCACGTTCATGATGGTGCTCGACAGTACGATCGCGAACGTGTCGTTGCCGACGATCGCCGGCAACCTCGGCGTGTCGAGCGACAATTCGACCTGGGTGATCACCGCCTTCGCGGTGGCGAACGGCGTCGCGGTGCCGCTGACCGGCTGGCTGATGGGTCGGTTCGGCGTGGTGCGCACCTTCTGCACGGCGGTGGCGGCGTTCACCCTGTCGTCGTTCCTGTGCGGCATCGCCTGGGATCTGCCCTCGCTGATCGTGTTCCGTATCCTGCAGGGCGCGTGTTCGGGGCCGATGATGCCGGGCAGCCAGGCGCTGCTCATTTCGATCTTCCCGTCCGACAAGCGATCCACGGCGCTCGGCGTCTGGTCGATGACGACGTTGGTCGGTCCGGTCATGGGCCCGATCCTGGGCGGCTATATCAGCGACAATTATCATTGGAGCTGGATCTTCCTGATCAACATCCCCTTCGGCATCTTCGTGACGCTGACGTGCTGGAACGGCCTGAAAAGCCGCGAGACGCCGACGCGGAAACTGCCGATCGACACGGTCGGTTTGATGCTGCTGGTCGTCTGGGTGGGGTCGCTGCAGATCATGCTCGATCTCGGCAAGAACGCCGACTGGTTCAACGATCCGGCGATCTGCGTGCTCGCGATCATCGCGGCGGTGGGCTTCATCGCGTGGATCATCTGGGAACTGACCGATGCCAATCCGGCGGTCGATCTGACGCTGTTCCTGAACCGCAACTTCGCGATCGGCACGCTCGCCTTCTGCCTTGGCTATGCGGTGTTCTTCGCCAACACCCTGATCCTGCCGCTGTGGCTGCAGACGCAGCTGGGGTATACGGCGACCTGGGCGGGCCTGATCGCCGCACCCAGCGGGGTGGTCGCGGTGATCATCTCACCGCTGGCCGCGCGCCTGTCGGGCAAGATCGACGCGCGGTTGCTCGCGACGGTGGCATTCCTCGCCTTCGCCACATCCTATTGGATGCGCTCCAACCTCGTGACCGGGGCCGCCGTCTTCGATTTCATGGCGCCGCTGCTGGTGCAGGGAGTGGCGATGAGCGTCTTCTTCCTCGCGATGGTGACGATCCTGCTCGACGGCATTCCGCCGCAGCGGATCCCGTCGGCGACCGGCATCTCCAACTTCGCGCGCATCGTGGCGGGGTCGTTCGCCGCGTCGATCATCACCACCGCGTGGGACCGGCGCGAGGCGCTGCACCAGAGCCGGCTTGCCGAGGCGATCGGGCAGGGCATGCCGTATCAGATGGCCAGCGAGCAGTTACAGAAACTGGGCGCGACATCGACGCAGGCCGCCGCGGCGATCACCCGCCAGATGGTGGGACAGGCGTATCTGCTCGCGTCGACCGACCTGTTCCGCGTATCGGCATGGCTGTGCGCGGCGATGGTCGTGATCGTCTGGTTCACGCGTCGGCCGCAGGGCGGCGGCGGGCACGTCGCGGCGGACTGACCTCACGCAATGTTGCGGGCGCGTTGCGGGGTCGTATCCAAAGCTTGAACATAGGTCCGGCGCGGTTGACCGCCCCGGCACCGGTGCCTAACTTTCGATCATGACCGCCCCCACCATCCTCCTGGTCGAGGACGATCCCGCCCTTCGCACCCTGACCACCCGCGCGTTGCAGGAAAACGGCTATCTCGTGCGGCCCGCCTCCGCTGCGCCCGAAATGTGGCTGGCGCTGGAGGCGGGGCCCGTCGACCTGATCCTGCTCGACATCATGCTGCCCGGCACCAGCGGCATCGACCTGTGCCGCACCCTGCGCCAGAAGAGCGAAGTCCCGATCATCTTCATCAGCGCCAAGGGCAGCGAAACCGACCGCGTCGTCGGGCTGGAACTGGGCGCGGACGATTATATCGCCAAGCCGTTCGGCACGCGCGAACTGATCGCCCGCATCCGTGCGGTGCTGCGCCGCGGCTCGCTGGAGCGCAATCCCGGCGAACGCGAAGAGGGCGTGCTGACCTTCGACGGCTGGCAGGTCACGCTGCCGCGCCGTGAACTCACCTCGCCCACCGGTGCGGTCGTCGACCTGACCGGCGCGGAATTCGACCTACTCGTCAGCCTGGCCGAACATGCCGGCCGCGTCATCGCCCGCGAACGCCTGATCGAACTATCGCGCACGCGCCTCGGCGACAGCTCCGACCGCAGCATCGACGTACTGATCAGCCGCCTGCGCCGCAAGCTGTCGAGCGCGGGCAAGGATGCCCCGATCATCACCGTGCGCGGCGTGGGCTATATGCTGAACACCGAGGTGACGCGGCGTTGAGGGGCGCGTGACGCTTTCCCACGCGCTTCGTCACCCCGGACTCGGTCCGGGGTCCACTTATCCGCAGGGGAGTGATCAGAGCCTCCTGCCGCCCCCCTCGCCGCAGAGTGGACCCCGGAACGAGTCCGGGGTGACGAAGCGTGAGTGGGGCGGTTTGCCGCACATCACCCGATGAAACGCTTCGTCCAGCCCTCGATCGGCCTGATCGGCCAGATCGTCGCGATCCTGCTGCTCACGATGGTGATCGAGTTCGGGATCAGCACGCTTCTGTACGAACGCGCGAGCCAGTTTTCGGTGCGCGATGACGAGGCGCGGCGCCTCGCCGAACATCTCGTCATCGCCCGCCGCCTCGTCGCCGAACAGCCGCCGACGCGCCGGGGCGACATGGCGAACGACCTCACCACCGAACGCTATGCCCTGCACTGGCAGCGCGACCTGCCGCCGCCCCCGCCGATCGCCCCCGCGCTCGACAGCATGCGGCATCAGGTGGTCGATTGGGAGCCGACGCTCGCCACCGCCGATCTGCGGCTGAAGCTGACGTCGCCGGGGCGCAGCTCCGTCGTCACCGGCGGCCTGAAGCTGTCCGATGGCAGCTGGCTGTACTTCCGCACGCTGGAGCCGCTCCAGAACCTCAACCTCGCCGCCGAACGCATCCTGCTCGCGCTGATCCCGGCGCTGGCGCTGATGGTGATCGGCGGGCTGCTGATCCGCCGCATGCTCCGCCCGATGCGCCAGCTCGCCTTCGCCGCCGATACGTTCGGCGATGCCGAGCACGATCCTATCCCCGAAACCGGCCCGCGCGAGGTGCGCCACGTCGTCGCCGCGTTCAACCGCATGGCAGCGCGCATCCAGCGGCTGATCGCCGACCGGACGCAGGCGCTGGCTGCGGTCGGCCACGACCTGCGCACGCCGCTCGCCCGCCTGAAGCTGCGCGCCGAGGGCGTCGACGATGCGCCGGTACGCGAGGCGATCGAGCGCGATATCGGCGAGATGGAGGCGATGGTGACGTCGCTGCTCGCCTTCCTGGGCGGCGACAGCGATCCCGAAACGCCGGTGCTGGTCGACGTCGCGGTGCTGTGCGCGACGCTGATCGACGACGTCGAGGATCGCGACCTGCCCGGCATCTACGACGGTCCGGCGCATTGCGAGGTGACGGTGCGCCCGACGGCGCTGAAGCGCGCGCTCGGCAACCTCGTCGAAAACGCACTCCATTATGCCGGCAACGTCGCGATCCGCCTGTCGAGCGCGCCGGGGCGCGTCTGCATCGCGGTGGAGGACGACGGCGCGGGGATTCCCGAGGATCAACTGCGCCGCGTGCTCGAACCCTTCGTCCGGCTCGATTCGGCGCGGCCGCGCGACACCGTCGGCTTCGGCCTGGGCCTGCCGATCGTCGCCCGCATCGTCGAGACGGAGGGCGGCACGCTGACGCTGTCGAACCGCGCCGAAGGGGGCCTGCGGGCGGCGATCGAACTGCCGGCGTAACGCCATTCCTCCCCCGGTTCTTCTTTCTTCGTCACCCCGGACTAGTTCCGGGGTCCACTCATCCGCGAGGGAGGGCTAGAGCCTCTTGCCGTTCCCCTCGCCGCAGAGTGGACCCCGGAACAAGTCCGGGGTGACGGGTGAGAGACCTCAAGCGCTATGTCGAAAAACCAACCCGACCGAACGCCGTTTCCGCTTTCCGTTTCCGCCCGTTTTTGTCCGGCAACATTTTAACACGAACCTGCGGCATCGCAGCAAAACGTACCCGGTAGATACCCTGTTCAATGCGGCTCATGCCGCCCGTGACAGGAGTCTCCAATCGTGAACGAACTGATCGGTCGCGTCGTAAGCTTCGAGAAAAAGGTCTTTCAGGACCAGCAGGCGCTCTATTCGACGCTCGCGCATCATGGCCAGTTTCCCAAGGCGCTGATGATCTCCTGCGCCGATTCGCGCATCGTGCCCGAACATATCATGCAGGCGCAGCCGGGCGATCTGTTCGTCTGCCGTAACGCCGGCAACATCGTTCCCCCCTTCTCGGCGCACACCGGCGGCGTGTCGGCGACGGTGGAATATGCCGTGTCGGTCCTCGGCGTGCGCGACGTCATCGTGTGCGGCCATTCGGACTGCGGCGCGATGAAGGGCCTGTCGGGTGATCCCGCCGCGCTCGCCGCGGTGCCGACGGTCGCCAATTGGCTGAAGCACGGCGCCGCCGCGCGCCAGGTCGTCGACCAGAGCTATCCCGAACTGACCGATGGCGAACGCGTCCGCGCGCTCAGCCTCGAAAACATCGTCTCGCAGCTTCAGCATCTGCGCACGCATCCGTCGGTCGCCGCCGCGGTGGCGCAGGGCAATATCACGCTGCACGGCTGGTTCGTCGACATTCACGAGGGCGTCGTCCTCGGCCTCGACGGCGAATCGGGTCGTTTCGTGCCGATCCGCGAAGGCGAGCCCTTCCCCGTCGCACAGGCCGCCGCACCGCGGCAGGCGTCCGACGTCCCCTTCCTCCAAGCCGCGGAGTAAGTCCCCATGCTGGGCGCCCTGAACCTTCCCAAGATGTCGATCGTCGGCCGTGACCTCACCGCCTCGATCGTCGTCTTCCTCGTCGCGATGCCGCTCTGCATGGGCATCGCCGTGGCGTCCGGCGTTCCTCCGGAAAAAGGCCTGATCACCGGCATCATCGGCGGCATCGTCGTCGGTGCGCTGGCGGGTTCGCCGTTGCAGGTCAGCGGCCCCGCCGCGGGCCTCGCCGTCGTCGTGTTCGAGCTGGTGCGCGATCACGGCATGTCCGCGCTCGGGCCGATCCTGATCCTTGCGGGCATCATCCAGTTCGTCGCCGGCGTCGCGAAGCTCGGCGGCTGGTTCCGCGCGATCAGCCCCGCGGTCGTCCACGGCATGCTCGCCGGGATCGGCGTGCTGATCGTCGTCGGCCAGTTCCACGTGCTGTTCGACGCGAAGCCGCTGCCCAGCGGCCTGCAAAACCTGTCGGCGATGCCTGGCCGCCTGCTCGGCCTGTCGCCCGACAATATCGCCGCGGCAGAGCTCGCCTTCGGCATCGGCGTGCTGACCATCACCGCGATGATCGGCTGGGAGAAGTTCCGCCCCGCCTCGCTGAAGCTGGTCCCCGGCGCGCTGGTCGGCGTGCTGACCGGCACCTTCGTCGCCATGGCGTTCGGCCTCGACGTCGCGCGCGTCAACGTGCCCGAATCGATCGCAGGTGCGGTCGCGCTGCCCGATGCCGGCATCCTCGCCCGCTTCGCGGACCCGTCGATCATCGCCGCCGCGCTCGCCATCGCCTTCATCGCCAGCGCCGAAACCCTGCTGTCGGCCGCCGCGGTCGACCGCATGCACGATGGCGTGCGCACAAACTACAACAAGGAACTGCGCGCGCAGGGCGTCGGCAACCTGCTGTGCGGCATGGCCGGCGCGCTGCCGATGACCGGCGTCATCGTCCGCTCGTCCGCCAACGTACAGGCCGGTGCCACCACGCGCCTGTCGACCATGTTCCACGGCATGTGGATCCTCGGCTTCGTCGCGCTGCTGCCGTTCGTGCTGCGCGAGATCCCGATGGCGGCGCTGGGTGCGATTCTAGTCGTCACCGGCTGGCGCCTCGTATCCCTCCACCATGCGCGTCACCTCTTCTCGCATTACGGCGTGCTGCCGGCGTTCATCTGGGCAGCGACGCTCGTCACCGTGGTGGCGGCGGACCTGTTGACCGGCGTGCTGGTCGGCATCGGCCTGTCGATGCTGGAGCTGGTGCCGCACGCGCGCGGCCTGAAGCTGAAGGTATCGGAAGGCGCGGAAGGCGCGCAGCATGCGATCAATCTGTCGGGCGCCGCGACCTTCGTGTCGCTGCCCAAATTGTCCGACACGCTGGAGCGCGCACCGGCCGGCACGCCCGTCCGCCTCGACGTCAGCGGCCTTCGCACCGTCGACCACACCTGTTCGGAACTGATCAAGGACTGGTTCCAGCGTCGCCGGGCCGCGGGCGACAGCGTCGAACTGCTCGGCGGGCGTGGCAAGACTGCCGCACTCGCGCACTGATCGACCGGGGGATCGCGGCGATCCCGCGATTCCCCATTGTCGAACGGAAAATGCTGCGATAGCGAAGTGACGTCTAGGAAAGATGGGCGCCCCTCTCTCGAGTGAGCGCGCCGGCGGCCTGGACGCAGGAGGGACCCCAACGACACGGAAAGGGGTTCCATGAAGTATCTCAGCCTGGCCGCAGCATCGCTCGCGGCGTTCGTCGCCCTCCCTGCCGCCGCGCAGGAGACCGCACCCCCCAAGGACGTCACCGTCACCGGCTCGGTTGCGCTCGTCTCCGACTATCGCCTGCGCGGCGTGTCGCAGACCGACAAGGAAATGGCGGTCCAGGGCGGCCTCACCATCACGCACAAAAGCGGCCTGTACGTCGGCACCTGGGCGTCCAACCTGTCCGGCTGGGGCACGTTCGGCGGCTCGAACATGGAGCTCGACCTGATCGGCGGCTATAAGGTGCCGATCAGCGGCGGCGCACTCGACGTCGGCCTGACGTGGTACATGTATCCGGGCGGCGCGTCGAAGACCGACTTCGCCGAACCCTATGTGAAGCTGTCGGGCACCGCGGGCCCCGTCTCGATGCTGGCGGGCGTCGCCTATGCGCCCAAGCAGCAGGCGCTGGGCAAGTGGTATAACAACGCCGCGGCCTATGCGACCGGCGTCCCGAACAACCCCGGCAAGGGCAACGACAATCTGTACCTGTGGGGCGATTTCAGCGCCGCCATCCCGCAGACGCCGCTGACCGCCAAGGCGCATATCGGTCATTCGGACGGCAATTCGGGCCTCGGCCCCAACGGCACGTCGGCCGCGCCGACGGGGCATTACTGGGACTGGCTGCTCGGCGCGGATTACGCGATCAAGGGCACGCCGCTGACGCTCAGCGCTTATTATGTCGACACCGACATCAGCAAGGCGAAGGCCGCCTATCTGCAGCCGAACTTCGCCTCGACCAAGGACGGCAGCACGATCGCGGGCAGCCAGGTGGTGTTCTCGATCAGCGCGGCGTTCTGATCGATGGGTGGGGCGCGGCGCATGCGCCCCACTCTTCGTCACCCCGGACTTGTTCCGGGGTCCACTCCGCGGCGAGGGGGCCGGTTCGAGCCTCCGGCCACCCCCTCGCGGCCCGGTGGACCCCGGAACAAGTCCGGGGTGACGGACATGGAATTGGCGGCCTCGGTTTCCTATGGAACCACCCGCCCGCCCCGGCGCTAACGCCACCATGCACGACGCGCTGATCTTCACCCCCGACGACGTCGACCTCTCCCGCTCGCCGCTGCGTCGCGGGATCGCCGAGCCGACCTATGTCCTCGGCGCCTTCAACCCCGGCTTCACGCGCCTGCCCAACGGCAATCTGCTGCTGATGGTCCGCATCGCCGAAGCGCTGGCCGAACCCGTGCGCGACGGCCATGTCCATGCGATCCGCTGGACGCCGGCCGGCTATGTGCTCGACGCCTGGCCGTTGACCGACGTCGACATGACCGATCCCCGCCAGTTCGAGCTGAAGGGCCGCCGCCATCGCATCCTCGCGCTGACGTCGCTGTCCTGGGTGCTCCCCGTCGAGTTGGACCCCAGCGGCGAGCGCATCGTCGCCGTCCATTACGACGCCGCGATCGAACCCGCCGCAACCTATCAGGACTATGGCGTCGAGGATGCGCGGATCACGCACGTCGGCGACACATGGTATATGACGACCTGTTCGGTCGGGGCCGAGCGGCATTGCACCACGCTCCACACCTCGCGCGACGGCCTGCACTACCGGCTGGAGGGGATCGTGCTCGACCACCAGAACAAGGACATGATCCTGTTCGAAGGTCTGGTTGCCGACCGATTCATGGCGCTCACCCGGCCACTGGGCGAGGTCTATTTCGCCTATCCGCCCGACAGCCCCTGGGTCGGCGGCCCGTCGATCAACTTCGCGGCATCGCCCGACGCGCTGCACTGGAAGCCGCTCGACGCCCCGGGCCTGCGCGCGCGCAAGGGTTCGACGTCGGCGATGAAGATCGGCGGCGGCACGCAGCCGATCCTGACGCCCGACGGCTGGATGATGATCTACCACGGCGTCGAGGCGCGCGAGAGCGTCGGCATCTACCGCAGCTTCTGGGCGCTGCTCGACCGCGACGATCCCTCGCGCATCCTGCGCGTCGAGGACGAGGTGCCGCTGCTGGAGGCGAATCCCGCCCTCACCGCACATATCGCGCACCAGATGTATCTGCCGACGCCCGTCGTCTTCTCGACCGGCCTCGTGACGGACGGCGACGATTACCTCATCGCCAGCGGCGAAGCCGATCTCGCCTGCCGCATGACCCGCCTGCCGAAGAGCCGTTTCGTGTAATTTCGTTCACGCGAAGGCGCCAAGGGATCAATGTAGGCCGCGCGCCAGCGCCCGATATAACTCCATGGCAAGAGCCATGCATTGCCGCGCGCGAGTCCTCTTCGCGTCTTCGCGTCTTCGCGCGAACCAAAAAAGCGCAAAAGGAACCCCCTCGCCCCTCCCCCGTTCGACCGCCCTAGCAAGGGGGACGCGCGATGACGTGGTGGAAGACCGGCAGCATCTACCAAATCTACCCGCGCTCGTTTCAGGACAGCGACGGCGACGGCGTCGGCGACCTCAAAGGTATCGAAGCGCGGCTCGACCACCTTGTCGCGCTCGGCGTCGATGCGATCTGGATATCGCCGATCTTCGTCTCGCCGATGCACGACTTCGGCTATGACGTCGCCGATTATTGCGACATCGATCCACGCTTCGGGACGCTCGCCGATTTCGACGCACTGCTCGCCGCCGCGCACGCCCGCGGCCTCAAACTGCTGCTCGATTTCGTCCCCAACCACAGCTCGACGGACCACCCCTGGTTCCGCGAGAGCCGGTCGTCGCGCGACAACCCCAAGCGCGACTGGTACATCTGGCGCGACCCCGCCCCGGATGGCGGCCCGCCCAACAACTGGATCAGCGACTTCGGCGGCTCCGCGTGGGAATATGACGCCGCCACCGGCCAATATTATTACCACGCCTTCCTGAAAGAACAGGCCGACCTCAACTGGCGCAATCCCGATGTGCGGCATGCGATGATGGACGTGCTGCGTTTCTGGTTCGATCGCGGCGTCGACGGCTTCCGCATCGACGTGCTGTGGCACATGGTGAAGCACGCCGACTTCCCCGACAATCCTACCAATCCGGACTATCGCGCCGAGATGGGCGAGATGCACGCCGTGCTCCAGTCGAACTCCACCGACCAGCCCGAAGTCCATGACATCGCCGCCGAGATGCGCCGCATCGCCGACGGCTATTCCGGCGATCGCGTGCTGATCGGCGAAATCTACCTGCCGATCGAAAAGCTGATGCACTATTACGGCATCGATACGCCCGAAGTGCACCTGCCCTTCAACTTCCAACTGATCGAGGCGCCGTGGGACGCGCGTAGCCTCGCCACCATGATCGCCGACTATGAAGCGGCGCTGCCGCCCGGCGGCTGGCCGAATTGGGTACTCGGCAACCATGACCGGCCCCGGATCGCGACACGCGTCGGCGGGCCCCAGGCGCGCGTCGCCGCGATGCTGCTGCTGACGCTGCGCGGTACGCCGACGATCTATTATGGCGACGAACTCGGCCTGACCGACGTCGCCATTCCGCCCGATCGGGTGCAGGACCCGCGCGAACTGCGCGAACCGGGTTGGGGGCTGGGCCGCGACCCGGTGCGCACGCCGATGCCGTGGAACGTCAGTGACCACGCGGGATTTTCGAGTGCGGAACCGTGGCTGCCGCTCGGCCTCGACTGGCCGACGCGCAACGTCGCGGCGCAAGCCGCGGACGCCGGGTCGATGCTCGCGCTGTACCGCGACCTGCTGTCGCTCCGCCGCAAGCACGCCGCGCTGGCGGAAGGCGACTTCCGGTTGCTCGAGACGAGCGGTCCCGTCCTCGCCTACGAACGCTGGCGGGGGGACGAACGGATCGTCGTGGCGCTGAACCTGGGTGGGGAGGACCAGCCGTTCGCTCCGCCGACAGGCGAGGTGGTGCTACGCACGCTGCCGGGGGGCGGAGACGCTGGCCTGCTGCGCGGCGACGAGGGGTTGATAATACTCCTGCGCTAACCTCCCCCACCCCGTCACCCCGGACTTGGTCCGGGGTCCACCGGGCCGCAGGGGGACGGCAGGAGGCTCGCACCATCCCCCTCGCCGCAAAGTGGACCCCGGAACGAGTCCGGGGTGACGGGAGAAGCAAGCCCCCGGAACAACTCCGCCACGCCGGAGTATCACCACCGGGCCTTATCGTTACGCCCCCGTACCCCCATGCATTCCTCCGGCTCAGGCGACCGCCACCCATGAAAATCGCGATGCTCGCCCCGATCTCCTGGCGCACACCTCCCCGCCATTATGGCCCTTGGGAACTCGTCACGAGCCTGCTCACCGAAGCACTCGTCGCACGCGGCATCGACGTCACGCTGTTCGCGACGCAGGACAGCCTGACCGCCGGCACCCTCGCCGGCGTCGTCCCCGCGCCCTATTCCGAAGATCCGTCGATCGACGCAAAGGTCTGGGAATACCGCCACCTCGCCCATGTCTTCGAACGCGCGGGTGAATTCGACCTGATCCACAATCAGGCCGATTTCCCCGCCCATGCCTTCGCCAACCTCGTGACGACGCCGATGGTCACGACGATCCATGGCTTTTCGTCGGACCGCATCCTGCCGATGTACAAGCCGTATGAGGATCGGGTGCATTATGTCGCGATCAGCGATGCCGACCGATCGCCGCAGCTCCGTTATGCCGAGACCATCCACCACGGCATCGTCCTCGACGACTTTCCGTTCGATCCAACCGGCAGCGACGATCTGCTGTTCTTCGGCCGGATGCATCCCGACAAGGGCGCGGCCGAAGCCATCGCGGTGGCGCAGGCCACCAGCCGAGCGCTCGCCATGTACGGCATCGTGCAGGACCAGGGCTATTACGAGCGCGCCGTCGTGCCGCATCTTGGGGGCACCATCACCCACCCCGGCGCGGTCGGCGGCACGGAACGCACCCGCGCGCTAGGCCATGCCGCAGCGCTGCTCCACCTCATCAACTTCGACGAACCCTTCGGCCTGTCGGTGGTGGAGGCGATGGCGTGCGGCACGCCCGTCATCGCGATCAACCGCGGGTCGATGCCCGAACTGATCGAGGACGGCGTCACCGGCTTCCTGGTAAACAGCGTCGACGAGGCAATCGCCGCCGTCGCGCGCCTGCCCCAGATCGACCGCGCCGCCTGCCGCCGCGCGGTGGCGGAGCGCTTCTCGGTCGAACGCATGGCGGACCGCTATATCCAGCTCTACCGCCGCATCCTCGACCAGTGAGCGAAGTGGCTGACCTGCCGCGCTTTCCGGGTTTATAGGCAGGCGATGTTCGCCCGTCTCCGCCGCTTCCTGTCAGAGGAACATTGGGACTTCCTGCCCCATGAGATCCCGGCGATTCCCGGTTCGCCAGGGTCGGTCGAACATCAGCTGCGCCATCGCATCGCCTATGGCGTCATCGCGGTGCTGCTCGGCCTGACGGGCGGTTTCGGCAATGCGCTGATCTCGGCGAACACCTATACGCTGCAAGGCGCGCTGGGTCTCGATCCCGCGGAAATCGCCTGGCTGCCGACGGTCTATGTGATGACCAACGTCAGCATCAACCTGCTGCTGATCAAGTTCCGCGCGCAGTTCGGCCTCAGGCCCTTCGCGATGATTTTCCTCAGCCTGTACGTCGTCTTCACGCTCGGCCATCTGTTCGTCCGCGAATTCGACACCGCGATCCTGGTGCGCGCGGCGAGCGGCATGGCGGGGGCCGCCGTGTCCAGCCTGTGCCTCTATTACATGATGCAGGCGCTGCCGCTGCGCTGGCGACTGAAGGCGGTCGTCGTCGGCATCGGCATTCCGCAATGCGCGACGCCGCTCGCGCGGCTGTTCTCGCCCGATCTGCTCGCCATGTCGCAATGGCGCACTTTGTACCTGTTCGAACTCGGCCTCGCGCTGCTGAGCCTCGCCGCGGTCGCCTTCCTCCGCCTGCCGCCCACCACGCGATCCAAGGCGTTCGAGCCGCTCGACTTCCTCACCTTCGTCCTGTTCGCGGGTGCGATGGCGCTGTTCGCGGCGGTATTGGGCGAAGGCCGCATCGTCTGGTGGACCAATGCCGCGTGGATCGGCTGGGCGCTGATCGCCGCCATTCCGATGCTGGGCGCGGCGCTGGTCATCGAACATCACCGCGTCAATCCGCTGCTCAACACGCGGTGGCTGGGCAGCGCCGACATCGTCCGCTTCACGATCGTCACGATCATGGCGCGCATCGTGCTCTCTGAACAGACCTATGCCGCGGTCGGTCTGCTGACGTTGCTCGGCCAGAACAACGATCAGCTGATCCCCTTCTTCACGATCATCTTCCTCGCCTCGGCGGCCGGCGTGGTGCTGAGCGCGGTGACGCTCGACGTGACGCGCCTGACGCATCCGATCATGCTCGCGATCGGGCTGGTCGCCATCGCCGCGTTTGTCGACAGCCATGCGACCAGCCTCACCCGCGCACCGCAGCTGTACGTCACGCAAGCGATGATCGCGTTCGGCGCGACCTATTTTCTGGGGCCGGCTTTGTTGTTCGGCATGACGCGCGCACTGCAGGCCGGATCGGGCCATATCATCAGCTTCGTCGCGCTGTTCGGCATGATCAATTCGATCGGCGGCCTCGCCGGCACCGCGCTGCTCGGCAGCTATCAGGTAGTCCGCGAAAAGGCGAACAGCGCCGCGCTGGTCCAGGGCATCGACCCCACCGACCCAATCGTCGCACAGCGCCTGCAGGCCGGCGGCGCGGCGGTGTCGCGCGTGGTCGGCGATCCGGCGCTGCGCAGCGCGGAAGGCGGCGCGATCCTGTCGCAGACCACCACCCGCGAAGCCAACGTGCTCGCCTATGACGACGTCTTCCGCCTGATCGCGGTGCTCGCCGCGCTCACCTTCTGTTACCTTGCTTTCCTGTTGATCCGCCGCGCGTACCGAGCCCGCCGCGCCGCACTTGTCGAGGCCGCCTGATGACCGACATCCGCAACCCTGTGGATTCCACCCCCGCGACCGAAGAGGCGCAAGCCGAGGCGGTTACGCCGCCCAGCGCGCCCTCCGGCTCCGGCTGGCGCCCCCAGCCGCCCA
Source organism: Sphingomonas sp. DC4900 (assembly GCF_049896485.1). Taxonomy (NCBI): domain Bacteria; kingdom Pseudomonadati; phylum Pseudomonadota; class Alphaproteobacteria; order Sphingomonadales; family Sphingomonadaceae; genus Sphingomonas; species Sphingomonas sp. DC4900. Next base: position 427,949 of record NZ_JAFCUK010000002.1, read on the forward strand.
GCCGCACCGCGATGATCGTCATCGCGATCCTGGCGATCGGCGGCGTGCTCGCGGTGCTCGCGGCGTGGCGCCTGCCGCCCTTCGCCACCAGCAACCAGTCGACCGACAATGCCTATGTGCGCGGGCGCACGACGGTAATCGCACCGCAGGTGTCGGGCTATGTCACCAAGGTCTATGTCCGCGACTTCGCCGACGTGACGGCGGGCCAGCCGCTCGTCCAGATCGACGACCGCATCTACCGCCAGCGGGTCGATCAGGCGACCGCGCAGGTCGACGCGCAGAACGCCACGCTCGCCAACGCGCAGCAGACCGAACGCAGCCGCACCGCCAGCCTCGCCGCGCAGACCGCCGCCGTCGCCAATGCCGAGGCGCAGCTGATGCGCGCGCAGGCGGACATGAACCGCGTCAACGACCTCGTGACGGACGGCTCCGTCTCGCAGCGCGAACGCGACCAGACGCTCGCCGCGCTGCGCCAGGCGCAGGCCGCGGTGCAACAGGCGCGCGCCGCACGCGAGATCGCGCAGCAGGACATCCGCACCGTCCAGGTCGGCCGCGGCGGCCAGCGTGCCGGCGTATCGGGGGCGGAAGCCGCCCGTCGCCTCGCCCAGATCGACCTCGCCAACACCGTCATCCGCGCGCCTGAGGCCGGCCGCCTGTCCGAAGTCGGCGTCCGCGTCGGGCAGTATGTCACCGCCGGATCGCAGTTGATGTTCCTGGTGCCGCCCGAAACCTGGGTCATCGCCAATTTCAAGGAAGCGCAGACCGCGCGCATGGCGGTGGGCCAGCCCGCGACCTTCACCGTCGACGGCCTCGGCGGCGCGAAGCTCACCGGCCGCGTCGAGCGCATCTCACCCGCCGCCGGGTCCGAATTCGCGGTGCTAAAGGCGGACAATGCGACGGGCAATTTCACCAAGGTGCCGCAACGCATCGCCGTCCGCATCCGCATCGATCCCGGCCAGCAACTGATCCAGCGCCTCCGCCCCGGCATGTCGGTGCAGGCCAGCGTCGACACCACCACCGGCCCGGCGGTGAAGTGATGCGCATGGTCCATATTCGCGCAAAGCCGCAACGACGCGAAGAGCGTGCGCCCGCGGCGCAGCCGCCCTCTATCGCGCCCTTCACCGAACAAGCGCCGACCTCTGCACCGTGCGAAACATCTCCGCGTCTCCGCGTCTCCGCGCGAACCAATTGCCTCAGCCAAGCGCGACCGGCATGTAAGATTTACGCGGAGACGCGGAGGCGCGGAGGGGATGGGATCCGGGCCACCACCCGCCACTCTCGTCTACCGGATGATGAAGGCGGCTGCCCCGCAACGCGGGCACCCTCTTCGCGTCTTCGCGTCTTCGCGAGCACCCTCACCACCCTCGCCGCAACCACCACGCTCGCCGCGTGCATCGGTCCGCGACCGCCCGCCCCCGTCGCGGCCACCGTCGCCCCGCCGCCTGCATGGCGCACCACGCTCGGCCAGGGCCAACCCATTCGGGCCGACTGGTGGAACGCGTTCGGCGACCCCGTCCTCACCGATCTCGTCGCGCGCGCACTTTCCAATAACGTCGACCTCGCGCTCGCCGCGTCGCGCATCGACGAAGCGCGCGCCGCCGCGCGCCTCGCCGCCGCGCAGCGCACGCCGACGCTCGGCGGCAGCCTGCCGTCGACCACCGGCCAGACGGTCAGCCCGTTCGGCACGCCCAGCGACGCGCTCGGCGCACAGCCGCTGATCACCGCCAGCTACGATCTCGACCTGTTCGGCCGCCTTCGCCAAGCCAACCGCGCCGCCCAGGCGCAATTGCTCGCCAGCGAAGGTGCGCGCGACACCGTCCGCCTCGCCATCGCCAGCGGCGTTGCCAGCAATTACATCGCCCTGCGCGCGCTCGACCAGCGGCTCGCGGTGGCGCAACAGACGCTCGCCGCACGCACCGAAGCGTTGCGCATCGCGCGCCGCCGCGCCGAAACCGGCTATACCTCCAACCTCGAACTGCATCAGGCGGAGGCGGAATATCGCGCCACGCAGCAGCTCGTCCCCGCCGCGCAACTCGCGATCAGCCGGCAGGAGAATGCGCTGTCGCTGCTGCTCGGCGAGAACCCCGACGCGATTCCGCGTGGCGCCCCGCTCGACCGGCTGACGCCGCCGCCGATCCCCGACGGCCTGCCCGCCGACCTGCTACGCCGCCGCCCGGACCTGTTCCAGGCCGAACAGACATTGGTCGCCGCCGACCGCAGCCTCGACAGCGCCCGCGCGGCGATGCTGCCCAACATCGCGCTTACCGGCAGCGCGGGCGTCGTCCTGTCGACCAAGCTTGCCGATCCGATCGGCGTCTTCTCGATCGGCGCGAGCATCCTGTCGCCGATCTTCGACGGAGGCCGCCTGCGCGCGCAGAGCGATGCCGCGACCGCGCGCCGCGACCAGGCCGCCTTCGCCTATCGCCGCACCGCGCTCGTCGCGTTCCAGGAGGTCGACAACGCCCTCGCCGGCGTCCAGCGCTCGGGCGAACAGGCGACCGCGCTCGGCTTGCAGGTGGATGCGCTCGCCGCCGCGCTGCGCAACGCCACCAACCGCTATCGCGCCGGCTATACGTCGTACATCGAACAGCTGGATGCGCAGCGCGGCCTGCTCACCGCCGAACTGGCACTGGTGCAGGCGCGCGCCGATCGCCTGACCGCCTATGCGCAGCTGTATCAGGCGATGGGGGGCGGCTGGTCGCGCGAGGCGATCGAGGCGACGCAGCGCTGACGGTCGGATCGCCTGCCGCCATCACGCGTTGGGGCAGCGTTCCTAACCAACACTCCTTCCGTTCCGATGAGTTCCAAGCCGCCTATGCCCCACAACGACCCGCAGATCGCCGGAGCGACCAGCGTCGGCAGCTGGGATTGGGACGTGGTGGCCGACCGGATCACCGCCGACCCCGCCTTCGCCCGCCTGTACGGCGTCGATCCCGACGACGCGGCTCGCGGCACGGCGATCGAACGCTTCTTCGGCGGTATCCACCCGGACGATCTGCCCCGCGTCCAGGCCGAGATCGCCGAGGCGCTGGCAAGCGGCGCGCCCTTCGAAAGCGATTATCGCCTCACCCAGCCCGACGGCCGCGCCCGCTGGGTCGCCGCACGCGGACAGGCGCAGCTCGACGATGTGGGCCGCGCGATCCGCTTTCCCGGCATCAGCTTCGACATCGACGCGCGCAAGACCGCCGAACTCCGCCTGCAGGCGCTGGTCGAGCTCAACGATCGGCTGCGCACGGCGGGCGATCCCGACGATTTGGCTTATGCCGCGGTCGAGATCCTCGGTCGCCTGTTCGACGTCAGCCGCTGCGGCTACGGCACGATCGACGCGGAGGCCGAAACGATCGTCGCGACGCGCCCCTGGTGCGCGCCCGGCATCCAGCCGTTGCCCGGTCTGCTGCACTTTCGCGATTATGGTTCGTATATCGAGGATCTGAAGCGCGGCGAGACGGTCGCGATCGGCAACGTCTACGACGACCCGCGCACCCGTGACACGGCCGAAGGGCTGAAGGGCCTGGCCGCTGTGTCCTTCGTCAACATGCCGATCACCGAACGGGGCGATTTCGTCGCGCTGCTCTACCTCAACAACGCCGTGCCCCGGCCCTGGCTGCCCGACGAGATCGCCTTCATCCGCGACGTCGCCGAACGCACCCGCGACGCGACCGAACGCCGCCGCGTCGAGCAGGAACTGGGCGCGCTCACCGCCAGCCTCGAACAGCAGGTCGAGGAGCGCACGCACGCGCTGATGGTCGCCGAAGCGCATCTGCGGCAGGCGCAGAAGATGGAGGCGGTCGGCCAGCTCACCGGCGGCCTGGCGCACGATTTCAACAACATGCTCACCGGCATCTCGGGCGCGATCGAGATGATGCAGGTGCGCGTCGCGCAGGGGCGTATCGGCGACCTCGATCGCTACGCCACCGCAGCGTTGGGGGCGACGCGGCGTGCCGCGGCGCTGACCCACCGGCTGCTCGCCTTTTCGCGCCGCCAGACGCTCGATCCCAAGCCGACCGACGTCAACCGGCTGATCGCCGATCTCAGCGATCTCATCCAGCGCACCGTCGGCCCCGGCGTCACGCTGGAGGTGGTCGGCGCGGCGGGCATATGGCCCGCGATGGTCGATCCCAACCAGCTCGAGAACGCGATCCTGAACCTTTGCATCAACGCACGCGACGCGATGCCGGAGGGGGGCCGGATCACGATCGAAACCGCCAATCGCTGGCTCGACCAGCGCGCCGCGCGCGAACGCGATCTCGAACCCGGGCAATATCTGTCCGTGTGCGTCAGCGACACCGGCACCGGCATGACGCCCGAGGTGCAGGCGCGCGCCTTCGACCCCTTCTACACCACCAAGCCGATGGGCGAGGGGACCGGCCTTGGCCTCTCCATGATCTACGGCTTCGCGCGCCAGTCGGGCGGGCAGGTGCGCATCTATTCGGAGGTTGGGCAGGGCACGACGATGTGCATCTATCTACCCCGCCATTATGGCGATGCGAGCGACGATGACGGCGCGGTCGCGCTCGATACCGCCGCCGCGCCGGTCGAGGGGCGGCACAGCGTCATGGTCGTCGACGACGAACCGACGATCCGCATGCTGGTGGTCGAGATCCTCGAAGAGATGGGTCATGTCGTGCTGGAGGCGGGCGACGGCCCCTCCGCGCTGCGCCTGCTCGGCACCGGCGCGCATGTCGACCTGCTCATCACCGACGTCGGCCTGCCCGGCCAGATGAACGGGCGCCAGGTCGCCGACGCCGCGATCGAAATGCTGCCGCACCTAAAAGTGCTGTTCATCACCGGCTATGCGGAAAATGCCGTGATCGGCAACGGCCCGCTCGGCCCCAATATGGCGCTGATGACCAAGCCTTTCGCAATGGACATCATCGCGGATCGGATACGGACGATCCTGGCGGGGTAGGCCATACACCTCCAACCGTTCGCCCTGAGCCTGTCGAAGGGCGGGTGGCCGCAAACGTCACGCTGGTGGATAGCAGCCCTTCGACGGGCTCAGGGCGAACGGCGGGGGATCACCCCGCTCCCGCGTCCACCAACGCCAACACCCGCTCCGCCTCGGCGAGGTGCAGCCGCTCCACCATCGCGCCGTCCAGCGGGATCGCCCCCTTCCCCGCCGCCTCGGGTGCGGCGAACGCCGCGACCACGCGCTCCGCCCAGGCCACCGCCTCCGCCGACGGCGCGAACGCCGCATTGGCGGTGTCGACCTGGACCGGATGAATCAGCGTCTTGCCGTCGAACCCCAGCATCGCGCCCTGCTCGCACTCCGCTGCAAAGCCTGCCGTGTCACGGAAGGCATTGTAGACGCCATCCAGCACCACCAGCCCCGCCGCGCGGCCTGCGATCACCAGCTGCACCAGCGCCGGCACCAGCGCCGTGCGCCCGCCATCGACTCGGCAGTGCATCTCCTTGGCCAGATCGTTGGTGCCTGCGATCAGCAGCTCGGTCCGCGTCGCCGCCGCCGCGCCGACGATCTCAGGCAAGCGCAGCACCGCCCCGCACGTCTCGATCATCGCCCAGACCGGCGGCCCGTCCGCGCCCAGCGCCGCGCGCACCGCCGCGAGGTCGTCCGCCGACCCGACCTTGGGCACCACCACCGCGGCCACGCCCGGCGCTGCCGCCAGCGCCGCGGCATCCGCCGCCCCCCAGGGCGTATCAAGCGCGTTGATCCGCACCGCGCACGCCCGGCCACCGAACCCTTCCGCCGCCACGGCCAGCGCCGCCGTGCGCGCGACGTCCTTCGCCTCCGGCGCCACCGCATCCTCCAGATCGAGGATCACCGCATCGCACGCCAGATCGCGCGCCTTCGCCATCGCGCGCGGATTGGAAGCCGGCATGAACAATACGCTACGCCGCCGCAGCGCGCGGCCTGTGGGATCGTCGGTCATGCGAAGACCCTACCGCACGCACGCCGTCTGTAGAACCGTTGCGAAAACCGTTCGTGCTGAGCCTGTCGAAGCACGGGGTTCCACGAGGGGCAGCTCGGCATCAGGCACCCGCCCTTCGACAGGCTCAGGGCGAACGGGGGGTAATGGCAAGCACACCCCCCCTTACGCGCTTACCAGTCGTGCGAGATCGATCAGCACCCGCGGCATCGCCGCGCCCGGCGGCGTCGCGATATAGCGCGACACCCAGTCCGGCCCGTATTTCGCCTTGAACGCGCGCAAGCCCGCAAAGCCGTACAAGCGCTCGCCATTGGCGAACAGCGCATGGCCCAGCTGCGCCCATACCGGCGCCAGCCGCCCGCTCGGCATGCCGGACAGCGGCGCCATGCCCAGGTTGAACCGCTCATACCCCTGCCCGCGCGCCCATTCGATCAGGCGCACCATCATCATCTCCATCGTGCCGTATGGCGCATCGGGATGGTGGCGCATCAGGTCGCACGATGCCTCCTCACCGTCACCCGATACCCAGATGTTGGCGAAGGCGACGATCCGCCCCTCCACCCGCACCAGCGCCACCGGAAAACGCGCGAGGTACGCCGGGTCGAACGCGCCCAGGCTGAACCGCTTCTCGCGCCCCGCCTTCGCCGCCAGCCACGCATCGGACACGGCGCGCATGTCCTCGATCAACGCCGACACCGCACGCGCCGGTTCGACCGAGAAGACCGCCCCCGCCGCCTCCGTCCGCCGCACCGCATGACGCAGCGATTTCGCGCGCGGCCCTGCGATCGTGAACCGATCCAGCGCCACATGCGCCTCCTCGCCATATTTGATCGCATGCAGCCCCAGCTCGACGAACAAGGGCAGCATCCGCTCGCTCGCCTGGTAAAAGCACAGCCGCCCCGCGCGCGCATCGCACGCCCGCCGGATGCTCCAGACAAGCTCGCTCCACGCCGCGACCGGCCCGACGGGATCGCCCATCACCACCCAGCTGCGCCCGCGCACGCGGTACATCAGGAACGCGTCGCCCGCCGCCGATACGATGAAGCTCTTGTCGCCGGTATAGGCCAGTGCCGCATCGGTGCGCGGACTGTCTGTGCGCGCCGCCGCGATCGCATCTTCAGGGATGACGCTTTCGGGCAGGCTCTTCGTCCGGCTGCCGGTGAGCAACTGGTACACCGACGCCGCGGTCAGCAGCACGCCTGCCGCAAAGCTCGCGCGCAGGAACCGCGGCGCATTGCCGTTCAGCGCGAAATGCCACCACAGATCGTCGCTATACGGCGTGCGCTTGTACGCGAAGAACCCCGCCCAGACGCTCAGCGCCAGCGCCGCGGCGGCAGCGACCAGCCACGGCCAGTGCGGCCGATCGGTCAGGATGCCGCCTTCGCGATAGAAGCTCGCCCTACAATATTGCAGCACGCCCGCGACGATCAGCTGCAGCGCCGCCTCCTCGTAATCGAGGCCCTTCATCAGCGAAAACAGCGCGCCGCCGATCAGCAGCAGCCGCGCCGCCGCAAAGCCCGACCGCAGCCGCGCATTGAGCGCCGGCGCGACCAGCAACATCGCCGTGCCGATCAGGCTGCCCGCCATGTGCGAGCCCTCGATGAACGGCAGCGGCAGCATGTCGTCGAGATCGGACAATCGGTCCTTCACTCCCGGCAGCGCCCCCGACACCAGCAGGATGAAGCCCGCGACGAACACCAAGGCGGTGACGGCGGTCGGCGCCAGCAACTGCCCGGCGCGATCGACATACGACAGGCCGCGCCGGATCGGATGGCGCAGCCGCCACCCCTCCGCCGCCGCAATGCCGATCGCCGCGACCATCAGCGGCAACAGATAATAGATCAGCCGATACAGCAGCAGCGCGGCGAACAGCGCCGGCCGGTCGCCCGGCACCGTCGCCAGCACCATGGTCTCGAACACGCCGAGTCCCCCCGGCACGTGCAGCACCAGTGCCACCACCACCGCCACCGCATAAGCGACGACGAAGGCGGGATAGGCTTGCGCCGCCGCCCCCGGCACCAGCACGAACAGCGCCGCCGACGCCGCGCTGAGGTCCGCGAGCGACAGCAGCGCCAGCGCGCCCATCTGCCTGAGGCTCGGCAGCGCCACGCCCAGCCGCTCCGGCCCCAGCATCGCGACGCCGCGCGCGCGCAGCACCGGCAGGATCGCGAGCAGCGCCAGCAGGCCTCCGCCCAAGGCGCGCGCCCAGGCGGGATCGAGCGTCACCGGCCCCAGCGTCACGCCCTGCCCGACGACCAGCCCGAACCCCGCCGCCCCCGCGACGCCCGCCCAGAAGGCGATCGCGCAGATCGCCGCCACCTGCGCCACCTCGCCGAAGGTCAGGCCGGCGGCACTGTACAGCCGCAACCGCGCCGATCCGCCGGTCAGCAGCGACAGCCCCAGATTGTGGCTCAGCGTGTAACTGGTGAACGACCCCGCCGCCGCGATCCGCCACGGCAGCGGCTTGCCCACCGCGCGCAGCGCGACCCAGTCGAGGCCGGTCAGCATCAGGTAGCTCGTCACCGTCAGCGCCAGGCTCGCCGCGATCCGCGTATCGGGCACCGCCGCCAGCGACGCGCGCACGTCGCGCAGATGCACCTCGCGCAGCACCAGATGCAGCGCCTCGAACCCGATCGCGGCGACCAGCAGCACCGCGGCGATCACCAGCTCGCGCCGATGCCGCGCGACGAAGGCGCCGCCCGCATCCAGCCACCGGTCGAGCCGGGACGCGCCGCCAGACGCGCCGCGCGGCGCGTGCGCGGGTGTGCTCACCGAAACGCCCCGGGCACGTCCTGCCGGATCGCGGTCAGCACATGCGCGAACAGGCCCTTGCGATCATTGTCGAGGAAATGCCCGCCGGGCATCGCGATGATCGTCGCATGCGGCAGATGAACGTCGGGACACGCGCTGTCCTGCTCGTCGCGGCCGTAGATGCAGGTCACCGGCAGCCAGTCCAGCCGGTCGAGCGACGCCGCCCCGATATGGTCGGGCATGCCGCGATAGCCGAGGCCCGAGGGGTCGGCGCGGAAGAATACGCTCTCGCCCGGCACGACCAGCACCGCGCCTGCGATGCGGCTGCGCAGCGTCGGCGGCAGTGCCGCCAGCCCGGTTTCCAGGATGTCCGCACCATAGGATTGCCCGATCACCACGATCCGCGACGCCCTGCTGCGCGCGAGCGCGGTCCGTACCGCATCGGCCACGATCCGGTCCACCTCGCCGCGCGTGCGGTGAAAGCGGAACAGCGTCGGCGATTTCAGCGCGACGACGGTCACGCCGTTCGCCGCCAGCGTGCGCGTCGTGGTGGGATTGGGGCCGAAGCGCAGCCCCATATCACCCGACAGATACAGCGCGGCGACGGGCCGCGCCGTGCCTTCCGCGGGCAGCAGCACGACCGGATCGCGATCGAAGAACCCCGCCAGCGCCGCCACGCCCGCCATCACCGCCACCACGCCGAGCGCGATCCCGCCCACCCAGGCAAGATGATGCCGTATCGATCGCGACGCAAACCAACCCATCCTATCGACATGCCCGCACCGGCCTGTCCCCCCCATGGCATCCAGATGAAGTTTTCGTCATTTTGGAGAGCGCGGGCGGGCGGCCGATGCGCGGGCCTCGTCGGTAGGCAAGCGGAAGGTGGTAGGCAGCAAGCGGCGGGGAGCGGCGGGCAGCGGGCAACGGGCAACGGGCAACGGGCAACGGGCAACGGCGTCAAACGCACCCCCGCCCCACAACCCCCGTCATTCCCGCGAAGGCGGGAATCCATAACCTCCAACGCCAGCGATAGAAGCGCACCGCCAGCCGGTCGGGATTCCCGCCTCCGCGGGAATGACGGCCGGGAGGGTACAAGGCCGCATCCGCCACAACCGATCCACTCCGAGTACCCCCCAAGCCCATTCGTCATCCCGGCGCACGCCGGAATGACGCAGGGTGAGGCATCACACACCCCACACCAATCACCCCCACAACCACCCTTGCGCCGCGCCGTCACCGCGTCATGATAGCGGTCGTGTCCGTCAACGTGGTGTAATTTCAGGTGTGCCACCGGGCCGCATCGTTCAGGCGGCCTTGGGTGTAATCTGTAGGGGCGGTACCTCCTCGATCTGTGGTGTGGCGAGAGCGGT